>NZ_JBXAHL010000032.1:0-100452 GCF_058795055.1 Cupriavidus sp. GW823-FHT06D04 | reverse complement strand
TGGCTAACACTTCCCCTTGCCGGGCGTGTAGGGGACTCCCACCCCCAAGTCAGTGCGCCCTGCCGGGCGCACCCAAAGAAAAACGGCCGGGAAATCCCGGCCGTCTCGGCTCAATCAGTGTGCAGCGCTGTTGCTCAGGCAAACCCCGCCTGATGCGCCTGTTGGTCAGCATGGTACGAGCTGCGCACCATCGCGCCCACCGCAGCGTGGGTGAAGCCCATCTTGTAAGCCTCTTCCTCGAACATCTTGAACGTGTCGGGATGCACGTAGCGCAGCACCGGCAGGTGGTGGTTCGACGGCGCCAGGTACTGGCCGATGGTCAGCATGTCGATGTCGTGGGCGCGCATGTCGCGCATGACCTCGAGGATTTCCTCGTCGGTCTCGCCCAGGCCCACCATCAGGCCGGACTTGGTCGGCACGTTGGGGTTGCGGCGCTTGAATTCCTGCAGCAGCTTGAGCGAGTGCGCATAGTCCGCGCCCGGGCGGGCCTGCTTGTACAGGCGCGGCACGGTTTCCATGTTGTGGTTCATCACGTCCGGCGGGCACGCCTGCAGGATGTCCAGCGCCTTGTCCAGGCGACCACGGAAGTCGGGCACCAGCACTTCGATGCGGGTAATGGGCGACAGCTCGCGCGTCTGCGAGATGCAGTCGACATAGTGCTGGGCGCCGCCATCACGCAGGTCGTCGCGGTCGACGCTGGTGATGACCACGTAGTTCAGCTTGAGCTGGGCGATGGTGCGGGCCAGGTTGCCCGGCTCGTTCACATCCAGCGGATCGGGGCGGCCGTGGCCGACGTCGCAGAACGGGCAGCGGCGCGTGCACTTGTCGCCCATGATCATGAAGGTGGCGGTGCCCTTGCCGAAGCATTCACCGATGTTCGGGCAGCTGGCTTCTTCGCACACCGTCACCAGGTTGTTGGCGCGCAGAATGTCCTTGATCTCGTAAAAGCGTGAGCTGCCGGTGGCGGCCTTGACGCGGATCCAGTCCGGCTTCTTGAGCTTTTCGGCCGGCACGATCTTGATGGGGATGCGTGCGGTCTTGTCGGCCGACTTCTGCTTGCGGGTCGGGTCATACTGCTCCGCGGGGGACTGCGGGGCTTCGCTGGAAGTGGCGATCAGGGCGTCGCTCATACATTTCTCCGCACGCGCTCAGCGTGCATTTCGCTTTTGACTAGGAGGCCAGGGCCGTCTCACCCGGCTGCTTTGCTTCAGCCGGGGCGGCAGTTCCTTCGGCAGCCAGCGCGCGGGCTTCATGCGCTGCCAGCACCTCGCACAATGCTGCCGCCAGGCGCTGTGCGATTTCCGGTTGTTGTGCCGCGGTCACGGGCAAGGGGTCGCCGTTGGCATCCGCCGCCGCGAAGGTGGCGCCCGCGCTGGCCATGTCGACTGTTTCCAGCCCGGCATAGCCGCAGGGATTGATGCGCAGGAACGGCGACAGGTCCATCTGCACGTTGAGGCTGACGCCGTGGTAGCTGCAGCCGTTGCGGATCTTGAGGCCGAGCGCGGCAATCTTTGCGCCCTGGTGCGGCCCGTCGGACAGGTAGATGCCGGGGGCGCCGGGCTTGCGTTCGGCTGCGAGATTATACGCCGCGAGCGTGTCCAGCACCGCCTGCTCGATGCTGTGCACCAACTCGCGCACCATCAGGCGGCGGCGGCGCAGATCGAGCAACAGGTAGGCCACGACCTGGCCGGGACCGTGATATGTGATCTGCCCGCCACGATCGATCTGGACGACGGGAATCTGGTCGTCCGGGGCCAGCAGGTGCGCGGGGTCGCCCGCCTGGCCCAGGGTATAGACCGGCGGATGCTCGACCAGCCAGACCTGGTCGGGCGTCTCGGGCGTGCGTGCGGCGGTGAAGGCGCGCATCGCGTCGAAACACGGCTGATAGTCCTCGCGGCCGCGTTCGATGACTTGAATCGGATGCATGGCGAGAGTGTAACGAAAAGGGCCGGCTTGCGCCGGCCCTGCCTCGGTCACTTCTGCTGCCCGCTCAGGGCGTCAGTCCGGAGGGAATCGTCCGATGCGTCACGCGACCAGACCAGGCGCAGATGCCCGCGGTCGCGATGTGATGTGGACGATGCTCCGTCAGCCTTTGCCTCAGGATGCGGTGACCTGGTCCTGGTTCGGCGTCCACTCCGTGCCTCGAACCAGGCGGCGCAGGCTGCGGTACACCAGGTGCGGCACGTCAGCGAGCGCCAGCGCCGGGCGGCGCGCTTCCGCGATCAGGGCGAGGCGCACCGGGTGCAGCGCACGCGGGTCTACACTCAGCACCACCTCGTCACCCGAGCGCAGCAGCAGGCTGCCGCCACAACGCAGCCAGTAGTCCTCTGAATCTTTCTCGCGGGTCAGCCATACGTCGGTGCCGCGGGCCTCTTCGACATGCAGGCGCTGGGCAGCATGCACCGACAGCGTGGTGACTTCGCCAGGATTCAGTGTGAACACGGTCGTTGTGAGCACGGTTTTCATGGTGGTTCTCCGTTCAGCCGGCCTCGGCGGGAATACGCTAGGCGCAGTACGAATTCGCGGCGGGCCACCGGAACTGGCCCGGCAAGGGGACCAGGCCAGTTAAATCCTACGAATATCGCCGTGAAGTAAATAAGTACTGCGGGGGCCGGTGATGGAATATTAGTGATTGCCCGGCCACTATCAAAACGATATATTTTCCTTGTTCTTGTTAGACAAATTCACATACACACGACCGCCTGGAGACCACCATGGCCTGGAAGAGCGCCTGGGAAAAGGACCTGCCGCGCGGCTGGCACCGCGAGCTGCCGCGCCTGCCGGCGCTGACCGCGCTGCGCGCCTTCGAGGCCGCGGCGCGGCACGAGAGCTTTTCGCGCGCGGCCACGGAACTGTTTGTCACGCACGGCGCGGTCAGCCACCAGATCCGCGCGCTGGAAGAAGAACTGGGCATGCCGCTGTTCGAGCGCCACGGCAAGCGCGTCGCGCTGACGCCGTCGGGGCGCCTGTATGCCGAGCGCGTGCGTGACGCGCTGCTGCAGATCGCCGATGCCACGCGCGCGCTGCAGGCCGGCAACCGCGACAAGCGCCTGACCATCAGCACCATGCCGTCGTTTGCCGCGCGCTGGCTGACGCCGCGCATCGGCAGCTTTATCGAGCGCCACCCGGAGCTGGATGTCGAGCTGCTATCGTCGAACACGCTGGTCAACTTTGCGCATGAGGAAGTCGATATCGCGCTGCGCATGGGCAGCGGCGACTATCCCGGCCTGTATGTGGAACGGCTGCTGGACGACGTCTTCTTCCCGGTCTGCAGCCCCGGCTTCAATGGCGGCCGCCTGCCCGAGCGGCCGCAGGACATGGCCGGCCTGCCGCTGCTGCGCGGCGAGGGCGATCCGTGGAAGCCGTGGTTCGAGGCCGCCGGGCTGGATTGGCCGGAACCGCGCAAGGGGCTGCTGCTGGAAGATTCCTCGCTGCTGCTGCAGGCCGCATCCGAAGGCCAGGGTATTGCGCTGATCCGCTCCTCGCTGGCCTACAACGACCTGCTGGCCGGGCGCGTGGTGCGGCTGTTCGATGTCAGCATCGCCTGTCCCTGGCTGCTGTACTTCGTATGCGCGCCGGGCTCATTGAACCTGCCCAAGGTGCAGGCGTTCCGCGGCTGGCTGCTGCCCGAGATCGAGCGCTTCCGCGAGGTGCTGGCGCAGTGGGAGTGAACTAGTCTTCCGACGCTTCGTCGGCGTCAGCAGGATCGGCGGCCGCCGCGTCTGCTGCCGGCCTGGCGCGCGCCCGGCCGGCCCGCGGATGGGCCTTGTCGTAGACCTTCGCCAGGTGCTGGAAATCCAGCGCGGTATAGACCTGCGTGGTCGAGATGCTGGCATGGCCCAGCATCTCCTGCACCGCACGCAGGTCGCCCGACGACTGCAGCACGTGGGTGGCAAACGAATGCCGCAGCATATGCGGATGCACATCGGCCGGCACGCCGGCGCGCAGCGCCTGTTGCTTGAGCCGCAACTGCACCGTGCGCATCGACAGGCGCCGCCCGCGCGGGCCGAGGAACAGGGCGTGCGCATCTTCCGGCAAGGCGCCGGGGCGCAGCAGCGTGTCGCGCACCGCCAGCCAGGCGCGCAGCGCCTCGACGGCCTTGCTGCCGACCGGCACCGAGCGCTGGCGCGAACCCTTGCCGGTCACGGTGACTTCCGCCCCGGCCAGGTCGAGCCAGCCGCTGGAGCGGTAGCCGTCGGCATCGGCATAGCGCAGGTCCAGCTGCACCAGCTCGGACAGCCGCAGCCCGCTTGAATAGAACAGCTCATAGACCGCATGGTCGCGCAGTGCCTGGGCATCCGTGCCGGCAGGATGCGCGACCAGTGCCACCGCGTGTTCGACCGACAACGCCTTGGGCAGCGCGTGGCCCGAGCGCGGCGCGCGCACGCCGTCGACCGGATTCACCGTGACGCCATGGCCGTGGCGCGCCGCCCACTGGAAGAAACCGCGCCACGCCGACAATGTGCGCGCGATGCTGGTGCCGACCAGCCCGGCGCCATGCAGCCGCGCAGCAAAGTTGCGGATATGGTGGGTCTGCAGTGCCAGCAGGGCCACGCCAGGCGCATAGCGCGCCGCGTGCCCCTGCAGCACGCGCATGTCGCGGCTGTAGCTGGTCAGCGTGTGCTCAGCCAGCTTGCGGCTGCCGCGCAGCCAGTCGAGGTAGCGCGTGACCAGCGGCTCGGGTGCCGGCGGCGGGCTGTCGCTGGCAGGCGCGACATCCGCAACCACGCTGCGGGGCGGCCGGCGTGCAGTCATGGCGTCAGGCGTGGGCCGCCGCGCCTCAGTCGCGCAGCCGGTGCAGCGCGGCGCCGGCGACTTCGCCGATCTGCGACAGGTAGGCGGTGCCCATGCCTTCGTGGAAACGCCGCGGATCGGGCGAGCCCAGCACCAGCAGGCCAAAGGCGGCACCGCGCACGTCGGCACCGGCCTCGGCATCACCGGCACGCACCGGCACGCGCAGCGTCACCATCGCCAGCGAGGTGATATCGTCGCGCTCCAGCAGCCCCGCCGCCTCGAAGCCGCCGTTGCTGCCGCAGTACGGCGCACGCAGGCCTTCGGCAAAGATGCGCAGGTCTTCGCTGGCGCCCTGCGCCACTTCCATATGGACGTATTGCTCGGCCACGTCCCACAGCCTGAGCGCCACCGCCGGCACGTCGAACACCTGCTGCAGGCCGTCCTGCACCGCATAGGGCAGCGCGTGCGAATCGGCTTCGGCCAGCAGGCGCAGCTGCCAGGCATGCATGCGCTGCTGGGTGCGGTCGTTGTCATGGCCGTGGCGGACCAGGTCCGCCAGGCGCAGCTCAAGGCCCTTGTTCTTCTCGCGCAGGATTTCCATCTGGCGTTCCTGCAGCGACACGGCGCGGTGGCTGTGCGGGCTGGTCAGCTGCACCGCGGCCAGCAGCTCGGCGTGTTCTTCGAAGAATTCGGGGTGGCTCTGCAGGTAGGCGGCAACGTCTTGGGCGTTCATGGGGCGTGGACCGGTAGAGGTAAAGTGGGTGGCAGTTTAGCAAAGGGGGCCGGCGGCACAGCCGCGGCCCCCTTTTTACGCCGGCTGCGCTACGTCTGGATCAGCCGCTTCTGTCGCGAAATACTCATCAGAATGCCGATGCCCGCGCCCAGCGTCACCAGCGCGGTGCCGCCATAGCTCATCAGCGGCAGCGGCACGCCCACCACCGGCAGGATGCCGCTGACCATGCCCATGTTGACGAAGGCATAGGTGAAGAAGATCAGCGTGATCGATCCCGCCAGCAGCCGCGAGAACAGCGTCGGCGCATTGGCCGCGATAAACAGGCCGCGGAAGATCAACAGCAGATACAGCACCAGCAGCACCGCATTGCCGATCAGGCCGAACTCTTCCGAGTACACGGCGAAAATAAAGTCGGTGTGCTTTTCCGGAATGAACTCCAGGTGCGTCTGCGTGCCCTTGAGCCAGCCCTTGCCCTCGACCCCGCCGGAGCCGATGGCGATGATCGACTGGATGGTGTGGAAGCCCTTGCCCAGCGGATCGCTGGTAGGGTCCAGCAGCGTGCAGATGCGGTGCTGCTGGTAGTCGTGCAGCACCGGCCAGTTCACGCCCGGCGCGCACATATCGTTCTGGAACGTGATCAGCAGCGTGACCGCCACCACCAGCAGCCCCAGCAGCGGCAGGATCAGCTTCCACGACAGGCCCGCGAAGTAGATCACGTACACGCCCGCGGCCATCACCAGCAGCGCCGTGCCCAGGTCGGGTTGCTTGGCGATCAGGCCGACCGGGATCAGCAGCAGCACCAGCGCCACCACGAAGTCGAACCACTTGACCACGCCCTCGCGCTTCTGGAAGTACCACGCCAGCATCAGCGGCATCGAGATCTTCATGATCTCGGACGGCTGGATCACCATGCCGACATAGAGCCAGCGGCGCGCGCCCTTGCGGATCAGCCCGAACATGGCGACCGCGATCAGCAGCGCCACCCCGACCGTGTAGATCGGCACCGCCACCCGCATCAGCGTCTGCGTGGGCAGGTAGGCGATCACCATCATCACCACATAAGACAGCAGGATATTGCGCAGCTGGTCCTCGACCCGGCCCGGCATGTCGATGGCGGCCGAGTACAGCGCCACGATGCCGGTGGCGAACAGCAGGAAGACGATCAGCGAGAGTGGTTTGTCAAAACCGGTCAGCGCGGTCTTGATCAGGGACAGGACGCGGCGTCGATCCATGCGCGTCTCCTTCAGCGAGTGGCGTCGGCACCGCTGGCTGCCTTGGCAGCCACGGGCTTGACGCGTGGTTTGGGCGCGGGCGCCTTGGCCGGCACGACCGGCACGGAAGCCGGCGGCACCTTCGGCTTGCTGTGGCCCAGCGCCTGCAGCATGCGTTCATCCAGCGTCTGCACGGCCGAGGCCGGTGCGATCGCGGCCGGGTCCAGCGCCGCCGCGATCGCGTCAGACGCCGCGGCGTGCGCGCCCGAGGCCGCGGCCACCGCGCTGGCGGCCGCGCCGCTGGCCGGTGCGCTACCGCCCGACATCACGGTAGCGCTGGCGATGCTGGCAGTCTGGCCGGTGGTAAACACGCTCGGCGTGGCCACCGGCGGGCGGCCCGCCATGCGCTCGGCTTCCGGCGGAGCGATGGCTTCCAGCTCTGCCGGCCATTTGCCGGTCAGGTAGTAGTCCATCACCTTGCGCGCGATCGGCGCGGCCACCGCGGCGCCGAAGCCGGCGTTCTCGACGATCAGCGCAATCGCGATCCTCGGGTTGTCCGCTGGCGCGAAGGCCGTGTACAGCGAGTGGTCGCGCTTGCGCTCGTCCAGCGCGTGGTGGTTGTACTTCTCGCCCTTGCCCAGGCTGTAGGTCTGCGCGGTGCCGGTCTTGCCCGCCGATTCATAGGCCGCACCGGCGAACACGCGCGCGGCCGTGCCGGAGTGCGTCACCGCCACCATGGCGCGCTTGATCACGTCGATATCGGCCTGCTTGAGCGGAATGCGATAGCTTTCCTTTGGCACCGTCAGCGTGCGCTTGCGCGTGACCGCGTCTTCCACGGCCTTGACCAGGTGGGGCTTCATCACGCTGCCGTTGTTGACGATGACCGAGGTGGCCTGCGCCAGCTGCAGGATGGTGAAGCTGTTGTAGCCCTGCCCGATGCCCAGCGAGATGGTCTCGCCGTCGTACCACTTCTGCTGCTCGGGCTTGCGGTACGCGCGGCGCTTCCAGTCGGTCGACGGCAGGATGCCGCGGCTTTCGCCCTCGATGTCGATGCCGGTGATCTGGCCGAAGCCGAGCGGCTTCATGAAGTCATGGATGCCGTTGACGCCCATGTCGCGCGCCAGCGCGTAGTAGTAGGTGTCGCACGATTGCACAATCGAGCTGTGCATGTCGACCCAGCCGTGGCCGCCCGGCTTGTCGTCGCGGAAGGTATGGTTGCCCAGCGTGAAGAAGCCGGGATCGTGCATGCCCCAGGCCGCGGTGCGCTTGCCGGTGGTCAGCGCCGCCAGCGCCATGAACGGCTTGTAGGTCGAGCCGGGCGGGTAGGTGCCCCTGAGGGGCCGGTTCAGGAGCGGCTTGTCGGGCGAGTTGTTGAGCTCATTCCAGGTATTGGTGTCGATGCCTTCGACGAACAGATTGGGGTCGTAGGTCGGCTTGGAGACAAAGGCCAGGATGTCGCCGGTGGCTGGCTCGATCGCTACCAGCGCGCCGCGGCGGTCGCCGTAGAGCGCCTCGGCCAGCTGCTGCAGGCGGATGTCGAGCGACAGGATCAGGTTGTTGCCGGGCGTGGCGGGTGAGGTCGAAAGCGTGCGGATGGGGCGCCCGCCCGCGCTCACTTCCACTTCCTCGAAACCGGTCAGTCCGTGCAGCTCGCTCTCGTAGCTCTGCTCCAGGCCGATCTTGCCGATGTAGTTGGTGCCCTTGTAGTTGTCGGCATCCTTGCGCGGATCGTACTTGGCGCCCTCGGCATCGTTGGCCTCGTCCATGGCCTCGATGCGTTCCTGGTCGCGCTGCGAGATGCGGCCGAGGTAGCCGATCACGTGCGAGGCCGACTCGCCCAGCGGGTACTGGCGGAACAGCCGCGCGCGCACGTCCACGCCCGGGAAGCGAAAGCGCTGCGCGGAAAAGCGCGCCACTTCCTCGTCGGTCAGCTGGCTGCGGATCGGCAGGCTTTCAAAGCTGCGCGACTCTTCCATCAGCCGCTTGAAGCGGCGCCGGTCGCGCGGCTGGATATCCACCAGCCCGGACAGGCTCTCGATGGTGTTGTCCAGCGTATCGGTCAGCTTGGACGGCGTGATCTCCAGCGTGTACGCCGAATAATTGCGCGCCAGCACGAGCCCGTTGCGGTCCATGATGATGCCGCGGTTGGGCTCGATCGGCGCCACCGAGATGCGGTTGTCCTCGGCCTTGGCCGAGTACTGGTCATGCTTGTACCACTGCAGCCACAGGAAGCGCGTGAACAGCAGGCCAAAGCAGATCACCGTGAACAGGGCCGCAGCCGCCACGCGGATGCGGAAGCGGCCGATTTCCAGTTCGACGTTGCGGATTTCGGTCATGGTACTGCGTAGGCCAGGGATGAGCGTTTAGGTGCGGTCAGATGCGTGCGGCGTCAGATCGGACGCGTCTCGTCGACATCGCTCGAACGGCGCTGCGGCGCCAGCAGCAGGCTGGTGGCCAGCGGCCACAGCAGCGCCTCGATCGCCGGCGCCAGCAACAGTGGCCAGCCCGGCAGCGGCGCGCCCATGGCCAGCCGGATCAGCACCGGCACCGCATGCACGATGAACAGCAGCGGCAGCACGTGCAGCGCCTGGGTATAGACGGTGAACCACAGCACGCGGCGGTGGATGGTGATAGCAAAGTAGGCCAGCAGGGTGTAGGCCAGCGCGTGCTCGCCCAGCAGCCGGGCATCGTGCACGTCCATCAGCAGGCCCAGCAGGAAGGCCACGCCCATGCCCACCTTGCGCGGCTGGTGGATGTTCCAGAACACCAGCACCAGCGCCACCATGTCGGGGACCCACAGCGTGGTGCCCCAGGGCATCAGGTTGAACAGGAACGCCAGCACGAAGCTGAAGGCGATAAAGGCGGGATTGACCGGCCGCAGCAGGTATTGGGGATTGGTCACCGTGGTGCCTCCTTGGCGGGCGCGGCCTTGGCAGCCGCCGCGCTGTCGGCGGCTGCGCGCGCCGCGGCGGACTTGGCGCCCCTGACCGGCGCCTCCGGCTTGGCCTCGACCGTTTCGCGCGCGGGGATGGCCGCGTCGTAGCGCACCACCAGCAGCTGGCGGTGCGCGCGCACGCCGGCCACCGGCTCGCAGTACACGCGCGAGAACGCGGTATCGGCCTTGCGCTCGATATGGATGATCTTTGCCACCGGCAGGCCCGGCGGGTAGGTGCCGTCCAGGCCAGAGGTCACCAGCAGGTCGCCCTGCTGCAGGTCGGCGGCGGCGGCCATGAAGCGCAGGTCCAGCTGGCCCGCGCGCGCGCCGCCGAAGGCCACGCTGCGCAGGCCGTTGCGCACCACCTGCACGGGGATGGCCTGGTCCTTGTCGGTCAGCAGCGTCACCTCGGACTGGAACGGCGACACGCGCGTGACCTGCCCCACCACGCCGCGCTCGTCGATCACCGGGTAGCCGGCACGCAGGCCGTGCTGGCTGCCCTTGTCGATCACGATGCGCTGGCTGTAGGGATCGCGCGCGTCATACAGGATCTCGGCGGCCGTCACCGGCGTGGCCGACTGCTGCGCCAGCCCGAGCAGCTTGCGCAGCTGGTTGTTCTCGGACTCAAGCTGCGCCTGGCGCACCGCGGCCTGGGCCTGCTGCACGGCGTTCTGGCGCAGTTCGCGGTTCTCGGTGGCGAGCATCGCCGACGACTGCGCGTAGTCGAACATCGTGCGCAGCGCGTCGCGCGGCGTCAGCACCAGGCGTTCGACCGGCATCAGCACGGTGGCGGCAACCTGGCGGCCCACGCTGAGCGCGTCGAAACGGGCATCGACCACCAGCAGCGCCAGCGCGATGGTCACGTACAGGACCAGCCTGGCGACTGCCGAGGTGCCTTGCTTGAAGAGCGGCGGAGGGGAGTAATCCATTTACCCGAACAAAGGCCGGAGCCCACGCGGAAACGCCCCGCCGCCCGCCGTGCCGCGCCCGAGGCCCTTGCGGGGACGGGAGCGGCACAGTCGGGCGGCGGGAGCTGCCGGGGCCTGGCCCCGGCGGGTGAGGCGCCGCGACACCGCCCTGATCGCTGGATCCGGCAGGCCGCGCATCGCCACGTGAGCGTCCTTCTTACTCGTAGGAGAAGATGCTGCCGAGCTTGTCCATGCGTTCCAGCGCCATGCCGGAGCCGCGCACCACGCAGGTCAGCGGGTCTTCGGCCACCAGCACCGGCAGGCCGGTTTCTTCGGCCAGCAGGCGGTCCAGGTCGCGCAGCAGCGCGCCGCCGCCGGTCAGCATCATGCCGCGCTCGGCGATGTCGGCGCCCAGTTCGGGCGGGGTCTGTTCCAGCGCGATCTTCACCGCCGACACGATCTGGTTCAGCGGATCGGTCAGGGCTTCCAGGATTTCGTTGGAAGACACCGTGAAGGCGCGCGGGATGCCTTCGGACAGGTTGCGGCCCTTGACTTCCATCTCGCGGACCTCGGAGCCCGGGAAGGCCGAGCCGATTTCCTTCTTGATGGCTTCGGCGGTCTGTTCGCCGATCAGCATGCCGTAGTTGCGGCGGATGTAGTTGACGATGGCCTCGTCGAACTTGTCGCCGCCCACGCGCACCGAACCCTTGTAGACCATGCCGCCCAGCGAGATGATGCCCACCTCGGTGGTGCCGCCACCGATATCCACCACCATCGAGCCCGACGGCTCCGACACCGGCAGGCCGGCGCCGATCGCGGCCGACATCGGCTCCTCGATCAGGTACACCTGGCTGGCGCCGGCGCCCAGCGCCGATTCGCGGATGGCGCGGCGCTCGACCTGGGTCGAGCCGCACGGCACGCAGATGATGATGCGCGGGCTCGGACGCAGCAGCTTGCTGTCGTGCACCATCTTGATGAATTGCTTGAGCATCTGCTCGGTGACGGTGAAGTCGGCGATCACGCCGTCCTTCATCGGGCGGATCGCCTCGATATTGCCCGGCACCTTGCCCAGCATCTGCTTGGCTTCCTTGCCCACCGCCGTGATGGTTTTCTTGGCGTTGGGGCCGCCTTCCTGGCGGATCGCGACGACCGAGGGCTCGTCCAGCACGATGCCCTTGTCGCGCATGTAGATCAGCGTATTGGCGGTGCCGAGGTCGATCGCCAGGTCGTTGGAGAAGTAGCTGCGGAGAAATCCGAACATCAGGAATCCTGTCTGTGGTGGTGTTCGCGGGTAGGCGAAGCGGCCGGCACCGCGGGCGGTCCGGCCACGAAATACGTTGTGTTGAATACGGAATGGTTCCCGGCTTCCCGGTCCGCCCGCCGTCCGGCACGGGGCCTGCCCGGGCCGGGATGGGATTGGGAACGGCACCGCCGGCGCACTGTGCGCGCCGGCACTACGGGAACCTTTGATTAGACCCCGCGGAAAAGTTCGCGGAAATGTGCAGGCACCGGCGCACAATGTCGTTGACATGCGACATGCGCTGGCCGGTTGCAGAGGCCTAATCAGAGGACCCAGGTTCGCCCTTCCGGCGCCTGTGGATGCCAGGCGCAGGCGTGCCGGCCAACGGCCGCTTTGCGGCCATGTGACGTGGGCGTTGCCAAGGGTCGGTAACTCGCAATGATACCTTATAATTCCTGCTGCTTCGGGCGTTTACGGCCTGAAAATACCTGTAATTCCGACGACTCCGGGGCGCCACTCCGGCGCCCCCGGTCAGGCCACGGGCCGTGCGACTCAGCCGCCCCATGAGCCAGCCGCCGGCGCAGCCCGCGCCCCCCGCATCCGAGCATCCGAACCACCACGCCATGGCCCTCGCTCTATCCGACGTCAAGCGCATCGCCCACCTGGCCCGCATCGAAACCAGCGATGACGAGGCCGCCCAGACGCTTGCGCAGCTGAACAACTTTTTCTCACTGGTCGAGCAGATGCAGGCGGTCGACACCACCGGCATCGAGCCGCTGGCCCACCCGCTGTCTGCCGTGCGCGACATGGTCCAGCGCCTGCGCGAGGACGTGGTCACCGAATCCGACCGCCGCGCCGACTACCAGCGCCCCGCGCCGGCCACCGAAGACGGCCTGTACCTGGTGCCCAAGGTCATCGAATGACCGCCGCCCGGCCCGGACCCGACGCACCCGTGCATGCCTGTCCGCCGCCGGCCACCCGCCAGTACGCTACCCCTGATGCCAACCGACTGTCATGCCCTTTTCCGCTGATTCCGTGACCTCCCTGCGCCAGCTTGCCGATGCGCTGGCCGCGCGCTCCGTCTCCGCCGAGGAACTCGCGCGCGAGTACCTGGCCCGCATCGAGCAGGCCGCCGCGCTCAACGCCTTTATCCACGTCGATGCCGAGCGCACCCTGGCCCAGGCGCGCGCCGCCGATGAACGCCGCGCCCGCGGCGAGGCCGCGCCGCTGACCGGCGTGCCGATCGCGCACAAGGACGTGTTCGTCACGCGTGGCTGGCGTGCCACCGCCGGCTCCAAGATGCTGGGCAACTATGAAAGCCCGTTCGACGCCACCGTGGTCGAGCGCATGGGCGCGGCCGGCATGGTCACGCTGGGCAAGACCAATATGGACGAGTTCGCGATGGGCTCGTCCAACGAGAACTCGCATTTCGGCCCGGTGCGCAACCCGTGGGACACCAGCCGCGTGCCCGGCGGCTCGTCGGGCGGCTCGGCCGCGGCCGTGGCCGCCGGCCTGGCCCCCGCCGCCACCGGCACCGACACCGGCGGCTCGATTCGCCAGCCGGCGTCGTTCTCGGGCATCACCGGCATCAAGCCGACCTACGGCCGCGTGTCGCGCTACGGCATGATCGCCTTCGCCTCGTCGCTGGACCAGGCCGGCCCGATGGCCCATAGCGCCGAAGACTGCGCGCTGCTGCTCAACGCCATGGCCGGCTTCGACCCCAGGGACTCCACCAGCATCACGCCCGCGCAGGGCGGCGTGGACGAGGACTACACCCGGCTGCTGGGCCAGCCGCGCGCCGGCGCCACCGCCGAGCGCCCGCTGGCCGGCCTGCGCATCGGCCTGCCGAAGGAATACTTCGGCAAAGGCCTGTCGGCCGACGTCGAGCAGGCCGTGCGCGCTGCGCTGGCCGAGTATGAAAAGCTGGGCGCCACGCTGGTCGAGGTGACGCTGCCCAAGACCGAGCTGTCGATCCCGGTGTACTACGTGATCGCGCCGGCCGAGGCCTCTTCCAACCTGTCGCGCTTTGACGGCGTGCGCTACGGCCACCGCGCGGCCGAATACCGCGACCTGCTCGACATGTACAAGAAGAGCCGCGCCGAAGGCTTCGGCGCCGAGGTCAAGCGCCGCATCATGGTCGGCACCTATGTGCTGTCGCACGGCTACTACGACGCCTACTACCTGCAGGCGCAGAAGATCCGCCGCATCATCGCCGACGACTTCCAGCGCGCCTTCGCCCAGTGCGACGTGATCATGGGGCCGGTGGCGCCGACGGTGGCGTGGAAGCTGGGCGAGAAGACCTCGGACCCGGTGCAGATGTACCTGGCCGACATCTTCACGCTGTCCACCAGCCTGGCCGGCCTGCCCGGCATGAGCGTGCCGTGCGGCTTCGGCGAAGCCGGCATGCCGGTGGGCCTGCAGCTGATCGGCAACTACTTCGACGAAGCACGCCTGCTGCAGACCGCGCACGCGTTCCAGCAGGCGACCGACTGGCACCTGCGCCGTCCGGGCAAGGCATGAACATGACCGCACGCTCCTCGCTGACCCTGCGCCTGATGGCCGCGGCCGCGCTCGCCGCGGCGGTGGCCGGCTGCATCCCGCTGCCGGGCGGGCTGGGACGGCCCGCGCCTCCGGCTCCGATCGCCAGCCGCAACATCGACCTGGCCGGCGATTGCCGCCGCACCGAGGAAGACGGTTTCCGCGAAGATGCCCAGCTGCGCGTGTCGGACAACAGCGTGCAGCAGCTGTCGTGGAAGCTGTGGGTAGGCAAGCGCGGCTCGTGCAGCTTCAACCTGGCGGACTTCCGCCAGGTCCAGAAGAAGCCGCATATCGAGCTGCGCGCCAATGACGGCAGCGGCTGCAAGCTGATGGTCTGGCAGGACCCGCGCCGCGTCACGCTGGCGCACGCCAATTGCCAGCAGCGCTGCACCCCCGGCATCTACGAAGAAGCCTGGCCCGTGATGTTCGAGCCGGGCAGCGGCGCCTGCGCCCGCACGCGCTGAAGCCACCGAAGCCAGTCATGACCCACGCACCCGCCACCCCGCAACGCTCACTGTGCGCCGCCCGCCCGGCGGTGGCGGTGCTGCGCGCCGTGGTGGCACTGGGGCTGGGCGCATGGCTGGCCGGCGCATCCGCGCATACACCGGACCTGCCCGCCCCCGCGCTGGCACAGCCGGCGCCGCTGACGCCTGCCGGCGTGCTGGCGCCGAATGCGGTGAGCCGGGCCGCGCCAGGGTCTGCGGTAACCGCATCCGTGCCCGCGCAGCGCGTCGAGCTGCGCGGCGATGCGGCCACGCCCGCGCTGACTGCCTACTGGTTCCTGCCGCGCGAAGGCATCAGCCAGCGCGCACTGCCCGTGGTAGTGGCATTGCACGGCTGCGGCGGCCTGCTGTCCGCGCGCCCCTCGCGCGCGAGCGCGGCAGGCGCCGCGGGAACCGACAAGGCGGACGTTTCCGGACTGCTGCAGCAACGCTACCGCGAATACGCACACTGGCTGACCGAGCGCGGCTATGCCGTGCTGATGCCCGACAGCTTCAGCGCGCGCGGCAGGCCCCACGGCATCTGCTCCGACCCCATCGACACGCGCGGCATCGACGACCGCACGCGCCGCGCCGATGCGCTGGCCGCACTGCGCTGGGTGGCGCAGCAGCCGGCGGTCGACACCGCGCGCATCGTGCTGCTGGGCTGGTCCAATGGCGCGCAGGCGGTGCTGGCCACCGTCGATGCCAGCCGCCCGTGGCCGGCCGGCACGCCCCAGGTGGAGCGCGCCGTGGCGTTCTACCCGGGCTGCAAGCGCGCGGTGCAGCAGCACAACTACCGCCTGCGCGCGCCGATGCTGCTGATGATCGGCGGCGCCGACGACTGGACGCCCGCCACCCGCTGCGCCATGCTGCAGAGCGCGGTGCTGGCGCGCCAGCCGGGCGCGCGCTTCCGGCTGGAGATCTACCCGGGCGCCTACCACGGCTTTGACGGCACCAGCGAGCTGCATATGCGCCGCGACGTGCCGGCAGGCATACGCAAGACCCAGGGCGTCACCGTCGGCGGCGATGCGGTTGCCCGCGTGGCCGCGCTGGCCCAGCTCGACTCATGGCTTGCCAGCCCCGACCCTTGAGGACCGGGGCAAGACCAGACTGAACCCCGGAGCGGCGCCGCCGCTCCACCGCAACAGACAGAACCGAACAGGAATACCGCCATGCAATGGGAAGTGGTGATCGGCCTCGAAACGCACGCTCAGCTTTCGACGGCCTCCAAGATTTTTTCCGGCACCTCCACCGCCTTCGGGGCCGAGGCCAATACGCAGGCCTCGCCGGTGGACCTGGCGCTGCCGGGCGTGCTGCCGGTGCTCAACAAGGGCGCGGTGGAGCGCGCCATCCAGTTCGGCCTGGCGATCGGCGCCACCATCGCGCCGCGCAGCATCTTTGCGCGCAAGAACTACTTCTACCCCGACCTGCCCAAGGGCTACCAGATCAGCCAGTATGAGATCCCGGTGGTACAGGGCGGCACCATCACCATCCAGGTCGAAGGCAAGAAGGGCGAGTTCTACGAGAAGACCGTCAACCTGACCCGCGCCCATTTGGAAGAAGACGCGGGCAAGTCCCTGCACGAAGACTTTGCCGGCATGACCGGCATCGACCTGAACCGCGCCGGCACCCCGCTGCTGGAAATCGTCACCGAGCCCGACATGCGCAGCGCCGCCGAAGCCGTGGCCTATGCCAAGACGCTGCACTCGCTGGTGGTGTGGCTGGGCATCTGCGATGGCAACATGCAGGAAGGCAGCTTCCGCTGCGACGCCAACGTGTCGGTGCGCCCGCTCGGCCAGAAGGAATTTGGCACCCGCCGCGAGATCAAGAACCTGAACTCGTTCCGCTTCCTGCAGCAGGCCATCGAGTACGAAGTGCAGTGGCAGATCGCCGAGATCGAGGACGGCCGCAAGATCCAGCAGGCCACCGTGCTGTTCGACCCGGAAACGGGCGAAACGCGCGCCATGCGCACCAAGGAAGACGCGCACGACTACCGCTACTTCCCCGACCCCGACCTGATGCCGCTGGAGATCGACGCGAGCTGGGTCGAGCGCGTGCGCGGCGAGCTGCCGGAGCTGCCGGCAGCGATGCAGGCGCGCTTTGTCTCGCAGTACGGCCTGTCGGCCTATGACGCCACCACGCTGACCGCCACCAAGGCCTTCGCCGCCTACTACGAGGCAGTGGTGGCCGACGCCGGTGCCGCCAACGCCAAGCCCGCAGCCAACTGGCTGATGGGCGACGTGGCCTCGCAGCTCAACCGCGAAGGCATCGCCATCGATGCCGCGCCGGTCACGCCGGCGCAACTGGCGAAGCTGCTGACGCGCATTGCGGACGGCACGGTGTCGAACAACACTGCCAAGAAGGATGTGTTCCCGGCGATGTGGGCCGGCGAGCATGGCGGCGATGCCGATGCCATCATCGCGGCCAAGGGGCTGAAGCAGATGTCGGACAGCGGCGAGCTGGAGAAGATCATCGACGACGTGCTGGCGGCCAACGCCAAGTCGGTCGAGGAATTCCGCGCGGGCAAGGAGAAGGCGTTCAATGCGCTGGTCGGGCAGGCGATGAAGGCCACCAAGGGCAAGGCCAATCCGGCGCAGGTGAATGAGCTGCTGAAGAAGAAGCTGGGGTAATAGGAAAAGGGCGGGCTGACAGCCCCAGCGAACCGCCAGCGGCAGGCGTATCCTACTGGCCTGCCCTAAGCATCAGGAGATCCCCATGAGCTGGTCCGCCCACCAATACGTCGCCTTCGAAGACGAACGCACCCGCCCGGTCCGCGACCTGGTGGCTGCCATCCCCAATCAGACCGCGCGCAGCGCGGTGGATATCGGCTGCGGGCCGGGCAATTCCACCGAGGTGCTGCTGGCGCGCTATGCGGGGGCGTCGGTGACCGGGCTGGACAGCTCGCAGGACATGGTCGACGCGGCGCGCAAGCGCCTGCCCGACGTGCAGTTCCGCGTGGCCGACATCGGCGCCTGGGACGAGGCCGGGCCCTATGACGTGATCCTGGCCAATGCCGTGCTGCAGTGGCTGCCTGACCACGCCAGCCTGTTCCCGGCACTGGTATCCAGGCTCGCTCCCGGCGGCACGCTGGCCGTGCAGATGCCGGACAACCTGGAAGAACCCGCGCACTGGCTGATGCGCCAGGTGGCGGCGGATGGCCCGTGGGCCGAAAAGCTCGCCGGCGCCAGCAAGGCCCGCGCCGAGCGCGCCCCGGCGCAGTGGTACTACGAGCTGCTGCGCCCGCTGTGCCAGCGCGTGGATGTATGGCTGACCACGTACCACCATCCGCTGGCGGGCGGCCCAGCCGCTGTGGTCGAGTGGTTCAAGGGCAGCGGCCTGCGCCCCTTCCTGCAGCCGCTGGACGAGGCCGAGCGCGCCGCCTACCTGGCGCGCTACGAAGCCGAGATTGCCAAGGCGTACCCGGCGCTGCCGGACGGGTCGGTGCTGCTGCCGTTCCCGCGCCTGTTCATCGTCGCGACACGCTGAGGCCCTACGCAGGCTTGTGGCAGACCGCTTCGATGTTGTGCCCGTCCGGGTCCAGCACGAAGGCGCCGTAGTAGTCGGAATGGTAGTGCGCGCGGATGCCCGGCGCGCCGTTGTCGCGCCCGCCCGCGGCCCGCGCCGCGCGATAGAAGGCATCGACGGTCTCGCGGCTGTCCACGCGGAAGGCCACGTGCAGCGGCGGCTGGTTGGGCGTGCCGCGGTGGATCCAGAAGTCGGGTTGCCCCGGCGGGCCGAAGCCGGCCACGTCGGTGCTGCCGGTGACGCTGGCCGGGAACTCCTTGTCCAGCACATAGCCGATGGCGCCCAGCGCCGCCTGGTAGAAGGCGCGGCTCTTGCCGTAGTCGCTGACGCTTACGCCGGTGTGGTCGATCATGGGTCGCTTCCTTTCAAGGGTGGGAGGGCGCTCAGGCCAGGTCCAGCACGCTCATGGTGGCGTTCAGGCGGCTGACCAGCACGGATTCACCGTGGACCTCGGCAAAGACATCCGCCTCCACCACGATGATCGCGCGGCCGGACTTGAGCACATCGGCACGGCAGCGCAGCCGTTCGCTGCGCACGGCCCTGAGCAGGTTGATCTTGAACTCCGCGGTGACCACGTGCTGGCCTGCCTCCAGGATGGTCGATGCCGCCGCGCCCGCGGTGTGGTCCGCCATGGTGGCCTGCACGCCCGCATGGACGATGCCGCCATGCTGCAGGTGGCGCGGCGTAATGGCCAGCGTGGATTCGCACCAGCCTGGCCCGCAGTCCGCCAGCGAGATGCCGACGTCGTTGACGAAGGCGGTCTGGCGGAAGCCCGCCTCGATGGTGTCGCGCAGCAAAAGCCGTTCCTGTTCGGTGGTCATGGCTGTTCCTTGTCGGGTCACTGCATCACCGGGATGTGCGCATTGCAGCGTGAAGGCACGGGGCTGTCAACCATCCATGCGTCTTTTACGCCGCGCCGAAGCGGGCCGGCGTGCTGTCGCCTACACTGGAAGCATCCGCGACCCGCATGCGCGCCTGAGCGCATGCAGCCCGCCATGATCGCCGACGCCCATCCCCCCACACTGCACCGCAAGACGCGGCCCGCCGCCGCCTTTGCCGCGCTGACGCAGGCAAGCCTGGCGCGCATGGAAGCAAGCCTGGCCCAGTTGCTGCACCGCGACGAGGCCGAAGACCTGCACGCGCTGCGCGTGGCGGTACGCCACGCGCGCGCGGTGCTCTGGGCCCTGGGGCCGTCGTTGCCGCGGCAGGAGCGTGATCGCTGGAAGCATGACCTGCGCATGCTGGCGCGCGCCACCAGCGATGTGCGCGACTGGGACGTGTTCCTGGCCGAAACCATTGCCCCGGCACGCAAGCTGGAACCGGACGATACCGTGCTGTCGGCCATCGCCGACACCGCCCGTGAGCGCCGCGACACCGCACGGCAAACCATGCTGTCGGCCCTGGCCGGCTACCGTGACTGGCCACTGCCCGCGCTGCATCGCGACCTGGCGCACCTGGACCATCTGGCCGCCCGCGCCCGCAGTGACGGTGGCCGCCTCGGGCCCCTTGCGCGCAAGCGCGTGCGCCGCGGCCGCAAGCGCCTGCGCGCGCTGGCAAAGGCTGCACGCCGCGGCAATCCTCGCGCGGTGCATGAACTGCGCATCGCCGGCAAGCGACTGCGCTATGTGATCGAGGCGTTCGCGCCGGTGCTGCCATCCCGCTACAGCAAGGACCTGCATCGCAAGCTGGTCAAACGGCAGGCGAAGCTCGGCCGCTTTGTCGACGGCATCGTCGCGCGCCGGCTGCTGGCCGACTGCCTGCAGGCGCAGGCAATGCCGGACGAGGCGCCGCCGCAGCCGCTGCCCGGCGCCAGCTGACCACCCCGCCCGCCATGGCGGCCTGCCCACCGCGTGCCACGCCAACTGCACCCGATCTGCGACAATACCGCCATGACTGCTCCCCAGGTTCCCATTGCCGCCATCGCCACCGCGCCCGGACGCGGCGGCATCGGCGTGGTGCGCGTGTCGGGCCCCAATGTCGGCCCGGTGATGCGCGCCGTCTGCGGCCAGGCGCTGAAGCCGCGCCACGCCACCTACCTGCCGTTCCTCGATGGCCATGGCAAAGTCATCGACCACGGCCTGGCGCTGTATTTCCCGGCGCCCAACTCCTATACCGGCGAGGAAGTGCTCGAGCTGCAGGGCCACGGCGGCCCGGTGGTGATGCAGATGCTGCTGACGCGCTGCCTGCAGGCGGGCGACGGCATCGGCCTGCGCCTGGCGGAGCCCGGCGAGTTCACGCGGCGCGCCTTCCTCAACGACAAGCTCGACCTGGCCCAGGCCGAGGCTGTCGCCGACCTGATCGAAGCCAGCACCGAGGCCGCGGCGCGCTCAGCGGCGCGTTCGATGGAGGGCGAATTCTCCAACGCCATCCGCCAGCTTGTGGATAAGGTCATCCACCTGCGCATGCTGGTGGAAGCCACTCTGGACTTCCCCGAGGAAGAGATCGATTTCCTGGAGCAGTCCGACGCCCGCGGCCAGCTTGCCACCATCCGCACCGAACTTGGCGGCGTGCTGGCGCAGGCGCGCCAGGGCGCGCTGCTGCGCGAGGGCCTGTCGGTGGTGCTGGCGGGCCAGCCCAACGTGGGCAAGTCGTCGCTGCTGAACGCGCTGGCCGGCGCGGAGCTGGCCATCGTCACGCCCATCGCCGGCACCACGCGCGACCGCGTGCGCGAGACCATCCAGATCGACGGCATCCCACTGCATATCATCGACACCGCCGGCCTGCGCGAGCACGCCGCCGACGAAGTCGAGCGCATCGGCATCGAACGCACCTGGGACGCCATCCGCCGCGCCGATATCGTGCTGCACCTGGTCGACGCCACCGACTACCTGCGCCACGGCCTGTCCGAGACCGACGACGCCATCGACGACCAGCTCAGCGGCCAGCTGCCGCCGGGCTCGCCGATCGTGCGCATCGTCAACAAGATCGACAAGGCCCCCGCGGTTGGCGATGTCGTCTTCGGCGGCAACCGCCCGCATGTGGTTGCGGCCAACGGCCCCAACCCGACCGAGATCTGGATCTCGGCGCGCACCGGGGCCGGCATTGAACTGCTGCGTCGTGAACTACTGCGGCTGGTGGGCTGGCAGTCAGGCAATGAAGGCAACTTCCTGGCGCGCGAACGGCACCTGACGGCGCTGCGGAATGCGCAATCGCACTTGGATATCGCCGCGGAGCAGGCCGAGCACCAGGCGCAGGCGCTGGACCTGTTTGCCGAAGAGCTGCGGCTGGCGCAGGATTGCCTGAACAGCATTACGGGTGAGTTCACCAGCGATGATCTGCTGGGGACGATCTTTACGCGTTTCTGCATCGGCAAGTGATACCCTCAGCCGCGGCCCCATGTCGCGGCGCGGAAGGCGCCGGTACAAGTAAACTGCAGGCTACTCGCTGACATGCCGGCGCCGGGCCCTTCGGCGCCTCTCCCGCCATGCGCCTGACCCTCATCACCTTCGGTACCCAGGGCGACTGCCGCCCCATGGTCGCGCTGGGCCTCGGCCTGCGCGCCGCCGGCCACGACGTGCTGATGCTGGGCGAACGCTCGGCAGCCACGCTCGCGGCAGAGCACGGCCTGGCCTTTGCGCCGATGGCGGGCGATATCCAGCAGACGCTGGCGCCCGGCGGCGCGCTGCACAAGCTGATGACCGAAGGCGGCAACGTCGCCGAGGCCACGCGGGCATTCGCGCGCATTGCCGAGGACAACACCGAGGCGTGGATGGCACAACTGGCGGAAGCCGCGCGCGCTGCCGATGGCATCGTGTTCTCGGGGCTGACGGCGTATGTGGCGCTGTCGGTGGGCGAGCAGTTGGGCAAGCCGGTGATCGGCGCGGGCATGTTCCCGATCTCGCCGACGCGGGCCTTTCCGTCCGCGCTGCTGCCGCCGTTCAGGATGCCGGGGTGGGCCAATCGCGCCAGCCACCACGTGATCAACTTCGTGCTGTGGCGCATGTTCCGTAGCGCGACCAATGCTGCGCGCTCCAGGCTGTTCGGCGCGTCGGCGCGCAAGGCGATGTGGGCGGACTTTCCGACGCTGTACGCGATCTCGCCGCAGCTGGTGCCGCGTCCGCATGACTGGCATGACGACTGGCTGGTGAGCGGCGCGTGGACCATGCCGCCGCAGCCGGACTGGCAACCGGACGCGCCGCTGCGCGACTTCCTGGCGGCCGGCGAGGCGCCGCTGTATATCGGCTTTGGCAGCATGGCGGGCTTTGACCGGGACAAGGTGGTGACGGCGCTGATACAGGCGGTCGATGGCCGGCGCGCGCTGTTCTATCCGGGCTGGAGCGGCATCGACGTGGCGGCGTTGCCATCCAGCTTCCACGTGGTAGGCGCCACCCCGCATGACTGGCTGTTGCCGCGCGTGTCGGCGGCAATCCATCATGGCGGTGCGGGCACCACGCATGCAGCCGCGGCAGCGGGCGCCCCATCGATCGTGCTGCCGTTTGCGGGCGACCAGTTTTTCTGGGCGGGCCGGCTGGCGGCACTGGGCGTGGCGCCGCGCTATGTCGCCGGGCACAAGATCGACGCGCCGCGGCTGGCGTCGATGATCGCCTTCGCGGAGCAATCGGCCACGCGCGAACGGGCCGCCACGCTGGGCCGCGCGATGGCCGCCGAGCGCGGCGTCGACCATGCCGTGGCGGCGATTGAGCGCTTTTGCGGCAGGCAGGGCGCATAATCCCGTTCCGCCTTCCGCATTCACTGACGCAGGACCTTCCGATGTTGAACCGTACCCAGCAAATCCTTATTGCCATCGTCGCCGTGGCTGTCCTTGGCATGTTGTGGTTTGCCGGCAATGACCGCCGCGACGATGTCGGCGGTGCCGCACCCGAGGCGCAGGCCGAAGCCAGCGCGGTGCCGGCAAGCGTCGTGCGCGGGGTGCCGCGCGATGGCACGCTCGACCCGATCAGCATCGACCCGGAGCGCCCCGCGGACCGGCTGCCGCAGCTCCAGGCCGACACGCTGCTGAATGACTACCGCGGCAACCCCAAGGAAGCCGACACCCGCTACCTGGGCCAGTACCTGATCGTCGAAGGCGTCGCCAGCGGCATTCGCCGCGAGGGCAACCAGGTCTTTGTCGATATCCGCACCAACGATCCCGGCGTGAATGTGCGCGCACTGCTGCTGCAACGCCAGATCTGCGGCCCGGCAGGGCGGGTGTGCGAGGTGGAAGCACGAGCCACCATGGTGCGGCGCGGCCAGAAGGTCGCGCTGGAATGCAACGGCGCCGGGCTGGCGGATGGCGCACCGCTGCTGCGCGACTGCCTGCTGCGCGGCGGCGCCAACTGATCGCGCTTGTCCTAGATTCCGGAGTCCCGCCATGCAATCCGTTCTGTCCGTCCTAGCCATCCTGATCATGGTTGCCACCATCGTCGGCGTGGTTTCGCCCGCCTGGCTCAGCCAGACGCTGTTTGGCGGCAGACCCGTCACGCGGCTGCAGGTCGTAGTCATCGGGGTCTGCCTTGCCGGGCTTTGCCTGGTCCTGGTGGGTCGGCTGGCGCAAGGCGGCGGCGCGGGCGGCTGAGCCGCCACCCCGGCGCAGAAGCGGCCGTTTTGCGCTTCTGTTTGGACGATTGGATCGGCGTACCGGCGCCTACAGTGTGAAGGTATGCGGTGGCCACTGTGTCTTGCAGGGCAGCCCGCCCCAGCCACACAGGACATCCATGTACAAAACTCTGCTGGCCGCAGGCCTTGGCCTGCTGATCACCGCTTGCTCGACCTACCAGGCAGTGACCCCGGTCGACCGGCCCGACCGCACCGATCCCCTTGTCGCGTTCCAGGTGCCGGCTGGCGGCGGCCCGCTGGGCAACTACGGCGCCAACGGCACGCTGCTGTGCGTGGTGGTGAATCCGGTCACGGGCAATGACTTTGTCGAGAGTTTTCTCTCATCGCTGCGGCGGCGCAATTTCGAGGTGAAGGTGCTGCAGGCGCAGACCTCGATCGCGGCGTGCCCGGTGGTGGCGCTGTACACGGCGCGCAGCGCCTGGTACTGGACTGCGTACCTGAACAGCGCCGATATCACCGTGTTCCGCAACGGCGACCGTGTCGGCAAGGCCATTTATAACGCCAACCGCAGCGCGGGCGGGCTCAACCTGAGCAACTTCGTGCAGCCGTCGTCCAAGCTGGATGAACTGGTCGAACAGCTGTTCCCCGGCATGCTGCCGCCGCCCCCGCCGCCGGCGGGCACGGCCGCCCCGGCGGCCTAGCCTGTCTGCAGTCAACCGAAGGAGGGCCGGACCATGCCGCTCTGCGCAGCCTCTTGCCGGGCGCAGCCGCGCCCGGCCCAGCGTACCCGCATCAGCGCTCCAGCCGGCCCAGGCGCACCACGGTCACGCCCGGGCGCAACTGGCGCAGCGACGGCATCACCAGCACGCAATCCGGATACGGCGTCACTACCGGCTCGCCGTCGCGCCAGCCGATTACGGTCCCGGCCTCGGTAAAGGTCTCCAGCCCGGTATAGGGGCCGGCAAAGCGGAAATCCATGCTGGTGGCCACCACCGGCTCGGTCACGCGCACCACACGCTGCGTGGCGGGCAGCGGTTGCAGCCAGCCCGCGGGCAAGTCCATTGCATCGATCACGCCGGCATGCAGCAGGAAGCGCGCGGTGCTGTCCTGCGCCACGGTCACGGCGGCGGGCTCCCAGTGCTGGCCGCATTCGATCAGCAGTGCATTGCGCGCGCTGGCGGCATCGCCAAAGCCATCGTAGTCGCGCATGCGGCGGCCTTCGGGGTGGCCTTCGTCGACGATCACATCGGCCGGCGCGCCCAGCGCGCGCGCCAGGGCGATGCCCTTGTCGAGCGGGCCGGAGACGATCAGCGGCCGGCTTTTCTCGTGCATCGAATGCAGGTCCAGCAGCAGGTCGACGGTATCGATCACCGGGCGCATGGCGCGAGCGCGGCGCAGCTCCGATGAATCCAGGCTGGCGTCATCCAGCACCCTGGCGGTCCATACGCGGTTGAAATCCTGGTCGACAAAGCGCGATGCGTCGGGCCTGGCGGCATCGAAGCGGTGGTACGCGTCAACGTTGGCAAACGCCAGCGTCAGCCGGCCGCGGCGCGGGCGCAGGCCGTGGTCCAGCAGCGCCTTGACGGCGATGGCGCCGCAGACCTCGTTGCCGTGGGTCAGCGCGTTGACCATCACGTGCGGGCCAGGCTGGCCGCTGTCGAAGGTGAACAGATAAGGGATGCGGGTGTTGCCGGCGGCGTAGGCGCGGATGTCGGGGAATGCGACATCGACGGGGTAGGCGTCGATCGGTGCGGTGGGCTGGGTCATGGGAATCGGTGCGTTCAGGGTGCCTGGCGGGTCGGTGCCGCCGGGTCGTGTTCTGGGGATCAGGTTGAGGATGGGCGGCGGGATCTTGCCAGCGCCGCCCGCTCCAGCTCTTACTCGTGAATGCCAGCCGTCTGCACGATGGTGCGATAGCGCCCCGTCTCGCGCTTGATAAAGCTGCCGAACTGCGCCGGATTGGCCGGCGCCACTTCCACGCCGGCTTCTGCCAGCTTCTTCTTCACATCCGGCATGGCCAGCACGGCCTGCATCTCGGTGTTCAGGCGCTCCACCACCGCTTGCGGCAGCCTGGCCGGGCCCATCAGGCCGAACCACACGCCCATGTCGACGCCCTTGAGCGCGGGCGTCTCGGCCAGCGCGGGCACGTTCGGCGCCACCGGCGAGCGCTTGGCGTTGGTCACGCCGTAGGCCTGCACGCGGCCGGCCTGGATATGCGGCAGCGCCGACGACAGCACCATCACCGCCAGGTCGATCTGGCCGCCGAGCAGGTCGGTGGCCATGGCCGACGCGCCCTTGTATGGCACGTGCGTGATATTGACCTTGCCCTGCTGCTTGATCAGCTCGCCGGCCAGGTTCAGCGGCGTGCCCACGCCCGACGAGGCATACGCCAGCTTGCCCGGCTGGGCCTTGGCCAGCGCGATCAGCTCGGCCGCATTCCTGGCGGCCAGGCCCGGCTTGCCGACCAGCACCATCGGCTGGGTGCCGACGAAGGTCACCGGCGCCAGGTCCTTCTCGCCGTCATAACGCACGGCGGGGTTGGTCAGGCGGGCGATCGACACTTCACTGCCCGAGCCCATCAGCAGGGTGTAGCCGTCGGCCTCGGCCTTGACCACCTTGGCCGCGCCGATGGTGCCCCCGGCGCCGCCCAGGTTCTCGATCACCACGCTCTGGCCCAGGCGCTTGCCCAGTTCCGGGGCGATGGTCCGGGCCACCAGGTCGACGCTGCCGCCGGCGGTGTAGCCCACCACCAGCGTGATCGGCTTGGCGGGCCAGGCGGAGGCAACGGCGCCGGCGGAAGCGGCAAGGCAGAGTGCGGCAGCGGCCGCGCGCAGGATGGTCTTCATGGTCTTGGCTCTGGGGGTCCCGGAATGGTTGTTGTGGAGCGATGGTAGTGAGCGCGCAACCGGCCCGGCGTGCAGCTTTGGCAAGGGGGGTTGCCGATTCGGCAATGGTGGCCGAAGGCGCATCAGCGCGGTGCCCGCACCGCCGCCTGCCAGAAGGCCTCGGCCAGCGGGCGCATCGGCGCGCGCGGGCGGTACAGGCGGATATCGAGCGCCAGGTCGCCGCCATCATCGCTGCGTACGCCGCCGATGGCGCGCACCAGGCGCCCGGCGTGCAGGTCGTCGGCAATCAGCCGTGCCGGCAGCCAGGCCAGGCCCATGCGCTGGCGCACCATCTCGTGCACCGACTCGGCAAAGTCGCTGACCGCGATCACGTCCAGCCGCGGCGCCAGCTTGCGGCGCGCGATCTCCTGGTTGACCATGCGGCCAAGTGTCAGGGTCTCGGCGTAGGCGATCATGGGTACCGGCTTCGCCGCAGCTTTGCCGGTCGCCAGCCGGTGCAGCGGCGCGCCGCGCGCATCGGCGGCGCTCACACACACCAGCCGCTCCACGCCGGCCAGGTGGAACTGGTAGCGCGCGTCATCCAGCATCACCGGCAAGTCCGGCGGGCTGTAGCAAAGCAGGAAGTCGGCATCGCCCTCGGCAAACATGGCCAGCGCGTCGTGCATCGGGAAGGTCGACAGCCGTGTGCGGAAGCCGGCCGCCGCGGGATCGTGCCGCAGCGCCTCGCGCAGGCCCGCCAGCCACGCCGGCACCATCGAGCGCGCCAGGGTCTTGCCGGTGGCGATGGTGACCGTGCTGGCGTCGGCGCGGTGTGCGGCGCGCAGCGCCAGGCGGGTCTCGTCCAGCGTGCGCAAGGCGCTCTGCGCGGCTTCCAGGAACTGGCGCCCTTCG
The DNA here is from genome assembly GCF_058795055.1 of Cupriavidus sp. GW823-FHT06D04. Taxonomy (NCBI): domain Bacteria; kingdom Pseudomonadati; phylum Pseudomonadota; class Betaproteobacteria; order Burkholderiales; family Burkholderiaceae; genus Cupriavidus; species Cupriavidus sp. GW823-FHT06D04. Next base: position 72,913 of record NZ_JBXAHL010000032.1, on the reverse strand, counting down.
GCGGTCAGCCGCACCGGGAACGCGCTGCGGTCGATCAGCGGAGCGCCGGCCCAGACCTCAAGCGCTTGCATGCGCCGGCCAAACGCGGGCGGGGTCACGTTGCGCAGTTCGGCGGCGCGCGCCAGGCTGCCGGCCTGGGCCAGGCAGACGAAGTCTTCGAGCCAGCGGATATGCATGGAGGGCGGACCGTTGAGGGTGGGGCGGCAATGCCCTCATTATCGGCAAAACCGGCCGCCACCTTTGCCTGCCGCATTCCTCGGTTAGAATTTTTCGCATGACACTGATCCGGCGCCGCCACCCATCGTCCCCGACCAGCCAGGCGTCCGACACCACGCCGCCCGCCCCGGAATACACCATCGACGAGCTGGCGCGCGTGGCCGGCACCACGGTGCGCAACGTGCGCTCCTACCAGGACCGCGGCCTGATCGATCCGCCGCAGCGGCGCGGGCGCGTGGGCATCTACACGCAGGCGCACCTGGGGCGGCTCAAGCTGATCCACCACCTGCTGGCGCGCGGCTACACGCTGGCCAATATCACCGAGCTGCTCAAGGCCATCGTCGAAGGTCACGACCTGCGCTCGATCCTGGGGCTGGAGACCGCCATCAGCAGCCCGTGGACCAACGAGACGCCGCGACACTACTCCTACCTGGCGCTGGCGCGGCTGTTCGGCCGCGCGATCTCGCGCCCGGCCCTGGCCAAGGCGATCTCACTGGGACTGCTGGAACCGGACGGCCTGGGCTATCTCGCGCGCAGCCCGCGCGCGCTGGCCGCGGGTGCGGAGATCGCCCAGGCGGGCTTTGCGCTGGAAGACGTGCTGGAGATCATCGCCCAGTCGCGCGGGCATTTCCAGGCGGTATCGGACCATATCGTCGCTACCGTGGTGCGCGAGCTGGACCGCTTCGGCGTTGGCAAGCTGCCGCCGCCGCAGGACGTGCCGCGGCTGGTGGAGATCCTGTGGCGCATCCGCCCGCTGGCGCTGGTGATGGCGGAGACGGAGATGATGCGGGCGCTGGAGATCTCGGCCAACAAGTACCTGGGGGACCGGGTGGCGGCGATCATCGAGCACCTGCATGATGAGGAAGGCGGGGGCGACGGACATAGGTGACAGATGTGCGAGGACATGGTTGACGCTTCCGGGCACAGTCAGCCCGCTGCGCTACCTCGCCGCCCTTCCCCGCACCGACTCCTCCAGCAACGACCGCAACTTCGCCAGCGCGCCCGGATCCCCGTGCGCGGCTGAGCGCGCATACCAGATCTTGGCCTGCTCGAGATCCCGGTCGACCACGCCGGGCTCGCCGTGCTCGTAGAAGCTGCCGACGATGTATTGCGCACCGCCGTCGCCTGCACTGGCCGCGCGGCTGTACCACGTGAACGCCTGTCCGTAGTCGCGCGGCACGCCCCGGCCAGTGAAGTAATTCGTCGCCAGCGCCATCTGTGCCTGCACATGCCCACCCTGTGCGGCCAGCGCATACCAGCGGTTGGCTTCCTCCAGTGACTTCGGCACCAGTTCGCCGCGCTCATAAAGGTCGCCCCAGGTGTACTGGGCATGCGTCATCTGGCTGTCGGCCGCTTTTTTCAGCCAGACCAACGCCTCCTGCGGGCGTGCGGCGGTGCCCTCGCCGCGCAGTAGCATCATTGCGTAGTTGAATTGGGCCAGACGGTTGCCCTGCCGGGCCGCGTCGGCAAAGCCGCGCAGGGCCTGATCGAAGTTGCCCGCTTCATACGCGGTGACCGCGTCGCGGGTCTGGGCCTGCGCGGGGGCAGGCGGCTGCGGTGCGGAGGCTGCCGGCTGCATGCACAACAGCCATGTGGCGGTGGCGCCGGCGAGCAAGGCGGCAATCGGGGGGCGGGCAATCGACATGGCGGACTCCGGGTACAGCGCCTTCCTGATTCCAGTGTAGGAGTCAGGGCACCGCGCCGGTAGGCAGGCGCGGTATCGCCGGAATATCCATGCGAATAATCAATCAGCCACAATATCTGCCACGATCATTCATCGCGCAAATAAAAACAGGTATTCAGATCCACCCGGCCCGATGCAGCCGCCGCCACAGTCCCCCGCAGGCGACCGCGGTCACGCCGATCACGGCCGGGTAGGCGAAGGGGACTTTCAGCTCAGGCATGAAATCGAAGTTCATGCCGTACAGGCTGAAGATCACGGTCGGGATCGCCAGGATCGCGCCCCAGCCAGCCAGGCGCTTGACCACCTCGTTCTGGCCCACGGTGACCAGCGCCAGGTTGACCTGCACGGCGGTGGTCAGCATTTCGCGCACCACGTCGAGGGTGCGCACCAGCCGGCTGGCGTGGTCTTCGATGTCGCGGAAATAGGCGCGCAGCTCCTTCGGCACCAGGTCTTCGTGCAGCCGGATCAGCTGGCCGCACATGTCTTCTACCGGGCTGACCGCATTGCGCAGGCGCAGCACCTGGCGCTTGATCTGGTACAGGCGCTCGATCGCCTTGCGGTCGAACTCGTCGCGGAAGATGCCCTCCTCCAGCGCCTCGAAGGTGTCTTCCAGGCGCGTGACGATGGGCATGTAGTGGTCGACGATAAAGTCCATCAGCGCGTACAGCACATAGCCCGGGCCATTGGCCAGGCCGTGCGGGTCCTGCTCGCAGCGCTCGCGCACGGGCGCATAGGTGCTGCTGACACCGTGGCGCACCGAAACCACATAGTTGGGGCCGACAAAGAGATGGGTCTCGCCGACCACGACTTCATCTTCCACCAGTTGCGCCGTGTTGAGCACCACGAAGACCGAATCGCCGTAGGACTCGAGCTTGGGGCGCTGGTGCGCATCGAGCGCATCCTCCACCGCCAGGTCGTGCAGGCCGAACGCCTGCTGGGCCTGGCGCAGCAGCGCGAGGTCAGGCTCATGCAAGCCCAGCCAGACAAAGGTGCCCGGCACGTCCAGCACTGTGCGGATCTCCGCCATGCCCACCGTGCTGAGCCGCTTGCCCTGCCGGTAGGCCACGCAATTGACGATGGCGCCCATGGAAAACTCCGCTGATCAGATGGCGCAATCGTAACAAGCCTTTACGCTGCGCCGGACTTGATGCGCGTTGCCCCGCGCGGCAAACCACGCTGGCCGCACTTACCCGGCGCTACGGTGTGCCGTGCACGCGCATATGGAACCCACGCGCCACCTGCTGTACATATCGATCCAATTGTTACAGTTCGCGACAGATACGACGTTAGAATGTGGCATTTCCACGGTCACCCGGCTATGTCCCAGAAGAAATCGCCACGCTTCGAGCTGCGCAGTGGCAACGTAGACGCCCTCCTTCTCGCCCTCCAGACCGCCGACATGGCTGCGCTGCGGGATGACCTCCTCTCCCGCTTTGAAGCCACCCCCGACTTCTTTTCCAATGACGTGATCGCGCTGGACCTGCGTGCGCTGGAAGATGACAGCGAAGTCGCGCTTGGCACCGTGATCGAGACGCTGGCCACGCTCAAGGCCCGCGCCATCGGCGTGGTGGCTCGCCCCGGCCAGCGCGAGTGGGCCGAGCGCTTCGGCCTGCCGCTACTGGACAGCCAGGCCCGCCGCGGCAGTGGCGCCGATCGCGCCACCGACCGCGCCACCGACCGCGCCGCCGAGGCCAGGGCCGCAGCCGCGGCGGAACAGGCCGCCGCCGAACAGGCCGCGCGCGAGGAATCCATCCGCGCCGCCGCGCAGGCCACCACCGACGCCGCCGTGGCCGCTGCCATCCGCCAGACCCAGACCATGCTGATCGACAAGCCGCTGCGCTCGGGCCAGCAGGTCTACGCGCAGGGCGACGTGGTCATCCTGGACGTGGTCAGCTACGGCGCCGAGGTGATTGCCGAAGGCAACATCCATATCTATGCCCCGCTGCGCGGCCGTGCGCTGGCGGGCGTCAAGGGCAACACCGGCGCGCGCATTTTCAGCACGTGCATGGAGCCTGAACTGATTTCCATCGCCGGCATCTACCGGACCGCGGAGCAGACGCTGCCGGCCGATGTGCTCGGCAAGACCGCCCAGGTGCGCCTGGCCGATGAAAAACTGATTCTCGAAGCGCTGCGGCTCAAGTAACCGCGCAGCCCTCGGGACCGAATTGCAGAGAGCGCAAGCTTCAACTTATTACTGGACCAAAGAGCCATGGCAAAAATCATCGTTGTGACCTCCGGCAAGGGAGGCGTCGGCAAGACCACCACCAGCGCCAGCTTTGCCGCCGGCCTGGCCCTGCGCGGCCACAAGACTGCCGTGATCGACTTCGACGTCGGCCTGCGCAACCTTGACCTGATCATGGGTTGCGAGCGCCGCGTGGTGTACGACCTGATCAACGTGGTGCAGGGCGAAGCCAACCTGCGCCAGGCACTGATCAAGGACAAGAAGTGCGAAAACCTGTTCATCCTGCCGGCCTCGCAGACGCGCGACAAGGATGCGCTCACGCGCGACGGCGTCGAGAAGGTCATCAACGGCCTGATCGAGATGGATTTCGAATTCATCATCTGCGACTCGCCCGCCGGCATCGAGTCGGGCGCGCTGATGGCGATGTACTTCGCCGACGAGGCGCTGATCGTGACCAACCCGGAAGTGTCGTCGGTGCGCGATTCGGACCGCATCCTGGGCATCCTGGCGTCCAAGACCAAGCGCGCCAGCGAAGGCGGCGACCCGATCAAGGAACACCTGCTGATCACCCGCTACAACCCCAAGCGCGTGCATGGCGGCGAAATGCTGTCGCTGACCGACATCCAGGAAATCCTGCGCATCAAGCTGATCGGCGTGGTGCCGGAGTCTGAAGCCGTGCTGCACGCCTCGAACCAGGGCACGCCCGCCATCCACCTGGAAGGCAGCGACGTGGCCGACGCCTATGGCGACGTGGTGGACCGCTTCCTCGGCAAGGACAAGCCGATGCGCTTCACCGACTACCAGAAGCCGGGTCTGCTCTCCCGCATCTTCGGCAACAAGTAACGGTCAAGGAGGGCTCACCCCATGTCGATCCTTTCCTTCCTGCTGGGAGAGAAGAAGAAGTCCGCGTCGGTCGCCAAGGAGCGGCTGCAGATCATCCTGGCGCACGAGCGCACCGGCCATTCCGCGCCCGCCGACTACCTGCCCGCGCTGCAGCGCGAGCTGGTGGCGGTGATCTCCAAGTACGTCAAGATCGGCGACCAGGACCTGCGCGTCAGCCTGGAACGCCAGGACAACCTCGAGGTGCTCGAGGTCAAGATCGAAATCCCGCAGAACTGAGGACGGATCCGGCGCTGCCGGATTCGTTCCTCCTCCTTCGGTTTTCCCGCACTTCCCGTCTTTCCGCCGACCGCGGCGCCGCTTGCGCGCCGGGGTCGGCCGGCCTCCGTTCTCCCTTTCGTGATTCCCCGCCAGCCCAGTGTGCAGGCCAGCTTGCCAGCGCTGCCAAAATGCCCCAATTCGGAATTCTGTAGCGGCGAGACAACGGATTTGCACCAAAATCCTGCTTGAAAGCGCAGCTTGGCGGAGTTTTGTGTCCTTGTAGCTTACGTTTTGTTAAATTTTCGCGGCGTCTACAAGACACGTAGACCTCGTCCACGCCGTGATCCGGCGGAGAGAACAGTACAAGACAGAAAAGGAGCACCATGAAGAAATCGGCCATCGTCCTCGCAGCCGGCAGCCTGTTGGCAGGTTCGGCGTTCGCCCAGTCGTCCGTTACCCTGTACGGTATCGTTGACCAGAGCATTCGCTTCACCACCAATTCCGACGCCCAGAACCACAGCCAGACCCAGCTGAGCAACGGCGCGGTCACCAACAGCCGCTGGGGCCTGAAAGGCAGCGAGTCCCTGGGCAACAACCTGAAGGCCATCTTCCAACTGGAAAACGGCTTTGATCCGGATACCGGCAAGGCCAACCAAGGCGGTCGCCTGTTCGGTCGTCAGGCATATGTTGGCCTGAGCGGCGATTTCGGCGCCATCAAGCTGGGCCGCCAGTACACCGAAGGCTTTAATTTCTTCGGTGACTACGATCCGCTGACCATCGGCAACTACGACCAGAACGCCTGGCCCTTCTTCCTGACGCAGTTCCGCAGCGACAACGTGATCAGCTACTCGGGCAAGTTCGGTGGCCTGAACGTTGGCGCCAGCTATGGCTTCGGCGAGAAGCCTGGCAGCTTCACGCACGCACAGACCAACCCGCCCAATGGCAACGCACCGTATTTTGGCGCCCGCGCTGCATACGAATCCGGCCCGTGGGGTATTGGCGGCGTGTACCAGGAATTCCGTGACACGAACGGCAACAAGCAGCAAATGTGGGGTGCCGCCGGTAAGTACGCCTTTGGCCCGGCCAAGGTTTTCCTCGGCTACATCGGTGGCAAGGATAAGACTGGCCTGATCGACGCCGCTTTCTTCACGCCGGCGAACAGCGCAAATCCGATCCCGGCTGGTGGCAATTACACGGCAAGCCCGCGTAAGGACAACATCGGCTACATCGGCGCGACCTACCAGGCCACTCCGGCTCTGGCGCTGACCGGCGTGTTCTATGGTGATCACATCAAGAACACCAACGGTCTGGCCGATGTCAGCGGCAACCGCTACACCGGCGTTCTGCTGGCCGAGTACTCGCTGTCCAAGCGTACCCAGGTCTACGGCACCGTGGACTACAACAAGGTGACCGGCGGCGCGAAGACCCAACTGCCGGGCAGGGACAACCAGCTCGGCCTGGGCGCAGGTATCCGCCACATCTTCTGATCGTTGTCTGATCAGTCTGGCGCAAAGGCACCTTTCGGGGTGCCTTTTTTCATGCGCGCGGCCTGCGCCGCAGCCACAGGTACCAGCCAGCCGGCGAGGCGGCTTCGCCCATCGGCTGCAGCGGCACCAGCACGCCGCCATGGCGCGCCACCACGCGCTGCGCGCACAGCAGCGCCAGCCGCGCGGCGCTAACAGGACACCAGCGGGACAATTAAGACCGCGTTGCCTTCCGCACGAATAGGAAAGACCTCAATCTCGACTTTCAACAATCTTTTACTTCTCGCCTCAGCGGGCCGCTCCTACCATGGGCTTCGCTGCGTGCCGAGCGGGACCGCAGTGCCATGCTCTGTCCATCCATCGGCGCATTCCGATGCGCCCGCGCAGGAGCCACTCTCGTGAACATCGCCGCGCTGCAGGCGGACCCGACCCTCGCCGTCAGCATCGAACAGACCCTGCGCCTGAACGGGCACCAGTGCGCGCGCTATCTCAGCGGATGCACCATGATCGGCGCGCTGCGCGGCAGGTCGTTCGATCTGCTGATGCTCGATTGCGATGCGCCGGGGATCCCGGCCCTGGAAGTGCTGGCATGGGTGCGCCGCACGCTCGGCAACGAGATGCCCGTAATTCTGACCGGCACCTCCAACGAAGAAGCCTTCGTCGCGGCCTGCTTTGCGCAGGGCGCCGACAGCTACGTGCCCAAGCCGCTGCGCACGGCCGAGCTGGCCGCGCGCGTGCTGGCGCTGTTGCGCCGCGCCAGGCCGGCGCGCGACGAATGCGACCTGGAGCACGGCGTATTCCGCTTTGCCACCGCGGAGCGGCGCGTGTGGGTCCAGGGCAAGCCGGTGCTGCTGGCCCCCAAGGAATTCGACCTGGCGGTGCTGCTGTTCCGCAACCTGGGTTCGCTGGTGCTGCGCCAGACCATGGCCGACCAGGTCTGGCGCTACCACATGGACCCGGCCTCGCGCACCGTGGACAGCCACCTGTCGCGCGTGCGAACCAAGCTGGCGCTGTGGCCGCACAACGGCGTGCGGCTGTCGTCGGTGTATGGACTGGGCAGCCGACTGGATGCGGCTTAGAACCCGTTTCAGAATGAAATGGGTTCTAAGCCTCAATCGGCCTTGATGCCCGCTTCCTTGACGATTCGGGCGTTCTCCGCGGACTCTTCGCGGATGGCCCTGGCAAACTGCGCCGGCGTGCCGCCGGTCGGCACCTCGCCGCCCTTGAGCAGGCGTTCATGGACTTCCGGCTCGGCCAGCGCCTTGTTCAGTTCGGCGTTCAGGCGGCTGATGATGGCCGCGGGCGTCTTGCCCGGCGCGAAGATGCCGAAGGTCGAGGTCAGGTTGGCCTTGGGGTAGCCCAGCTCGGCCAGCGTCGGCACCGAGGGCAGGCTCTCCAGGCGCCTGGGCGCACCCACCGCCAGCGCGCGCAGGCGGCCGGCCTGCATATGCTGGGTCAGCACCGGGCTGGCGTTGGTGCTCATCACCTCGAACTGGCCGCCGAGCGCGTCGTTCATCTGCTGGCCCGCGCCCTTGTACGGGATCAGCGTGATATCGGCCTTCGACTTCTGCTTGATCTGTTCCAGCACCACATGGCCGACCGTGCCCAGGCCCGACGTTGCCCAGCGCACCGAGCCCGGCTTGGCGCTGGCCTGGCCGACCACGTCGGCAAAGCTCTTGCCGCTGAAGCCGGAGGTGGCCACCACCAGCACCGGCGAGTACATCACGCTCATCACCGGCGCCACGTCCTTCTGCGGATCGTAGTTGACGCGCCCGACATGCGGGTTGAGCGTCAGCGGGCTGGTGGCGGCAAAGCCCAGCGTGTAGCCGTCCGGCGCAGCCTTGGCGACGGCATCGATGCCGATGCTGCCGCCCGCGCCGGCCTTGTTCTCGACCACCACCGAAGTGCCCATCTGCGCCGACAGCCGCTCGCCGAGCGCGCGCGCCACGGTGTCGCTGATGCCGCCGGTCGGGTAGGCGACGATCAGGCGGATCGGGCGGCTGGGATAGGCGTCGGCAGCGGCGGCAGGCAGTGCGGCAGCACCGCTGGTCACGCACAGGGCGGCCAGCAGGGACGAGCGGAAGGGGAAGGCCATGATGGAAATGCGGGAGAGATTTCGACAGGAAGGCGCCGGGCGCGGCAGCGGATTGACGGCCTGGCGCGGAGCAGTCGCTATCTTAGCCGATCGAAACCTGCGCGCTCAGCGCACCAGCGGGCGTTCCGGCACCCACGAGACAAAGAGTTCATTGGCCCGGTCATACAGCCGCCATACCGTGCCGCAGTCGCGGCAGGTAAAGGAAAGCATGCTGAACGGCACGCCGGCGGCGCTCTGGCTCACCAGCGGCACCGTGCCGCGCAGCGCCAGGCAGGACGGCGGCTCGCGCCGGCGCGGGTCGGCGGCGAGCGCCAGGCAGCGCTCGCAGGCAGGCGTAGCAGACGGTGCTGACGCGGCTTGAATGGAGGGCGGGGACGGGGGCACGGCAGACTTCATGCCCGCCATGATGCCGCAAAACGCCGCCCGGCAGCAGCCGCTGACGCAATCGGATCAGGCCGGCTGCGTGCGCGCCACCGCGGCGGGCGTCGCCGCGCGCTGGCCCAGCCACACGCTGCCCAGCACCAGCAGCGCGCCAGCGGCCTGCATCGCCGTCAAGGCCTGGCCCAGCGCCAGGAAGCCGAGCACGGTGGCACTGACCGGGCTCAGCAGCCCCAGCGCCGCCACCGCGGACGACGGCATGCGCCCGACCCCGCGGAACCACAGCGCATAGCTGAAGCCGGCCCCGACAATGCTCAGCCACGCATAGCCAAGCCAGTTGGCCAGCGTGAAATGCCCGGGCAGCGGTTCCAGTACCAGTGCGAACGGCAGCAGGAACAGCCCGCCCGCGCACAGCTGCCATGCCGTCAGCACCAGCGGCGAGACCGGCGGGCGCCAGTGCCGCGTCAGCACCGTGCCCACCGCCATCGATACCGCCCCGGCCGCTGCCGCCGCCACGCCGATGGCGTCGAGCCGCGCGGCCGGGCCCAGCACCAGCAGCGCCACGCCCAGCAGCCCGCCCACGCCGGCCATCCAGGCGGCCGACCGCGGGCGCGCACCGAGCCAGGCCCACGCCAGCACCACCACGATCAGCGGCTGGATCGCGCCGACCGTGGCGGCCACGCCGCCCGGCAGCCGGTACGCGGCGATAAACAGCATGGCCTGGAAGAAGCCGATATTGAGCACGCCCAGCACCGCCGCGCGCCACCACCAGCTGCCGCGCGGCAGTTGCCGACCGAAGGCGAGCATCGCCAGCCCGGCCGGCAGGGCCCGGATCACGCCTGAGAGCAACGGCTGCCCCGGCGGCAGCCACTGGCTGGTGACCAGGTAGGTGCTGCCCCAGATGGCCGGGGCCAGCCCGGTCAGCAGGATGTCCCTGACGGTCACGCCACCGGGAGCGGTCCGGATGGAGGATGCAGTCGTCTTCATTTCAAGTTTCTTGACATCAAGATAAATCAACTTTACGAAGCCGATTGTTTGATGTCAAGATACTTCGGTGTTCCTGCCACCCGCGTATCCGCACGCCTGCTCCTCGATGACTACCCGCCGCAAACCCGAAGACACGCCTGACCACGTCGACGGCATTCTCGCCCAATGGGCGCGCGAGCGCCCGGACCTGGATGCCTCGCCGATGGGCGTGATCGGCCGGCTGGGACGGCTCAACCGCCATACCAGCCGCGCCATTGAAGCCGCGCTTGGAGAAACCGGCCTGCAGCCGTGGGAATTCGATGTGCTGGCGACGCTGCGGCGCGCGGGGCCGCCGTATGCGCTGTCGCCGGGCGCGCTGATCGGTTCGTTGATGATCACTTCGGGCACCATGACCAACCGGCTCGACCACCTGGAGCGGGCCGGGCTGGTGCGGCGCCAACCCAATCCGGAAGACCGGCGCGGGCTGCTGGTGGAACTGACCGAGGCCGGACGCGAACGCGTCGACCGCGCGCTGGAACTGCACGTGGCCAATGAGCACCGCCTGCTGGCGGACCTGACCGCGGCCGAGCGCGCGCAGCTGGCCGCGCTGCTGCGCCGCTGGCTGCGCATGTTCGAGCCGCCACCGGGCGGTGGCGGCGAAGGCAACGAACCCGCCTGAGCGTCAGGCCCGCTGCGGACGCTCGCGCAGGTCGGGCAGGAAGACCGTCAGCAGGCCCAGCAGCGGCAGGTAGGCGCAGTACTCGTACACCGCGCGGATGCCGTGCGTATCGGCCATGCCCCCCAGCACCGCGGCGCCGATGCCGCCCATGCCGAAGGCAAAGCCGAAGAACAGGCCCGACACCATGCCCACCTTGCCGGGAATCAGCTCCTGCGCGAACACCAGGATCGCCGAGAACGCCGAGGCCAGGATAAAGCCGATGATGAAGGTCAGCACCGTGGTCCAGAACAGGCCCACGTGCGGCAGCATCAGGGTGAACGGCGCCACGCCCAGGATCGACGCCCAGATCACGCGCTTGCGGCCGATGCGGTCGCCGATCGGGCCGCCCAGGATGGTGCCCGCCGCCACCGCGGCCAGGAACATGAACAGGTGCAGCTGCGCGTCCTGGCGCGCCAGCCCGAAGCGCTCCATCAGGTAGAAGGTGTAGTAAGAGGTCAGGCTGGCCATGTAGAAGTACTTGGAGAACACCAGCACCATCAGCACCACCATGGCCCGCACCACCACGCGCGTGGGCACCGGGCTGGCCACCGCGCCCGCGGCCTTGCGCTTGCGCGCGCCCTGCGCCAGCTGGCGCGCATACCAGCCGCCGATGCGCCACAGCACCACCATGCCCACCAGCGCCGCCAGCGAGAACCACGCCAGGCTGGCCTGCTGGTGCACGATCAGCGCGGCCAGCAGCGGCCCCATGGCGCTGCCGCCGTTGCCGCCGACCTGGAAGATCGACTGCGCCAGCCCGTGCTGACCGCCAGAGGCCATGCGCGCCACGCGCGACGACTCAGGGTGGAAGATCGACGACCCCGTGCCGACCAGCGCGGCGGCCACCAGCAGCACGCCGTAGGTCGGCGCCACCGACAGCAGCAGCAGGCCCGCCAGCGTGAACGCCATGGCGATGGCCAGCGAATGCGGCTTGGGATGCTTGTCGGTGTACAGGCCCACCACCGGCTGCAGCAGCGACGCCGTGACCTGGTAGGTCATGGTCAGCAGGCCGATCTGGGTGAAGCTCAGGTTGAAGCCCCCCTTGAGCATCGGATAGATCGCCAGGATCAACGACTGGATCATGTCGTTGAGGAAGTGGGCGAAGCTGATCGCCGACAGCACGCGGAAACCGGTGCGTTCGGCCTGGGGGGATGTCGCGGATGGTGTCGCGCCAGCAGGCGCGGAGTCGATGGTTGTGCTCATTGGCGGCTCTCGACAGACGGAAAGCGGCCAGCGGGGGCGCCGGCCTGGATGGAACTGAGCACCGATGCTAGCTGGCGCCCCGGCGCCTGTCCTGCGAGAATAGGTCCGCAACCTTGGAGAAAAGGACATGCCGCGCGCCCCTCGCCCCCTTTCTGCTTCCGGCGCGGCCCGCCGCCGCGACCAGCATGCGCCCCCCGCCCCCACGCCCGAGACGCTGGCGCTGGGCGACACCTACGCCGAGCCCCCGCCCTACGTCCGCTTCGACCGCAGCCCCCTGCCCGTCACCGCCATGGCCGCCGACTACCTGCCCGGCCACGTGACCAACCCGCACCAGCATCCGCACGCGCAGCTGATCCATGCAGTGCACGGCGTGATGGTGGTGGCCACCGCCGAAGGCCAGTGGATCGTGCCGCCCACGCGCGGCATGTGGATGCCGGGCGGCACCACGCACTGGATCCGCATGGTCGGCCGGGTGCAGATGCGCACCGCCTATATCCGCCCCGATGCCGCGCCCGACCTGCCGCAGCGCTGCACCGTCCTGGGCATCTCAGCGCTGCTGCGCGAGCTGATCCTGGCGGCGATCGACATCCCCCTGCCCTACGCCCCCGACACGCGCGACGCGCGGCTGATGCGGCTGTTGCTCGATGAAGTGATGCTGGTGCCGTCGCTGCCGCTGCACCTGCCGCGCCCGGCCGATGGCAGCCTGCGGCAGATCTGCGATGCCATCACCGGCGCGCCCGATACGGCGCTGACGCTGGCGGACTGGGGTTCACGGCTGGGGGTGGACCCCAAGACCATCCAGCGCCGCTTTGCGCGTGAAACCGGGATGACCTTCGGGCAATGGCGCCAGCAGGCGCGCCTGCTGGCGGCGCTGGAGAAGCTGGCTGCCGGCAGCAAGGTGGTGGATGTGGCGCTGGACCTGGGCTACGACAGCCCGAGCGCGTTTGCGACCATGTTCAGGCGGCAGTTCGGCGTGCCGCCAAGTGCGTTCTTCCGCTGAGCGGGGCGCCGGGCCGGTCAGCGCGCCAGGTAGCGCTCCACCAGCCGCGTCCAGTAGGCCGCGCCGACGGTCAGGTTATCGTCGTTGAAGTCGTAGCCGGCGTTGTGCAGCAGCGGCTGGTTGGCGCCGTTGCCCAGCCGCACGAAGCAGCCCGGGCGCTGCTGCAGGAAGTAGGCAAAGTCCTCGCTGCCGGCAATGCGCGCGGCCTGGTCCACCACCTTGTCGGCGCCGACCAGCTCCTCGGCCACCTGGCGCGCGAACTCGGTCTCGCGCTCGCTGTTGACCAGCACCGGGTAGCCGCGCACGTAGTCGACCTCGGCCACCGCGCCGTAGCCCTCGGCGTGCGAGGTGGCCAGCTGGCGGATGCGGTTCTCCACCGATGCGCGCACCTCGGGGTTGAACGAGCGCACGCTGATCTCCATGCGCGCATTGTCCGGGATCACATTAGGCGCGTGGCCGGCGTGCAGCGTGCCGATCGTCACCACTGCGGTCTCGTTCGGGTCGACATAGCGCGCCACCACCGACTGCAGCGCCATCACCAGGCTGCCTGCGACCAGGATCGGATCGACCGACTGGTGCGGGCGCGCGGCGTGGCCGCCCTTGCCGCGGATGGTGATGGTGACCGTGTCGCACGCCGCCATGAAGGGGCCCGAGCGGAACAGGAAACTGCCCTGCTCCACCCCCGGATGGTTGTGCAGCCCGAAGATCGCATCGCAGGGAAAGCGCTCGAACAGCCCGTCGGCCAGCATGCGCTCGGCGCCGCCGCCCGCGCCGATTTCCTCGGCCGGCTGGAAGATCAGGTGCACGGTGCCATCAAAGTTGCGCGTGCACGCCAGTTGCTTTGCCGCGCCGAGCAGGATCGCGGTATGGCCGTCGTGGCCACAGGCGTGCATGCGGCCGGCATTGACGCTGGCGTATGGCAGTGCGGTGCGCTCGTGGATCGGCAAGGCGTCCATGTCGGCGCGGATGCCCACGCTGTGCCCGCTGTCGCCGCAGCGCAGGGTGCCCACCACCCCGGTGCCGCCCACGCCGCGCGTGACCGTATAGCCCCACGCCTCCAGCAGGCTGGCGACCAGGCCTGAGGTGCGGACCTCGTCGAAGGCCAGTTCGGGATGCTGGTGGATATTGCGCCGGATGACTTCGAGTTCAGCGCGGCTGTCCAGGGTGTCGGCCAGCGCGCAGTACCGGTGCTTGAGTGGCGACGCGGGGGACGCCGTGAGGGTGGTGCCGAGGTAGGACTCGATTTCGGGGGCGTGCTCAGACATGGTGTTTTGCTCTCTGGCGAAACCTGTATAACCAGTATTTCACGCAGAAAACGCTAGCGAAACGCTAAGTGTGCGTTTACCTGTAAAACCATGTAATCGGGCCCGTTTCGGCACCGGAACTGTTGCCCTAATCGTACGCTTTGTATGGAAACCCAACGCTTTGTGTGAAAGCGTATCGATGGGGAACCATTGCGGATGGTGCATTTGCCCGCAGCAGCGCTGCCGGCATGCGTCACCCCGAAGGGTGACGCGCTGCCACGGCCCTGCCCTCAGCGCTCGCCGTAGGGCACCACCTGCTGCGTCTGCTCGCCCAGCCCGTCCACGCCAAGGCGCATGGTGTCGCCGGCCTTCAGGAAGCGCGGCGGCTTGAAGCCCATGCCCACGCCCGGCGGCGTGCCGGTCGCGATCAGGTCGCCCGGCAGCAGCGTCATGAAGCGGCTGACATAGCTGACCACGGTGGCCACGTCGAAGACCATGGTGGCGGTGCTGCCCTTCTGCACGCGCTCGCCGTTGACCTCCAGCCACAGGCCCAGCGCCTGCGGGTCCGGCACTTCGTCGCGCGTCACCAGCCACGGGCCGGCCGGGCAGAAGGTGTCGCAGCCCTTGCCCTTGTCCCAGGTGCCGCCGCGCTCGATCTGGAACTCGCGCTCCGACACGTCATTGACCACGCAGTAGCCGGCCACGTGGTTCAGCGCCGCTTCGCGCGAGACATTGCGCGCGGTGCTGCCGATGACCACGCCCAGCTCGACTTCCCAGTCGGTCTTCTCCGAGCCGAACGGCAGCATCACCGCGTCGTCGGGACCATTCAGCGAGCTGTTGGCCTTCAGGAACACGATCGGCTCGGCCGGCAGCGGCATGCCGGCCTCGGCGGCGTGGTCGGCATAGTTCAGGCCGATCGCCACGATCTTGCCGACTCCGCTCCAGGGCACGCCATAGCGTGCGCCCTCGATCACCGGGAGCGACGCGGGGTCCACCTGCGCCAACTGCGCCAGCGCCGCCGGCGCCAGCTGCGCCGCGCCGATATCGGCCACCACGCCGGACAGGTCGCGCACGCGGCCTTGCGCATCGATCATGCCCGGGCGCTCGGCGCCGGGGTTGCCTACTCGAACCAGTTTCATCGTCGTCGTTGTCTTCAGGGGTTGTTCAGGCGGATTTCTTGAGCGCGGCGCCAGATGCGCCAGATGCGCCAGATGCGCCAGATGCGCCGGCTTCGGCCAGGGTCTGCGCCACCACGCTCAGGACTTCCTTGGCGGTGTTCTCGGAGTGGGCGCGCAACACCTGCGCCAGGCGCGGCCGGCCGGGTTCGCGCAGCGCGGCCATAATGGCCTCGTGTTCCTCATGCGACTCCTGCCAGCGGATGGTATCGGCATTGGCCGCACCGCGCGCACGGTGCACCTTGCTCATCAGCGCGGCATAGACGCCGGCCAGCACCGGATTGGCGGCGCCGTCGATGATCAGCTGGTGGATTTCCTGGTTGATGCGGAAATAGTCGGTGCGCCGGCCGGCGGCATGCGCATCGATCATGGCCAGATGGCGCCGCTCCAGCTTGGCCATGGCCGCCGCGCCCAGGCGCTGCGCGGCCAGTTCGCCCGCCAGCGCCTCCAGCCCGTGCAGGGTCTCGAAGGTGGCGCGCAACTCCTCCAGGTCCAGCGGCGCCACGCGGTAGCCGATGTACTGCCGGTGCAGCACCAGCCCCTCGGACACCAGCACCTTCAGCGCCTCGCGCAGCGGCGTCTTGGAGACATCGAAGGTCTCGCAGAAGGCCCGTTCATCGATCCTCGCGCCGGGCGGCAGTTCGCCCTCTTCGATCATGGTGCGCAGCCGGGCGGCGATTTCGGCCGACATGCCGAGCGTGCGCAGGCGCGTGGTTTGGGAAAGCGTTTGTGTCACAGACGTCACCAGAATGGGGAAATGCACCACGACAAGGCTACCACATACCAAAATTGTGCATGCGCAATATCGCAAAATCAATGACTTACACGCGTTGTAATTACAGATTACGTATCCTATACTCCGACCTGTTGCGCAAAACGCCAACAGAACTGCCTCACCCAAGGACTAAAACAGGAGACGCCGTCATGGAGACGACAAGCCGGGCGACAGTGATCACAGAGGCCAAGACCTCGGTGCGCTGGAAGATTTTTTTGATGATGCTGTTCCTCGTCGCGATCAATTACATTGACCGCGCCTCGCTGTCGGTGGCCATGCCACTGATCGCCAAGGAGTTCGACCTCAGTCCCGCCATGCAGGGGCTGATCCTCAGCTCCTTCTTCTGGACTTACGCCTTCATGCAGATCCCGGGCGGCATGCTGGCCGACAAGTACAAGCCGCGCATCGTGATTGCCTGCGCCACCGTGTTCTGGGGCTTCTTCCAGGCGATCGCGGCGGTCTGCACCAACGCCACCTCGCTGCTGATCACCCGGCTCGGGCTGGGCGCCTCCGAAGCGCCGATCTACCCGGCCGGCGGCAAGCTCAACGCCATCTGGATGACGCAGAACGAACGCGGTCGCGGCGCCACGCTGCTTGACGGCGGCGCGCCGCTGGGCGCAGCGCTCGGCTCCCTCATCATTGCCGGGCTGATCAGCGAGCTCGGCTCGTGGCGCATGTCGTTCGTGGTGGCCGGCGTCGGCACCGTGCTCGCCGGCTTCGTGGCGTGGTGGTACATCCGCAATTCGCCGCGCGAACACAGCGGCGTCAATGAACTCGAAGCGCGCCACATCGAGGAAGCACAAGCACGCGAGCACAGCGCCGAGCCGGCCAACCTGTCCGGCCGTTCGCTCGACTTCTTCAAGTACCGCTCGGTGTGGTGCATGGCCATCAGCTGGATGTGCTTCAACGCCGTCTTCTACGGCCTGCTCACCTGGATGCCGACCTACCTGAGCAAGGCCCGCGGCTTTGACCTCAAGACGATGGGCGGCGCAAGCTTCATCATCTTCATGAGCGGCTTCGTCGGCGAACTCGTCGGCGGCTGGATCGCCGACAAGTGGAAGGAAGCCGGCGGCCGCCCCAACGTGGTGATGCGCACGCTGTTCGGCATTGCGGCCGTGGTCGCCACCGTGTCGATCTTTTCGGTGGCCTATGTCACCGACGCGGTGGCCGTGGTGGCGCTGCTCTCCTCCACCCTCTTCTTCCTGCGCTGGTGCGGCCTGTTCTGGTCCGTGCCGTCGATGCTGGCCACCCGCAACAAGATTGGCTTCCTGGGCGGCCTGATGAACCTGGGCGGCAATATCGCCGGCATCAGCGTGCCGATCATCGTTGGCCTGATCGTGCAGGCCACGGGCTCCTACTTCCTGGCGCTGATGTTCTTCGCGGCAGCCGGCGTGGGTCTGTTGTTCGCTTCCACCGCGATCGACTACGAGACCAAGATCCCGGTCTGATCCGCTGCGCAACCCAAGGACCCACACTCAAACATTGCCTCATGCAAGGGCAAACCACACACGCTGCGCCGGCCGCTACCGGCGCAGCGGTGGAGGAGACATGTCATGAACCGCTTCCCACGTATGCTGGCAGCCGCCCTGCTCGTGCTGGGCGCAGCGCAGGCGCACGCCGCGCCGGCAGCGCCATCGGCACCTGCCGGTGATGGACTGCCGACCGCACAACCCGAAGCCGTCGGCGTCGATTCAGCAAAACTCGTCGCACTGTCCGAATGGATCCGCCGCGACAAGCTCGACGTACGCAGCCTGCTCGTCATCAAGGACGGCAAGCTGGTGTTCGAGCGCTATGGCGACGGCCTGTCGCGCGACTACAACCACGAGCTGTATTCCGTCACCAAGTTCATCAGCGCCCTGCTGGTCGGCACGCTGGTCGGCGACGGCAAGCTGAGCGCCGAAGACACACCCGCGCAGCGCCTGGCGGCAGCGCGCCCCGACCTCGCCCCGGCACTGGCAGACAAGCAGGCGATCCAGCTGCGCCACCTGATGTCGATGTCCAGCGGCCTGTCGTACAAGCTGGTGGAAGGCACCGACACGCTCTACTACGGCGTGCCGGACCGCCTGCGCGTGGCGGCGACCGCCGCGGTGCGCACCAAGGCCGGCGCCGAGTTCGACTATATCGACGTCAATCCCGTGCTGGTCGGCGCCACCGTCACGCAGGCCGCCGGGCAGCCCGAAGACCAGTACGCCAAGGCGCGCCTGTTCGGCCCGCTCGGCATGAGCCACTACCGCTGGGACGGCGCCGACGGCAAGGGCGCGGTATCGGGCGGCTGGGGCCTGCGGCTGCGCTCCATCGACATGGCCAAGCTCGGCATGCTGATGCTGAACGAAGGTCGCTGGAACGGGCAGCAGATCGTGCCGGCCTCGTGGGTCGCACGCATGACCACGCCTGCGGGTCCGGCGAAGGACTATGGCTTCTACTGCTGGGTCAACAACATCGTGCAGAGTGAGCGCGAGTTCAGCGCGATGGGCTACAAGGGCCAGTTCATCACGGTGCTGCCGAAGCAGAACGCGGTGATCGTGATGAACAGCATCATGTCCACGCAAGGCGGCCTGCGCGATGCGGCGTACCTCGACCTGTACCGGCGCATGGTCAATGACTACGTGCTGCCCGCGCTGCAGGCCGGCAAGTCGGTCAAGCCCGACGCCGCGCGCCAGGCTGCACTGCGCAAGGAACTGGAACTGGCGCGCAGCAGCCAGGGCGTACCCGGCACCGCCCTCGCCTTCAACGACAAACCCGAACAATAAGCAACTGAAGCGGCGCCGCCCCCGACATATCCAGGCGGACGGCGCCCGCTCACTCCTGAGAATGACTGAAATGACCAAGCAAATCCGCCTCGGCATGCTGACCCCGTCTTCCAACACGGCGCTCGAACCGATCACCAGCGCCATGGTCAGCGGCCTGCCCAACGTCAGCGCGCATTTCTCGCGCTTCACCGTGACCGAGATCTCGCTGCGCGACCAGGCCCTGGGCCAGTTCAACCTGGACAAGATCCTGGCCGCCGCCAGCCTGCTGGCCGATGCGCGCGTCGATGTCATCGCCTGGAACGGCACCTCTTCCGGCTGGCTTGGCTTCGACAAGGATGAAGCGCTGTGCAAGCAGATCACCGAAGCCACCGGCATCCCGGCCACCACCTCGGTGCTGGCGCTCAACGAGATCCTGGAAAAGACCGGCGCGCGCAACTTCGGCCTGGCCACGCCGTACCTGGACGATGTGCAGCAGCGCATCATCGCCAACTACGAGCGCAGCGGCTTCAACTGCGTGGCGGAGAGCCACCTGGACCTGCATGTGAACTACAGCTTCGCCGAGGTCGAGGAAGACACCATCCGCGAGATGGTGCGCGGCCTGGCCCAGCACCAGCCGCAGGCCATCACCACCTTCTGCACCAACCTGCGCGCCGCGCACCTGGCCGAAGAACTTGAAGCCGAAACCGGCATTCCGCTGTACGACACCATCTCCACCGTGGTGTGGAAGTCGCTGCGCCTGTGCGGAGTGGACACGCGCGAGCTGCGCGGCTGGGGCCGCCTGTTCCGCGAAGTGGAGTAAGCCGATGTCCGCTCACGACAGCCTCGACCTGGTGATCCGGCGCGCGGACGTGGTCACTGCCTCTGACCGCTTCCGCTGCGATATCGGCGTGCGCAACGGGCAGATCGTCGCGCTCGGCCACGCACTGCCACAAGCCGCGCGCGAGATCGATGCCGATGGCCTGCTGGCGCTGCCCGGCGGCGTCGATGGCCATTGCCACCTCGACCAGCCCATGCCCGACGGCCTGCGCATGGCCGACGACTTCTTCACCGGCACGCGTGCCGCGGTGTGCGGCGGCACCACCACCGTGATCCCGTTTGCCGCGCAGGAAAAGGGTGCATCGCTCAAGGCTGCCGTGGCGGACTACCATCGCCGCGCCGAAGGCCGCGCGGTGATCGACTACGCCTTCCACCTGATCGTGGCCGACCCCACGCCGGCGGTGCTGGCCGATGAACTGCCGACGCTGATCCGCAAGGGCTACAGCTCGTTCAAGGTCTACATGACCTATGACGACCTGAAGCTGTCCGACCGCGAAATGCTGTCGGTGCTGGACGTCGCCAAACAGAACGGCGCGCTGGTGATGGTGCATGCCGAGAACGCCGACTGCATCTCGTGGCTGACCGACAAGCTGGTCGGGGAAGGGCGCATCGCACCGCGCTTCCACGGCCTGGCACGGCCCGCCGCGGTGGAGCGCGAGGCCACGCACCGCGCCATCACCTTTGCCGAACTGGTCGACGTGCCGATCCTGATCGTGCATGTCTCGGGCAAGGAAGCGATCGAGCAGATCCGCTGGGCACAGGGCAGGGGGCTGCAGATCCTGGCCGAGACCTGCCCGCAGTACCTGTACCTGACCGCAGACGACATGGCCCTGCCCGGCGACGACGGCTACGAAGGCGCCAAGTGCGTGTGCAGCCCGCCGCCGCGCGACCCGGAGAACCAGGCCGCGGTCTGGCGCGCGCTGACCAATGGCGTGTTCAGCGTGTTCTCGTCAGACCATGCACCGTTCCGCTATGACGACCCGCAAGGCAAGCAGCCGGGCGGCGAGCGGCCTTCGTTCGAGCATATCCCCAACGGCGTGCCGGGCATCGAGACGCGCCTGCCGCTGCTGTTCGACGGCGTGGCGCGCGGCAAGCTGTCGCTGCACCAGTTTGTCGAGCTGACCTCGTGGCGGCCGGCACGGCTGTATGGCCTGTATCCGCGCAAGGGCACCATCGCCATCGGCGCGGATGCGGACATCGTGCTGTGGGACCCGAACAAGCGCGTGCAGATCCGCAACAGCGCGCTGCACCACGCGGTGGACTACACGCCGTACGAAGGCATCGAAGTGACCGGCTGGCCGGTGCATTGCTTCTCGCGCGGCGAGATGCTGATGCGCGATGGCCAGTACCAGGAACCCCAGGCCGGCCGCGGGCAGTTCCTGCCGGCGGGCGCGCCGATGCTGGGCTGATCGCCAAGCCTGCAGCCAACCTACTCCGACCATGAAACTCCTGATCGTCAATCCCAATATCAGCGAATCCGTTACGGCGCTGATCGAGGCGGAAGCGCGGCGCACCGCCGCCGCCACCACCACGCTGCAGATGGCCACCGCGGCCTTCGGCGTAGCCTATATCGAAACCCGCTTCGAGGCGCTGGTCGGCGGCTATGCCACCGCCTGCGCCGCCGCGGAACACGCCGGCCAGTTCGACGGCCTGGTGGTCGCCGCGTTCGGCGACCCCGGCCTGGCCGGCCTGAAAGAGCTGTTCGACGTCCCTGTCGTCGGCATGACCGAAGCCGCGCTGGCCAGCGCCTGCCTGCTGGGGCAGCGCTTCTCTATCATCGCGATCTCGCACCGCATCCAGGCGTGGTACCGCGAATGCGTGGCGGCCAACGGCCTGTCGTCGCGGCTGGCCAGCGTGCGCTCGCTGCAGGAGCCCCTGCGCGATATCGGCAGCGTGCAGGAAGACCATGCCGCGCGGCTGGAACAACTGGCCCTGCAAGCCATCGAGCAGGACGGCGCCGACGTGATCATCGTCGCCGGCGCGCCGCTGGCGGGACTGGCACGCTCGCTGCAAGGGCGCATCCCGGTACCGGTGGTGGATGGCGTGTCGAGCGCGGTGCGGCATTGCGAATCGCTGGTGGCCCTGCGCGCCGGCAGCGCCACGCAGGGCAGCTTCGCGCGGCCGCCGCGCAAGCCCAATGCCGGCCTGCCGCCGGCGCTGGCAAAGCTGCTCGACTGAGCGCAACCGAGCGCAAACTGAGCCCTGTGCAAGTCTGCAATGCGCGTCCGCAAGGACGCGCATTGCTGCATAAGGGGGGCGATCCTAGACTGCCTGCACGGCCGCCGCATGGCGTGGCGGCCAGGCATACCACTACAGGATCGCAATGAAGCTCTACTACACTCCGGGCGTCTGCTCGATGGCCGTCCATATCGCCCTGCGCGAAGCCGGCCTGCCGGTCACGCTGGCCAAAGTCGACCTGCTCCACCACAAGCTGGCCGTGCCTGAAAACGGCACCGACGACTACTACACCATCAACCCGCGCGGCTACGTGCCGCTGCTGCAGTTCGACGACGGCTCGCGCCATACCGAAGCGGCATCGCTGCTGCAATACATCGCCGACCTGGTGCCCGAACGCGCGCTGCTGCCCGCCGCGGGCACGCGCGAGCGGCTGGAAGCCACCGGCTGGATCACGCTGGTCTCAACGGAACTGCACAAGGTCTTCAGCCCGTGGCTGTGGCACAAGGAAACCGCGCAGAGCACGGTAGAGGCCTGCAAGGCCAAGCTGCAACTGCGCTTTGCTGAGCTCGACAAGCACCTGCAGGGCCGCCAGTACCTGACCGGCGACACCTTTACCGTGGCCGACGCCTACTGCTTCACCATCCTAGGCTGGGCCCGCATGCTGATGATGCCGCTGACGGCATACCCCACTCTACAGGACTACCTGTCGCGCATCGCCGCGCGGCCGGCGGTGCAGGAAGCCATGCGCGCCGAAGGGCTCGTGCGCGACTGATCAGCGCATGGCGGGTGCGGGCACGCGATAGTGGTCCTGCGTCAGCAGGTCCAGCCCGCACGCCAGCGCGTCGATCCAGTCAATAAAGCGCGCCACCATGTGCTTGCCGCGAAACGACGGCCCGTGCTGCGGCACGATCCATTCGATATCCATCGACCGCGCCATGGCTGCCCACAGCCGGCACGCGCGGCTGCCGCTCATGTAGCGCTGGTGGAACGGCAGCATCAGGCGAGTATGCGCATCGAAATCCGTCACCGTGGTGCCGGCCGCTTTGGCGCCTGTCATGGCCGCGCCGAGATCGCCCGAGAACAGGATCTTGCTGATCGGATCGTAGAACTGGAAATTGCCTTCGGAATGCAGGAAGTGCGCTGGCACCGCGACCAGGGAGCTGTGCCCGAGCGGGATATGCATGCCCGCATCGGGAATCGTCACGATGCGCCCTGCCGTCTTGCCGGCCTGGCAGAAATGCGGCAGGAAGCGCGCCCACACGCTGGAAATCAAGATGCGGCAGTCAGAGCCCGTCAGCCAGCGTCCGACCGATGCGACGATGTCCGGATCGGCATGCGAAGCCAGCACGTAGTCGAGTTGCTTGGGCGGAAAGTAGCGGCTGATGGTGAGATACAGCTCGCTGTAGGTCATCTGCCCGCCGGGATCGATCAGCGCGCCATGCCCGTGGTCGACGACCAGGAACTGGTTGGTCTGCACCGCGTCGCCATGCGCTTCCTCGACCAGGTCGGTGAACATCAGGCAGGTGTGCCCGTCCCCGTCGTACAACGTGATTCCCATTGCCTCGCTCCGCTCGTCGCAAGCGGCGACGTTACTCAGCGAATCCCGTTGCAAACTTGATGCAAATCAATGGGGGAGGGAACACGCGCCCCCCAGCGGCCGGACTGTCGTCAGGGGTGTACACCCCGGCCGGGCGTCGCGCGCGTCAGCGCGGGCTGGCCAGCAGTTCTTCGATCTTGGCGACGAACTGCTTGTCGTCAGGCGTGGTCTTGCTGTTGTAGCTGCCCACCACCTGGCCGTTGCGACCGATCAGGTATTTGTAGAAGTTCCACTTGGGCGCGGTGCCGGTTTCCTTCGCCAGCAGCGCGTACATCGGGTTGGCCTCGCTGCCGCGCACGTGCGACTTGCCCAGCATCGGGAACTTGACGCCGTAGGTGTTGTAGCAGAAGTCCGCGATCTGCTTCTCCGAGCCGGGCTCCTGCGAGAAATCGTTCGACGGGAAGCCCAGCACGACCAGGCCGCGGTCACGGTACTTGCTGTAGAGCGCCTCCAGCCCTTCGTACTGGGGCGTGAAGCCGCAGTAGCTGGCGGTGTTGACCACCAGCACGACCTTGCCCGCGTACTGGCAGAGGTTTTGCGGGGCTTCATCCTGCAGGCGCGGGAACTTGAAGTTGAGCGATGCCGGGCAGGCGCCTGTTGCCTGCGGTGCAGGCGCGGCGGCCGGCTTGTCGGCGGCGCGGGCAGGGTGCGGCAATAGCGCGGCGCCGGCTGCGGCCAGCGCCAGCGCGCCGGCGAGGGCGGCCGGGCGCAGTTGTCGGAGTGTGGCGGACGAGGGGAAACGACGAGTCATGGCGATGGGGCTCCGGAAGGCGGCTCGCTGTATCGGGTACGCCATAGTCTACGCCGGTAGCGGCTTTCCGGCAGGCCGGCTCAATCCATCGCCAGCGTGGCGGCGTGTTCGGTGACGCTGCCGCGCAGCTCCAGGTCCGGCATGCGGCGCACGATCAGCAGTGCCAGCACCGCCGCCGCCGCGCCCGCGGCAAAGATCAGGTGGAAGCCCGACTCCACGCCGCCCGCCAGCACCGCGCGCACGGACGGCGACAGTTGCGCAAAGGCCTCGCTGCCGTGGCGCAGCGCGCCCAGATCCAGCGCCTGCGTGACCCCCGATGCCGCCAGCGCATGGCGGAATTCCAGCGTCAGCAGCGTACCAGCCAGCGCCCCACCGATCGCACTGCCTAGGGAGCGCAGCACCAGCAGCGCGCCGGTGCCGGCGCCGGTATCGCGGCGCTCGAGCACGTTCTGCACACTGATCAGCGTCGACACCATGGTCATGCCCAGGCCCACGCCGGCCAGCGTCATCGCCGCCAGCACCACAGCCAGCGGCACCGCCGGTGTCACCAGCGCCAGTGCGGTCAGCCCTAGCGCGCCGGCGATATAGCCAGCGGTCAGGATGCCGCGCATGCGGCCCACGCGCGGCGCCAGCCACGCCACGATAAAGTTGCCCGCCACGGTGGCCAGCAGGAACGGCATCACCAGCAGGCCGGAGGTCGATGCATCGGCGCCACGCACCAGCTGGAAGTGCAGGGGCAGGGCAAAGATGCACAGGAAGATATCGAGCGCGGCCAGCGCCGAGGCGGCCACGCCCATCACATAGGCACGGTTGGCAAACAGGCGCGGCGGCAGCATCGGGTCCGCGGCGCGGCGCTCCTGCCAGGTGAGCAGGACCACGGCGGCCACGGCGACCAGGAGCAGGGCGACCAGTTCTGGCGAGAGCCAGTCATAGACGTCGCCGCCCCAGCTCATCGCCAGCAGGAAGGCGACGATGGCCACCGCCAGCAGCAGCGCCCCCGGCCAGTCCACGCGCGCACGCCCGCCACGCGGCGGCAGCATGGCCAGCCCGCGGTAGCACATGAACATCGCCAGCAGGCCCAGCGGCACGTTGACCCAGAACAGCCAGCGCCACGACATATGGTCAGAGACCCAGCCGCCCACCAGCGGCCCGGCGATCGACGCCACCGCCCACACCGTGGCCAGGTAGCCCTGGTAGCGCCCGCGCTGGCGCGGCGCCACCACATCGGCAATGGCCGCCTGCGCCAGCGACATCAGGCCGCCGCCGCCCACGCCCTGCAGCGCGCGGAACAGGATCAGCTGGCCCAGCGTCTGCGCCAGCGCGCATGCCACCGAGGCGCCGATAAACAGCGTGATCGCCACCATCAGCAGGCGCCGCCGGCCAAAACTGTCCGACAGCTTGCCGTACAGCGGCGTGGTCACCGTCGACACGATCAGGTACGCCGTCACGATCCACGACAGGTGGCTGAAGCCGTTCAGGTCATTGGCGATCGCCGGCACCGCCGGGATCACCACGGTCTGGTCGAGCGCGGCCAGCAGGATGCACAGCACGATGCCGCCGATCACCCGCATCACGGCGCGATGGTCGTGGGCGGGCAGGGCCGGCGTGGTGTCCCGGGCGGATGCTGCAGAAGAGGGTGAAGACATGGGCAGGCACGAGACCGCAGCAATGTGCGGTGAAAGCAACGTCAAATGCAGGGAATATCGGTCGGGAACCGCGTGAGAGGGGCGTGATGCCATCGCGGCTGGCCTAATTCAGTGAACGCATAATTATATGCGGCCAGCAAATATCGCGCTTGCGACGCAGGGCGATTTAAACGTCACTTGCGCGACACGATCAGGGCACCACAGTCGATGCAAGATCACATCACCGCTATCGAAGGTAAGATTTCGTCATGACCGAGACCCCACGACAAGCAATAGGTCAGGCCCCCGATGCGGCCGGGCCCGAACTGGGCCAGTGGCACCCCGTGCTGGCGATCGAACAGGCCCGCGGTGACGGCCCCTTCCCAGCCCGGCTCTTTGGCCGCGCGCTGGTGCTGTGGCGCAACGCCGACGGCTGGCACGCCTGGGACGACCGCTGCCCGCACCGCGGCGCGGCTTTCACGCTGGGCGCCGTGCGCGACGGCCTGCTCCATTGCGGCTATCACGGCTGGCGCTTTGCATCCGGCGGGCGCTGCACGCGCTATCCCGCCCACCCGGAACTGGTGCCCGCCCCGCGCGCCTGCGCCACCACGCACGCGGTGCGCGAGGGCTACGGGCTGTTATGGGTGCGTCTTGGCGGCGACGGCACCGAGGCCGTGCCCGAACTGCCGCCCTTCCCCGAGTACGACGACGCCGAATGCCGCCACGTGGTCTGCGGCCCCTACGACGTTGCCACCTCGGCACCACGGCTGGTGGAGAACTTCCTCGACATGGCGCACTTCGGCTATCTCCACGACGGCTACCTGGGCGACCCGGCGCACACCGAAGTGCCGCCCTATGAAGTGGAAGCCATCGGCGATGCGCGCAAGCCCGACGCGCTGCGCACCATCGGCTGCCGCGCCTGGCAGCCGCGCGCGCACGCCAGCGCCGCCGGCGGAGCCATGGTCGAGTATGAATACCGCGTGGTCGCGCCCTATGCCGCGATCCTGACCAAGGTGCCCGACCTTGGCGACAACCATCGCGGCGCCATCGCGCTGTTTATCGGCCCGCGGGACGAGGAATCGAGCCGCGTGTGGTTCGTGATGTCACTGGTGACGGAGGATGACGACGCCAGCCTGCGCGAATTCCAGGACACCATCTTCCTGCAGGACAAGCCGATCGTGGAATCGCAGCAGCCGCGCCGCCTGCCGTTGCGCACCGGCGTGGAGGTGCCGCAGCCGGCGGACAAGCTGGCAGGTGCGTACCGGCGCTACCTGGCGGCGCACGGGGTGAAGTTCGGCACGCTGGGCTAGTGGACGGGGCGGGCGCATCCCGTGCGACCTGGCCCCCGAACACGACAGGCCTAACGCCCGCCGCCAGTGATGTAATGCTCCAGCTGCTCGATGATGAACTGCTGCTCGGAGATGATGTCCTTCACCAGGTCGCCGATCGACAGCATGCCGATCAGCTCCTCGCCCTCCATCACCGGCAGGTGGCGCAGCCGGTGCCGGGTCATCAATGCCATGCATTCGTCGGTGGTCTGGCTGGCGCCGACGTAGATCACCGCGTTGGTCATGATGTCGCGCACCAGCGTCTCGCGCGAGGTGCGCTGCATCAGGATCACCTTGCGCGCGTAGTCGCGCTCGCTCACGATCCCCTGGATCGCGCCATGCTCGATCACCAGCAGCGCGCCGATGCCTTTCTCCGCCATCAGCTGCAGCGCGGCATAGACGGTCGCCGTGGGCGGGACGCTGTAAATGGCCTGACTCGGCTTGGACTCCAGAACCTGGCGTGCGGTTTTCATCACCAACTCCTTTTCGGTCGACAATGCAATGCGGCTGGCGGTGCCTGCTTGGGCGCCAATGCAATCAGAGTAGCAAAGTAACGCCCGCCGTTACAGGGTGACTTACGCGAATCTTTGTAAGCAAGGTTGTGACGCCCGCATGGCAGCCGTCTGGTCAAAGTTGCGCATCGGTCTCTTTTCCGTCCAGTGCCGCCAGGCACAGCGCCTGCATCTCGGCCACCCATTGCGCCGGCTGCAGCGCCGCGCCCTGCAGCAGCAGCCGATAGCGGCGCGCCCCCCAGACCGCCAGCACCAGTGCCTGCACCTTCGCGGCATCCGGGGCCGTAGGCAAGTCGGGGCAAGCGCACAGCGCCCGGCGCCAGGCCTCGCAGAACTCTTCGAACACGCGCCGGTGGTGCTTGGGCTCGGCGATGCGCGGCTCCAGCCCGATGATGTCGGCATCGAAGACGATGCCCGTGGCCTCGTCGTCCGCACCGCAGGCGATGGCGACCAGCCGCCGCACGCGGGTGCGCCAGTCGGCATCGGTTCGCTGCGTAACCTCGGTGTCGATGCGCGTCAGCATGCTCTCGACCGTGTGGCGCACATAGCCCGACGCCAGCGCTTCCTTGCTGGGAAAGTACTCGTACAGCGTGCCCACCGAGAACCCCGCCTCCAGCGCCACCGCGCGCGTGGTCACGCCGTCCCAGCCATCGCGGCGCCAGATCCGAACAAAGGCGTCGTAGATGGCGTTGACGGTGAAGTGCGCGCGCTGCTGCGAAGGGCGCTTGAGCGGTTTGCTGCGCGGCGTGGCGGGCCGTTTCAGGTCGCTGGCGGCGGGCGCTTCGTTTCCGAACCCGGGGGCGTTGGCGCGGCGATAGATTCTTGGCATCGGCCTCACGGAAGTCATGGCGAACATTGCACGCCGGACGGACGGGCCGCGAACCAGGAGAAAAGACATGGCAGAAACTGAACCGACCCTTGCCATCACGCGGCTGTTCAGCCGCAAGGATGCCCTAAACGAAAGCCGGCTGGAAGCCGCGCAAGAACCCGCCACCGCCGCGGCCGGCGAAGTGCTGCTGCGCCTGGATCGCTTTGCCCTGACCACCAACAACATCACCTACGCCGCCTTCGGCGAAGCCATGCAGTACTGGGATTTCTTTCCCACCGGCCAGCCACAGTGGGGCCATATGCCGGTGTGGGGCTTTGCCGATGTGGTGGCCACCGGCGTCGACGGCATCGCCCCCGGCGAACGCTTCTACGGCTACTTCCCCATCGCCAGCCATCTCCGCATGCAGCCCGAGCGCGTGACCGCACGCGGCTTCTACGATGCCGCCGAGCACCGCGCAAAGCTGACCTCGGCCTACAATCAGTACACCCGCGTGCAGAACGACGCCGCTTATGCGCCGGAACTGGAGCACTACCAGATGCTGTACCGGCCGCTGTTCATCACTTCGTTCATGCTGGCCGACTTCCTGCAGGACAATCATTTCTTCGGTGCGCAACGGCTGGTGGTGTCGAGCGCGTCGAGCAAGACGGCGTACGGCACCGCCTTCTGCCTGCGCGACTTCGACGGCATCACGCTGGCGGGCCTGACCTCGGCGCGCAACCGCGGCTTTGTCGAAGGCCTGGGGTGCTACGACAGCACCGTCACCTATGACGAGCTGTCGTCCATGCCGGCCGACGTGCCAACGCTCTACATCGATTTCTCCGGCGATGAATCGCTGCGCGCGCGCGTGCATGCGCATTTCGGTGACAGCCTGGTGTACGACTGCTTTGCGGGCTCGGCGCAGAACACCGGCTTCCTGCGCGACCTGCACCTGCCCGGGCCCAGGCCCGAGTTCTATTTCGCGCCGGTGCAGATCCGCAAGCGCAATGCCGACTGGGGACCGCAGGAAGTGAACCGGCGCTTCAACGCGGCGCAGCGCCGCTTTATCGACCATGCGCGCGATCCGGCCAATCGCTGGCTGGCGCTGGTGGAGGAACGGGGGTTCGAAGCCGCGCAGGCACGGATCGCGCGTCTGGCGGCGGGTAGCGGCGCGCCGCAGGAGGGGTACGTGGTGGTCGTGGGGTAAAAGCAGAACGGGCCCCGCATGGGGCCCGTCTTTCACTCCGTCAGCATCCGCACCTTCACCTTCTTGCCCTTGACCTTGCCGGCATTGAGCCGCTTCACCGCCTCGCGCCCGATGCTGCGCTCCACCGCGATATAGGTCGACATCTCCAGCACATTGATCTTGCCGATCTGCTCCTTGGTGAAGCCGGCATCGCCGGTCAGCGCGCCCAGGATATCGCCCGGGCGGATCTTCTCCTTGCGGCCGCCCAGCATCTGCAAGGTCACCATCGGCGGCAGCAGGCGTTCGTTGCTGGCGGGCCTCAGGTCGGCCAGCGGGTGCCATTCGAATTCGCCGCCGTGGTGCTGCTCCAGGTTGCCCACGCGGCCCATCTCGTCCATGCTGACCAGGCTGAAGGCCCAGCCTTCCTGGTCGGCGCGGCCAGTGCGGCCGATGCGGTGCACGTGGACTTCAGGATCGGGCGTGATCTCGACATTGATCACCGCCTCGAGCTGCGCGATATCCAGCCCGCGCGCGGCCACGTCGGTGGCCACCAGCACCGAGCAGCTGCGGTTGGCAAACTGCACCAGCACCTGGTCGCGCTCGCGCTGCTCCAGCTCGCCGTGCAGCGCCAGCGCCTGGTAGCCCTGCGCGCGCAGCAGTTCCACCAGCTCGCGGCAGCGCGCCTTGGTATTGCAGAACGCCAGCGTGCTGACCGGCCGGAAGTGGTCCAGCAGGCGCCCCACTGCGTTCAGGCGCTCGCCTTCCTCGACTTCATAGAAGCGCTGGCGGATGGTGCTGTTGTCATGCGTAGCCTCCAGCTTGACCGACTGCGGGTTGCG
Organism: Cupriavidus sp. GW823-FHT06D04; assembly: GCF_058795055.1. Classification (NCBI taxonomy): domain Bacteria; kingdom Pseudomonadati; phylum Pseudomonadota; class Betaproteobacteria; order Burkholderiales; family Burkholderiaceae; genus Cupriavidus; species Cupriavidus sp. GW823-FHT06D04. The sequence continues at coordinate 42,308 of NZ_JBXAHL010000032.1, read as the reverse complement.
CAGGAAGCGGTGGCTGAGCTTGTCGATGCCGGGCGGATACGTGGCAGAGAACAGCAGCGTCTGCCGGTCCTTCGGGCAACGGCTGGCCACATAGGCGATGTCGTCGAAGAAGCCCATGTCGAGCATGCGGTCGGCCTCGTCCAGCACCAGCGTGTTGATGCCGGACAGGTCCAGGCTGCCGCGGTCGATGTGATCCAGGATGCGTCCGGGCGTGCCCACCACGATATGTGCGCCATGAATCAGGCTGTCGACCTGCGGGCGCATCGGCGAGCCGCCGCACAGCGTCAGCACCTTGATGTTCTCTTCGGCGCGCGCCAGGCGGCGGATTTCCTGCGTGACCTGGTCGGCCAGTTCGCGCGTGGGGCAAAGCACCATCGCCTGTACGTCGAAGCGGCGCGGATCGAGCCGGTGCAGCAGCGCCAGCCCGAAGGCGGCGGTCTTGCCGCTGCCGGTCTTCGCCTGCGCCACCAGGTCCTGGCCCGCCAATGTGATCGGCAGGCTGGCCGCCTGAATCGGCGTCATTTCGTCATAGCCAAGCTGCGCCAGCGTGGCGAGCATGGTGGGCGACAGCGGCAGGGTGGAAAAAGCGGTGCCGGCTTGCGGCTGGGCGGGGGTCGAGTTCATGCGCGATTATAGCGATCCAGGGATGTCGATCCGTCAGTCATCGGCCGGCGGCGTCCAGTCCAGCCGCTCCAGCAGCGCCTGCGCCGCGGCCGGCGCGCGTTCCTTGGCGCCGTTGATAAAGAAGACAAAGACTTCGCGCTTGCGCGCGGCGGGCTTGCGGTCTTCCACCGTCGGCAGGTCGGCTGGCTGGTGGCCCTGCGCCCACGTGCGCACCCGTTCAGCCCACGCATCCAGGTCCCTGGGCGCGTAGCCGGCCTTCAGCTTCTCGCTGCTGGCCATCAGCCGAGCATAGACAAAGTCTGCAGTGAGATCCGCCATCGACGGAAACTTGGGCGAATCGGTAAAGACCGTGGCGGCCTTGTATTTGCGCGCGAGCTTGAGGTAGTCCGGCGCCTGGAAGCTGTCGTGCCGCACCTCCAGCACGTGGCGCAGCTTCACGCCTTCCACCGAGTCCGGCAGCAGCTGCAGGAAGGCCTCGAAGTCTTCCGCATCGAACTGCTTGGTCGGCGCGAACTGCCACACCACCGGACCCAGCTTGCGGCCAAGCTCGGCAATGCCGCTGTCGATAAAGCGTTCGATCGATTCACCGGACTCGGCCAGCACGCGCCGGTTGGTGGCAAACCGCGAGGCCTTCACCGCGAACACGAAATCATCCGGCGTCTCGTCGCGCCATTTGGCGAACGAGGTGCGCTTCTGCGTGCCGTGGTAGGTGCTGTTGATTTCAATCGCGCTGAGGTGGCGGCTGGCATAGGCCAGCTCACGTGCCTGTGCCAGGCCGGCGGGATAGAAGTTGTCGCGCCACGGGGCGAAATTCCAGCCACCGATGCCAACCCGCACCGGCTCGGCAGACGTGGAGGCCTTGCGTGACCTGGCCCTGGATGTGGCCTCAGACGTTGCTGCAGGCTTGGATGCGGCCTTCGCCGCGGTGCGTGCTGCCATGGCGCGATCTCCCGAAACGCGAGACTGGCAGTCTAGCGGGAAACTGCGCCAGACGGTGGCGGCGCAACCGGGCCCCTGGCCAACAAAAAAAGCCGGAAGAGGGCCAGGCCCTCTTCCGGCTTCGTTCCCGGCCCCCCGGAATCAGAACGAGAAATTCACCACGGCGTCGGCGACGTTCACGTCCGCCGGCTTGGTCTGCACCGTACCCGTGGCGCTGGTGGCCTGCACGCTGTACTTGCCCGCGGCGGCGCCGTCCGCCTGCAGCGGAATCGGCAGCGCGGCCTGGTAGGTGCCGATCAGCGGCGCGGCCACCGGCAGTGCCGGTTCGGTTGCAAACATGCTGTAGGCGCCGGTATCGCTGGCGGCAGCCGTCGCCGCAATCTCGAAATTGCCGCCACTGACCAGTTGCAGCGCGCGCAGGGTCGCTTCGGCCGAAGCCGGCGTGACCGTACCCGAAACCCGGCGATAGGTCGACGCCGGCAGTGACATCGGCGCCGCCGCGGTCGAGATCGCCGTGGGCGTGCCCACCACCACTGGCACGCCGCGCACAATGCCCGCCGCCTTGCCATTGGCAGAGCCCGGCACCACCACCACGTCAACCGGGCCGGCCGTGCTGCTCTGCTCGATCGGCGACAGCTTGAAGTTGCCGTTGGCGTCCGCCACCGTCGCCTTCACCACCACGCCGTTGCGCTCGGCATACACGCGCGCACCCGGTGCCCCGCTGACCACGCCGTTCACTTCACCGCTGACGATCGTCGGGATCGCCGTCACCACCGGCTTCAGGCCAAAGGTGCCATTGCCGCGCGTGACCACCGACTTGCACGCGTCAAAGTCCAGCACCAGGTCGGTCAACGTATCCTTTGCCACGGTGAACGGCCGGTTGATCTTGATGCCCGACTGGACCGCGCTGGGCGTATCCAGCGCCTGCTCAGTGCCGCCGACGGGCACCACCGAGTTGGCCAGCGCACCGGCGCCGCCGCCACGGTTGGCATCGAGCACCAGGCGCACCTGCTGGTAATTGCCGGCAGGCAGTGCGGTCTGGCCCAGCACCGTCAGCACGCCGTTGGTCAGCGACAACAAGTCGATCTTGCGCGCGGGCACGACGTCGATATCGACCCAGCCCCCGGCGCTCGCCTCGGCGCTGGCGCTGCTGTGCACGCGCACCTTGTTGACGGTCACGAAGACATTGTTGAAGCCACAGGCCGGTGCATCGGTCATCGAGACCTTGAGCGTCCCCTGCCCGCCGCCATCATCGCCGCCACCACCACCGCAGGCGGCCAGCGCCAGGGCACCGCTCAGAGCGAGCACGCGCATCGGCGCGGAAGTCAAAGAAAGGACTGACACGATAGGCTCTCCGTTTGGTTTATTTGTGAGTTGATCGGAGGATATGTTGCTAATCGCATAACGGCTGTAAATCTTTGTAATACGTTGTGAAAAAGTCGTTAGCTTGTCTGCATGACTGATCAGCAAGGCTTGACGACAGATGTACTCTCGCCCAAGCCGCCGTCGGATGCGCTGCGGCAAGCGTTCTGCTGCGGCTGCCATCACGCTCATGAACGCCCGTATCGGCAATCACCGCTGCGTTGCAACGCCGCTTGTATTGCAACGCATCGGATCAGGCGTCTGATCACGCCGAAACCCACTCCTGCGTACATTCACGTTACGAATTTCAGATCCACCGGTGCGCATTCCCGAGCCGCGCAAGCGCACTATCGCGCACCAAATTGGCGCGTTGTGTCGTCAACCTGATCGCATTCGACCGGATTTCGCCTGCCTGCCTCAAGTCGGGCGCACCCGCTCCGTATACAGCGGGGTGGAAATCCCACAAATAAACGCCCCCCAACGATTCCCTACGAAGGATCTCCCCTGATGTTCATTACCATCCGTGCGCGGATCGTGGCCCTGTGCGTGGCCATCGTCATCGCCGCGCTCGCCATCAATACGGCGCTGAACCAGTTCGTCGCCAACCGCTATAACGAAGACGCCATCGACAGCAGCCTGGCTGCCGTGCAGAGCGGCCACGCCAGCGCCATCGTCGATTGGGTGGCCTCGCACAGCCAGATGATCCAGTCGCTGCAGGATACCGTGCTGCAGCCCGAACCCGATGCTGCGCTCAAGCAGGTGGCCGACGCCGGCCGCTTCACCAAGGTCTACGTCGGTTATGCCGACAAGACCTCCAAATTCTCCGACCCGAAAGGCGTCCCGCCCGGCTACGACCCGACCGCCCGGCCCTGGTACAAGCAGGCCGCAGCAGCCGGCAAGCCGGTGGTTACGCCGCCCTATGTCGCTGCCAGCACCGGCAAGCTGGTGGTGACATTTGCCACGCCCGTGGTCCGCGATGACGAGGTCAAGGCCGTGGTGTCCGGCGATGTGGCAATGGACACCGTGATCGCCAACGTCAAGGCGATCCGCCCCACGCCGGCAAGCTTCGGCATGCTGGTGGCCAGGAACGGCGACATCGTCGCCCACACCGAAGACAAGCTCACGCTCAAGCCGGTGACCGAACTCGTGCCCGCGCTGAACGCCGACAAGCTCGCCGCACTGGCCGGCGCAAGGACGCCGCTGGAAGTTGAAGTCGGCGGCAGCGCCAAGCTGCTCGGCGCGCGCGCCATCCCCGGCACCGACTGGATGGTCATCGTCGCCCTGGACAAGGCCGAGGCCACCGCCGGCATGCGCTCAGTGCTGATCGCATCGGTGATCGCACTGGTACTGATCGCAGGCGTGGCCGCCGCCGTAGTCTGGGGCGTGGCAACGATGTCGCTGCGCGGCCTGTCAACCGTGCGCGATGCCATGGACGCCATCGGCTCCGGCGACGGCGACCTGACCCAGCGCCTGCCCGCCGACGGCAACGACGAAGTCGCGCAGATCGCGCGCGCCTTTAACACCTTTGCCGACAAGCTCTGCACCATCATGCGCCAGATCCGCGACGCCAGCGAATCCGTGCGCGCCGCCTCCGACGAGATCGCCGCCGGCAACGCGGACCTGTCGCGCCGCACCGAATCCGCCGCCGCCAGCCTGCAGCAGACCGCGGCCTCGATGGAAGAAATCACCGCCACCGTCAGCCAGTCTGCCAGCTCTGCCCAGCACGCCAACGAATCCGTCACCGCTGCCTCGCGCGTGGCCGCCGACGGCGGCGTCGTGATCGGCGAGGTGATCACCACCATGGGCCAGATCGAAAACGCCTCGGTCAGGGTCTCCGACATCATCGGCGTGATCGAAGGCATCGCCTTCCAGACCAATATCCTGGCGCTCAATGCCGCGGTGGAAGCCGCCCGCGCCGGCGACCAGGGCCGCGGCTTCGCCGTCGTGGCGGGCGAAGTGCGCGCCCTGGCCCAGCGCAGCGCCCAGGCCGCCAAGGAAATCAAGACCCTGATCGAATCCACCGTGGACAGCGTCAGCTCCGGCTCCGGCCAGGTCCGCCGCGCCGGCGACACCATGAGCGAGATCGTCAGCAACGTCTCCAAGGTGACCGGCATTATTTCCGAGATCACTCACGCAGCCATGGAACAGACCCGCGGTATTCAAGAGGTGAATATGGCAGTGAGCCAGCTGGATCAGATGGTGCAGCAGAATGCGGCGCTGGTTGAGCAATCCACGGCTGCTGCGGCGGCGCTGCAGACGCAGGCCGGGAGCCTGGCGGGGGCGGTGGGGCAGTTCAGGTTGGGGTGAGATTGGTCTTCCGGGGAACAGCTTCGGGAGCGAGAGCGGCTGGCTGCCGAGCAATAGCCGAATAAGGTGACATGCAACTTTTCTGGCAAAGGGCGCTTCGAGCAGGTCAGGCTTTGATAATCGATATCAATCAGTCAGTTCGTATGACGTGCTACGCCCGCCAGCGCCAGACTTTCGCAGCGCCCCCAGCGCCACCAACTCATTTATATCCCGCAGCGCTGTGTCCGGCGAGCACTTGGCAATCGCAGCCCACTTGCTGGACGTGAGCTTGCCATCGAAGCCATCGAGCAGCCGGTTCAGCAGTTTCGTCTGTCGCTCGTTCAGTGGCGTCGCGCCCCAGCGCTGCCAGAAGCGCGCTTTGGCCAGGACCGCGTCCAGCGTGTGCTGTGCATTCTGTACGGCCCGCAACAGCGCATCAAGGAACCAGGCGAGCCATTCGGTGACGTCCAGCGAGCCCTGCTGCGTACGCTCCAGGATGTCGTAGTAGTCCTTGCGTTCGCGTTGGATCTGCGCGGACAGGCTATAGAACCGCTGAGGGCTACCGTCTGCCCGGGACAACAGCAAGTCACCGATTGCCCGTGCGATACGGCCATTGCCGTCGTCGAACGGATGCAGCGTAACGAACCACAGATGCGCCAGGCCGGCCTTCAGTACTGGCGCATCTGCCTGGTCGGTGTTGGCCCAATCGAGAAATCGCGCGACCTCTGGCTCAAGCCTGTCTGCCGGCGGCGCTTCAAAATGGACGCGCTGGCGCCCGTAGGGGCCGGACACGACCTGCATCGCCCCCTTGGCATCGTCGCGCCATGCCGCGACACGTAGCTGCGACATGCCGCTATACCCCGTAGGAAATAGCGCCCCGTGCCAACCGAACAACCTTTCCTTGCTGAGTGGCTCGTTGCAGCGGCCGCTTGCATCCAGCACCATCTCCACGACGCCTTCCACATGCCGGTCCACCGCTGCCAGCGCGCCGATGTCCACGCCCAGCCGGCGCGCAAGCGAAGACCGAACTGAATCGGCATTGAGCCGTTCGCCCTCGATCTCGCTGGTCTTGACGACGTCCTCGGTCAGCGCGGTCAGGCTGGCCTCGCCCCGCAAGGCCATTCCTACATCGGCAAGGCGGCCCAGGAGCATGCCCTGGGCGCGTGTCACATCAGCCAGCGGCCGAGCCAGCGCTGCCAGGTCGTAGTGGAATTGTGGCCAGTCAGGCGATTGCCAGATATAGAGCCATTCTCCGCGTTTCATGCGGAGATTATGGCAGCTATCTCCGCATGCGCCAATTATTCACCGCAAATTTCGCGGGGGAATATCAATGCAATCTCCGCATACGCCCAGCACGAGGATCTTTCGACACCTAATGGGGGCCACCGGGAGGCCCCGAGGCGTGATCCCGCCGCCCACCAATCGCCCCCGACGCCGCCGCACGCAGAATCCGCTGGAACGTCGGGCACTCCATATGGCTTGGCGCCGGGCAAACCGCCGCATGCCGCAGTCCGTCGCGCATCGCCGTCAGCTTGCGGATGGTCCGGTCCAGCTCATCCGCCTTGGCCGCCAGCACCTGCCGGTCGATGTTCGGCTGGCCCTGTGGCGAGAACATCTGCGCGATGTCATCCAGCGAGAAACCGGCGGCACGCCCCAGTGCAATCAGCGCCAGCCGCTCCAGCACGCCGGCATCGAACACGCGCCGCATCCCGCGCCGGCCGATGGAAGCGATCAGCCCCTTTTCCTCGTAGTACCGCAGCGTCGAGGCCGGCACGCCTGCGTGCCGGGCCACTTCCGCAATATCCAGGCTTGTCACCGCTTGACCTCAAGTGGACTTGAACTGGCACAGTGTAGCTTCCAAGCCAGGACGGCGTGCAAGGGGATATGACCATGGGTGAGCAACAACAGACCAGCATCAACGGCGGCGACCAGGCCGCACTGTGGAACGGCCCGTCTGGCCATGCCTGGGTCGCGGAGCAGGCGGTGCTCGACGACATGCTCCGGCCGCTGGAAGGCCTGCTTGTCGATGCGGTCGGCAAGACCTCGGCACAGCATGTGCTCGATGTCGGCTGCGGCACCGGCAGCACTACGATCGCGCTGGCGCGTAAGCTCGGCGCGCAGGGCAGATGCACCGGCATCGATATTTCCGAGCCGATGCTCGCCGCTGCACGGGCACGTGCGCAGCAGGACGGCTCGACCGCCAGTTTTATTCGCGCCGACGCGCAGGACTACGCCTTCGCGCCAGCAAGCTTCGACAGCATCGTGTCGCGCCTGGGCGTGATGTTTTTCAGCGATCCGGTGCGGGCCTTTGCCAACCTGCGCCGGGCCGCAACACCGGATGCCACGCTCCAATGCATCGCCTGGCGCAGCGCCGCAGAGAATCCGTTCATGACCACCGCCGAGCGCGCGGCAGCGCCGCTGCTGTCCAACCTGCCGCCGCGGCAGCCGGGTGCGCCGGGGCAGTTCGCCTTCGGCGACCGCCAGCGCGTGCAGGCCATCCTGGAAGAGGGCGGCTGGACCGGGATCAATATCCAGCCGATCGACCTCGTCTGCACGCTGCCGGAGCCTGCGCTGGTGGACTACCTGTCCAGCCTGGGTCCCGTCGGCCTGGCCCTGCGCGAGGCTGAGGCAAGCACACGCGCCAGCGTCATCGAAACCGTCCGCGCGGCATTCGAGCCTTACGTTCATGGCGCAACCGTGCGCTACACCGCTGCCTGCTGGATGATCACCGCCCGGGCTTCGGCTTCATCACTGACGGCCGGGGAGACTGCCCATGCCTGATACAGCGATGGCGCTCCTGTTCAATGCGGTCGTGATCGGCACCGGCGCAACGCTGGTGATGGACGCCTGGGCCATCCTGCGCAAGCGGTTGCTGGGCGTTCCTGCGCTGGACTATGGACTGGCAGGCCGCTGGCTAGCGTGGCTGCCGCGAGGACGCCTTTGCCACCATCCCATCGCGGCGTCGCCACCGGTGCGCGGCGAGCGCGGGATCGGCTGGATCGCCCATTACCTGACCGGCATCGTGTTCGCGGCCATCCTGCTGGGGCTATGGGGACTCGACTGGGCGCGTCATCCGACGCTGGCACCCGCGTTGATCATCGGCATCGGCAGTGTGGCGGCACCGTTCCTGCTAATGCAGCCGGCGATGGGTGCCGGCATCGCCGCGAGCCGCACGCCACGGCCAAATGTGGCACGGGCGCATAGCCTGGTGACGCATGCGGTGTTCGGGCTGGGGCTCTATGTGGCGGGTTGGGTTGTGAGCCTGGTCGCGATCTGACAAGCGGCTACAGCGGCAGACTGCCGTTGTCCGAACCAGGGAGAGTCAGAGGCCACGCACGCCGCGGCATTTGGGGAACGTGGCGCAGCCCCAAAACGGATTGCCAGCGTTCGCGCCCTGTTTGGCGATGCGTTGGATCATGGCGCTGCCGCAGCGCGGGCAGCCTGGCACGGCGGCAGGCGGCATCTCAGTTGGCTTCGGCGGTTCCGCGGCGCGCGTCGGCGCGTTCGCAGCGGCAGGCGGGGGTGCGGCCGACCCCGTCGGCGCTGCAGCGCGGGCGCGCTTGACCAGCACGGTGAGTGCCTGGCCATCGATCAGCTCTATGTTCCGCCCAGGCGCGAAGGCCCGCGCATCGGCGGTGAACTGCCCCGATGTCACAACGAATCCTTGCGCCGCACCCTGCGCAGCCATCACGCCATACAGTTCCCGCACCACCGTGACCGGCACCTTGTAGGCGCGCCATTGCTTGCACTGCACCAGCGCCAACTCGTTGCCCTTTCTGAGCCGCAGGTCGATGCCCCCGTCCGCACCGCCGCCACCGGTCTCCGCCACAGCGTAACCGCGCATCCGGAACACCTCTCCCACCAGCCGCTCGAAATCTCGCCAGGTCATCTGACGCAGGGCGTCGCCAGACTGGCTCGCCGCCACGCTGCGCACCAGTTCTTGCCGCTTGCGGCGGCCCAGCCACGAAGCCACCGCGCCGGCCAGCAGCAACAGCGGCACGATGTACTGCCCGTACATCGACAGCGCCTTGACCATCTGTGTCACGACCATTTGGCCGATTTGCCCCGGCGCGGCACTGACCGGCACTTCGGCAATCGCATAACGGTGCAGCACCGCGTAGGCAATGGTGGCCAACGCCACGCCTACCCACCATGGCAGTGCTGCGGCAATGCCATACAGATCCTCGAAGACGCTTGATTGCTTCCTGCGACCCATGATGACCCCTTCGCTTTTTGTTTTTGTCAGACCGAAGGATGCCGTACGGGGGCTGGCATGTCGCCCCTGCGCACGCGGGGGACGATGGGGAAGGCAAGAAGGTATAGCCGCGGTCTTTCGGATCTGTGGCCTCGGCCACGCATCCGAGGCCGCGCCCAAAGTTTGCTGCACGGTTCTGTGGGATAGCGAACCGTAGATGGATGGCGCCGTACCAGAATAGAAGTCCATCGGCGCCCGCTTCAGCGCCGGACGATCCCCACTATCACGGGGCGACAGGATGACAAGGCTTTCGGGCCGTCTGGCCGCGTGCATTGCGTTCGGTCTTCTGCTGGCTGCCAGTGCGCAGGCGTCGGATATTGCCTGCAAGACCACGCTGCGTCCTTCCCGCTGCGACGATCCGCTCGCCGCCGGCACGTCCTGCCTGCAGTCGGTGCCGCACGCCGCCGACCTGATCTGCGATCACGCGATGCTCCAGCGCGAACACGAGCGCATCCATGCGGACCAGCAGCGCCGGCTTCGCGCCGGCGCGATCCAAGGGCGCGACATCGCCGCCTGGCGAGAGCGCCGGGACGCGTGCACGTCGGTGAAATGCCTGGATAGGGTCTTTGCCAGCTGGCGCCGGCAGCCAGGCAAGAAACCGCCGCAGGCTGCCGCGCCGCAACCAACGCCGCCGGCGGCGCGGGCGCGGGAGGCGTCGAGGAACAAGCAATCTGCGGTCACGGTCGAGGCCTCGCGGCCAGCCGTCGCGCCACCTCCAGCAACTCAACCAGTAGCGGAGCAGCCTCCAGCCCTGCCATCGGCAGAGCCATTAGCCGAACCGGGAATGCAAGCGCCCCCTGTCGTGATCCAAAGAGCCTCCGGCCCGACGCCCCAGCAGGCGTCCATCCGTCCGACGCTGGCGTCGCAATCACGCGGTTGGACATCGCTGGGCACGCTGGCGTGGCTGGGCATGTGCAGCGCGGGCGTCGCCTGCTGGTCCCGGCGTACGCGCGGCGAGTGGCTGCCGGGGGTCACCCGCCTGCGCGAGCGGACACGGGATGCGCCGCCCATCGTGCTGTTGGTGAGCGGACTGCTCGCTTTGAACGGAGTGCTGCTGTTGTGCGTCCTGGCGGGGAGCCGGCCATTGTCGTGAGCTCACGCCGTCGCCGGGCGCCTCATTCCGGCAGCGGGTACTTCCTGGCGTTCATCTCCATCTTGGCGCGGATCGCCGCGTCCAGATCCACGCCCAGTGCCGTCACCAACTGCGCCAGGTAGATGGTGATATCGGCAAGCTCCTGCTCCACATGCTCGCGCTCGTCGGTGGACATAATGGCGCGCGATTCCGCATCGGTCTGCCACTGGAAGATCTCGACCAACTCGGACACCTCCACGCTCAGCGCCATCGCGAGGTTCTTGGGGCTGTGGTACTTGCCCCAGTTTCGGGCCTTGCCGAAGTCCTGGGCAGCTTGCTGGAGGTTCTTGATGTCGATCAGGGGCATGGTGGTGTGACGAAAGCGGTTCACTGCGCCCCGGCATACGCCGGCGCAAAACGCAGATTTAATCACGACCCGGCCGCCCTCGACACCCGGGCCGCCTGAGGCTTACCCTTCGCTTGTGCATCCACCGTCTCAACGGAGGTTCCCCATGCGCCCGACTCCCGGCATGGCGATTGCCACGCGCGCCGGCACGCTCGCCTACCTGGCCATCGCCATCGCAGGTTGGGGCGGCATCGCCCCCTTTTTCGCGCACCCGGCGCGCGTGGCCCTGACCCTGGTCCTGTTCGCCCTGTCCGTCGCTGCACTCTTCTCCGGCGGCAACATCAGCAGCGGCATGCGCGAGGACCGCGGCAACCGCTGGGTGTTGGCAGTCTTTGGCGTGCTCGGGCTGCTGGCGGCGTACCTGCCGCCCTTTACCGACCGCATCGGCTTCTGGACGCTCGATGGCGACACCATGCGCTGGATCGGCGTGGCGCTGTTTGCCGGCGGCGGCGTGCTGCGGCTGTGGCCGGTGTTTGTGCTGGGGCGGCGCTTCAGCGGGCTGGTGGCAATCCAGCCGGGTCATACGCTGGTGACCACCGGGATCTATAGCGTGATCCGGCATCCGAGCTACCTCGGCTTCCTGGTCAGTTCGCTGGGATGGGTACTGGCGTTCCGCTCCGGCGTGGGCGTGGTGCTCACGCTGCTGATGGTGCCAGTGCTGCTGGCGCGCATCCGGGCGGAAGAGGCGCTGCTGCGCGACCAGTTTGGCGACGAGTACGCGTCGTACTGCGACCGGACCTGGCGGATGCTGCCAGGCATCTACTGATCGCGGCGCAGCGGCGCCCCATGCACTTGGCCGATCAAATTGCCAGTCATCAAGGGTTATCCCTAGCCCTTCATTCCCATTTTCCGGGACTCTCGGTTTTGATTTCTGGGAATCAGGTCCTATTCTTGGGCCCTATGTTGAATGCCGTCGACAACCCCACCGCCGTGAAGCCCGCGACACCCACGCCTGCCGAACCCGGCCAGCCCGCGGGCGGTGCCGATCGCGTGCTGTTCGTGCTGGCGGCGCTGGCGCAGCACGGCGCGCCAATCACGGTGCGCGAGCTGGTTGCCAAGACCGGCCTGCCCAAGAGCACGCTCTACCGGCAGCTGATGATGCTCAAGCGCTGGGGCTTTGTGCTGGAGTCCGACGGCGAATACGCGCCGGGCCCGATCAGCCTGCAACTGGCGCTTGGCTTTGACATGGCCTCGCACCTGGCGCGCGAAGCCTTGCCCGACATGCAGCTGCTGGCGCAGCAGTCCGATGAAAGCGTAGGCCTGGTCGTCGCCGTCAAGGATCACGCGGTGTGCCTGGAGATGGTGGAGAGCCGCCAGTCGCTGCGCTGCTCATTCGAGAAAGGCCGCGGCGTGCCGCTGCGCGCCGGTGCGTCGGCCAAGTCGCTGCTTGCATTCATGCGTGATGAAGCGCGCGAGCGCCTGATCCGGGCCCAGTGCGAGCCAGGCGAAGCCGAACGGCTGCTGGCCGAGCTGACCGCCATTCGCGAGACCGGCTACGCCGTCAGTGAGGGCGAGGTGGATCCGGGCGTGTGGGGCGTGAGCGCGCCACTCTTCTCGCGGCGCAGCAAGGCCTATGCGCTGGGCTCCATCACGCTGATGGTGCCGGCCACGCGGCGGCAAGGGCGCGAGACCGCGCTGATCGACATGACCGTGGCAGCGGCGATGCGGATTTCCGCCCGGCTGCAGTCTTACTGAATACCAAGCAAATCGTTACCGCCGCCGTCGGCACACCCATGCGACGGCAGATCCCTCGTTCCCGAGAATAGGAGACTTCCATGAACCTTCGTCGCAAATGCCTGATGGCCGGCCTGGCAACCCTGACCGCCCTGACCCTTGGCACCGCCGCGCACGCGCAGGACAATGCCGTGCTGCGCGTGGCCACCGACGCCACCTTCCCGCCGATGGAATTTATCGAGAACGGCAAGCGCACCGGCTTTGACGTGGAGCTGGTGGAGGCCATGGCCAAGACAATGGGCAAGCGGGTCGAATGGACCGACATCGACTTCAAGGGCCTGATCCCGGGGCTGGTCTCGCGCCGCTTCGACATGGCAGTGTCCGGCATCTACATCACCCCCGAGCGCAGCAAGGTGGTGGACTTCACCGAGCCGTACTACACCGGCGGCCTGGTAGCGCTGGTCAAGAGCGGCAACACCACCGTCCACGCCCCGGCCGACCTGAACGGCAAGAAGGTCAGCGTGCAGGTGGGCACCAAGTCGGTTAGCTTCCTGCGTGACACGTACCCGCAAGTGCAGCGTGTGGAAGTCGAGAAGAACCAGGAAATGTTCAACCTGGTCGAGATCGGCCGTGCCGATGCCGCCGTGACCGGCAAGCCGGCCGCGATGCAATACGTCAAGACGCGCGGCGGCCTGCGCATGGTGGAGCAGCCGCTGACCACCGAGGAATACGGCATGGCCGTGCGCAAGGACACGCCCGAGCTGACCCGTGCCCTCAATGCCGCACTCGCCAAGGTGAAGGCCGATGGCACCTATGCCAAGCTGACCCAGAAATGGTTCGGCACGGCCGCCAAGTAAGCCGCGCGGATCATCATCATGGAATTGGATTTTTCTCCTGTCTTTGCCGGCTGGCATGACATCCTCCACGGCGCCGTTATCACCGTGGAGGTGACGGCCTGCGCGCTGGTGCTGGGCTGCGTCATGGGCCTCTTGGTCGGCATCGGCCGGCTGGACCCGAATCGCCGCGTCATCTACAGCATCTGCACGGCCTACGTGACCTTCATCCGCGGCACGCCGCTGCTGGTGCAGTTGTTCCTGCTGTTCTTCGGGCTGCCGCAGTTCAACATCCTGCTGCCCGCCTTTGTGTGCGGCGTGATCGGGCTGGGCATCTATTCCGGCGCGTATGTGTCGGAGATCGTGCGCGGCGCCATCCAGTCCGTGGACAAGGGCCAGATGGAAGCCGCCCGCTCGATCGGCATGTCTTCCGGCCAGGCCATGCGCGCGGTGATCCTGCCGCAGGCCATCGTGCGGATGATTCCGCCGCTGGGCAATGAGTTCATCGCCCTCATCAAGAACTCGGCACTGGTGTCGCTGCTGACCATTGCCGACCTGATGCACGAGGGCCAGAAGATCATCAGCGTGTCGTACCGGTCGCTGGAAGTCTATCTGGCGATCGCGCTGGTTTATCTGATCCTGACGAGCGCGGCCGGGCTGATCCTGCGGCGCGCCGAACAACGGCTGCGCATGGGAGGCATGGTGCAATGAGCGATTCCGCAATCATCCGGATTCGGAACCTGGGCAAATCGTTCGGCGGCCATACCGTCTTGCGCGGCATCGACTTCGATGTGGAGCCGTCGCAGGTCGTGGTTGTGATCGGCCCCAGCGGCTCGGGCAAGAGCACCTTCCTGCGCTGCTGCAACGGCCTGGAACAACCCGAGGCCGGCACCATCGACATCGTCGGCAAGCGCCTGGTGACCGACGGCCAGCTGATCGGCGAGCACGAGCTGAACCAGCTGCGCACCGAAGTGGGCATGGTGTTCCAGTCGTTCAACCTGTTCCCGCACCTGTCGGTGCTGCACAACGTCACGGTCGGTCCCCGCATGCTGCGCGGCGCCTCGCGCGAGGAAGCCGAGCGCAAGGCGATGGGCCTGCTTGAGAAAGTCGGCCTTGCGCACAAGGCCCACGCCATGCCCGCCAGCCTGTCCGGCGGCCAGAAGCAGCGCGTGGCCATTGCCCGTGCGCTGGCCATGGAGCCGCGTGTGATGCTGTTCGACGAGCCGACCTCCGCGCTCGACCCCGAGCTGGTGGGCGAAGTGCTGCAGGTGATGAAGGTGCTGGCCGCCGAAGGCATGACCATGGTCGTGGTCACCCATGAAATGGGCTTCGCCCGCGAAGTGGCCGATGTGGTCGTCGTCATGGATGGTGGCGGCATCATCGAGGCCGGGCCGCCGTCGGTCATCTTCTCGGCGCCGACGCAGGAACGCACGCGCGGCTTCCTGCAGGCCGTGCTGACGCGGGCGTGACGATGGCTGGGACCCAGAACCTCTGGCAGGGCCGCGTCGACGACGGTGAGCGTGGCGACACCACGCGCCTGTTCCGCATCGTGCATGCGCTGGAAGCGGCAGACGTGACGCCCCTCAACGGCGCGCCGGTGTTGCTCGGCTTCAATTGCGACGCCGGCGTGCTGCGCAACCAGGGCCGTCCCGGCGCCGCGCACGGCCCCGACGCCATCCGCCAGGCGCTGGCCAACGTGCCGGCGCACGGGCTGGCCGCGTTATACGACGCCGGCAATGTCAGCTGTGACGACGGCGACCTGGAGTCCGCCCAGCTGGCGCTGGCGGGCACCGTGCGCGGCGTGCTGGCGCGCGGCGGGCTGCCGCTGGTGCTGGGCGGCGGCCATGAAGTGGCTTGGGGCACGTGGCAAGGCCTGCGCGCGCACCTGGATGCGCAGGACGATGGCGGACGCGTGCTCATCATCAATATCGACGCCCACTTCGACCTGCGCACCAGCCGGCCCGCCAGCTCCGGCACGCCGTTCGACCAGATCGCCAATGCCTGCGCCGAGCGCGGGCAGCCGTTCGACTATATCTGCCTGGGCGTGAGCCGCCTCAGCAACACGCCGGCGCTGTTCGGCCGCGCCGATGCGCTGGGTGTCTGCTACGTGGAAGACGTGGACATGCAGGAGCGTCACCTGGCATCGCGCCTCGCGGAACTGGCGGCACGCATCGATGCCACGGACCACTTGTACCTGACCATCGACCTCGACGCGCTACCCGCGGCCGTAATGCCGGGCGTGTCGGCACCCGCCGCCTACGGCGTGCCGTTGCCGGTTGTGGAGGAAGTGGCCATGCTTGCCCGCCGCAGCGGCAAGCTGCGCGTGGCCGACCTGGCCGAGTACAACCCGCAGTACGACCGCGACCACCAGGGCGCGCGCGTGGCGGCGCGCCTGGCCTGGCGCCTGTTCGGCTGACCACGTCCCCCCCGCTCCGCAGTTGGCAACCGCGGCGCCCGGCGATAGTATTGCCTTCGCTAGATTGAGCGATTCTGATCAGAATTGATAAAGCGATGCGAGGGCAGTCCTGCGCTGGCGCGGCCGCCTTGCCGCGCCCCCGGGCCGCCCGTCGCCGCTTACGGGCGGAAGGGTCTGCGTGATCGAACAAATCGTCATCGTCGGCCTTGGCTGCATCGGCCAGGCCGTGCTGCCACTGCTCGAACGAACCTGGCCGCGGCCCGCGATTGCCGTGGTCGACCGGGTGCTGGACGGCAGCCGCCGGAAACTGGCTGCCAGGCACAAGCTGGATGATGACCATCACGGTCGACAAGACGCCCGGATTTATGCAACAACGCCCCCTTTAGCCTACAGACGGATATCAACGGAAGTTGGCGTGGCGAACAGCTTGGGTTCCTTGCCGAGCGGAAACCCGATCACGTACAGGACGTTAGCTGGCATTGGCCTGTCCGGGTCCGAGCTTCCCTTCAGCAGCACTTGGCGCTCGGCATAGCAGAGCGAAACGCCAAGGGTCTTGAGCACATCGATGTTGGCTTGCATCGTGTCCGACGCCTCGCGCTTCTCTGCTTCGGTATAGGCGTCCAGGGCATCGCGGTAGTTGCGGAAATATTCCATCAGTGCGGCGAAGCGTTTGTCCGCTTCGCCGCCCATTTCGAAGGCCAGCTCCGACATGTCCATTGTGCTGGTCTGCGCCAGCTCCGCCAACTGCTTACCCGTGGTCAGCCGAATCGCCGCGAAGGTGACGTGCTCGAGGTCGAACTGTTCCTGCGCAGCCTTGAGTTCGTCTTCTGGTGGAATCGCGAACGGCTTGTTAAGCGTGTCGATATCCAGGAAATCGAACGCGCTGGCCAGCGCCCGGCAGGTGTCGGCATCGGCCGGCCAGCCTCGCTCGACGCGCTGAACGGTTCGCACGTTGAGCCCGGCGATCACGGCCAACTGCTCTTGCGTCCATTGCCGGGCGTCGCGGAACACCTTGATGCAGACAGCCAGCTCGGCGGGAGTCAGCAGGCGTACTGGTGGCGTGTTTTCCGTCGTATTCATTTCGTTGCTCCTTCGTTATCGACTGACGTGGCCAGCCGTGCTGGCCACGCCATTGCGCATGGCATGGCCGCACCTGGCGAGGGGCCAGAACGCAAGCAAGAATCCGACAGCGGCCAGCACTGCCACATAGTGAGCCGGCGCCATTTCGTCGTGCTGCAGCCACAGCGTGAGAATCATCGGCGTGAGGCCGCCAAAAACTGCGTAAGACATGTTGTAGGCGAACGAGAGACCGGTGAACCGCACTGGTGCCGGAAAGGCGCGCACGCCGGCAATCGGCACGGTGGCGATGGTGCCGACGAACAGACCCAGCAGTCCGTAGTGCCAGAACAGCGTGCCAGGCGTGCCGGGCAGGCTGCCGTAGAAGAGGTAAGCGGTCATGAGAAGTCCGCCCCAGCCGATCAGCATGACGGCACGGGTGCCGATGCGGTCGCATGCCCACCCGACAATCACGCAGCCGATGGTCAGCGTGAGGGTGGCGAACGCATTGGTCTCGAGCGCGAGCGCGGCGGGTATGTGGTGGATCTTCTGCAGGTAGGCTGGCGTGTACAGCACCACCACGACGATGGAGGTCGAAAGTACCCAGGTCAGCAGTGCGACGAATAGACTGGCCGAGCGGTGCTCGCGCAGCACGGTGCGGATCGGCAGTTCGCGCGCCAGATTGCTGTGGTCAGCCAGCTCGCGGAACACGGGGGTCTCATGCAGAAACCGGCGCAGGTACACCGACACCAGTCCGAACACGCCGCCCAGAAGGAAGGGAATGCGCCAGGCGAAATCGCTCACCTGTTCTGGCGTGTAGTGTCGATTGATGGCGACCGCAACGAGCGAACCCAGCAGGATGCCGCCCGTGATGCCCGAGGTCAGCGTCCCGATGCCGAGACCGTAGTGCCGGCTCGGCACGTGTTCGCCGACAAACACCCAGGCACCGGGCATCTCGCCCCCAATGGCCGCGCCCTGCAGCACGCGCATCGCCAGCAGCAACAGTGGCGCCGCGACGCCGATGCTGGCGTAGGTGGGCAGCAGGCCGATCATCAGCGTGGGCGCTGCCATCAGCAAGATCGAAAGCGTGAACATGCGCTTGCGGCCAAGCCGGTCACCAAAGTGGGCGATCACGATGCCGCCCAGCGGGCGTGCCAGATAGCCGGCGGCGAAAATGCCGAACGCCTGCAGTTGTCGCAGCCAATCAGGCATGTTGGGCGGGAAGAATAGCGCGCCCAGCACCGTGACGAAGAAGACGTAGATGACGAAGTCATAGAATTCGAGCGTGCCGCCGAGGGCGGCAAGACCCAAGGTCTTGTAGTCGCGAGCAGCCAGCGTGCGCGCCGGTGCGGGTAAGACGCCGCCCGGTACGCTCAGGGGATTCACATGGGGTTCCTGTTGTGGATTCATGTTCAGGTCTCTTTGCATAGTGGTATGTACACCGTCGGTCAGAGCCCGGCTTCGTGTGGGTCTGGCGGGCCCGCCACAATGGGCGATCCGGTTCGCTCAGCGGCCCGCTCAGTCGACTTTCGAGCCATTGACCCACGCCAGACTTGTGTACTCACGTAACCACCGCGTCGACCGAACGTACCTGTTCACAGATCATCCATCGCCAGTGCTTGCCCGTCTGCGCTTCGGTTACGCGAATTTAGCCAGGCACCAGCCAGCACGCCGGCAAGCAGCGTCGCTGTCGCGAGAATTTCCATGCGATGGGCGGGATGCCAGACCATCGCCGCGAGGACACCGAGAATCACCACGATGACCGACCACGTCAACCACGGGTAGCCCCACATACGCAGCGGCAGCTCTGCCGCGCGTCGTTCCAGTACTGCGCGCATGCGCAGCTGCGATACTGCGATCACGAGGTAGACCAGAAGCGCCACGGCGCCAGAGGTAGCCAGCAGGAAGGCGAAGACGCGTTCTGGCATAAGGTAGTTCGCCAGCACGCACACGAAAGCGAATGCGGTGGACACCAGTACCGCGGCGCGCGGTGTGCCACACGCGGCAGTCCGGCTTAGGCCGCTCGGGGCATCGCCCCGCGTCGACAGCGAGAACAGCATGCGCGAGGCGGTGTAGAGCGCCGAGTTCAGGCAGCTCATTACCGCTGTCAGAACGATGACGTCGACGATCGCCTTGGCGTGCGGCACGCCGAGGATCTCCAGCGCGCGCTGGTACGCCCCATGGGTGACGAGCAGCGGGTCATTCCACGGCACCAGTGCAACAACAATGAAGATCGAGCCCAGGTAGAACAGCGAAATGCGCCACACCACCGAGCGCGTCGCGCGCACGATTTGCCGGGCCGGGTGTTCCGCTTCGGCCGCCGCAATGGTGACGATCTCCGCCCCCATGAATGCGAACATCGTTGTCAGGACGACAGCGATGACAGCATGTGCGCCATTCGGCATGAACCCGCCATAGTCAACCAGCCGCGCCACGCCCGATACCTGAGCCCCCGGAAGCAAACCCAGCACCGCCAGACCGCCTACGGCAATGAACGCCACGATGGCGACCACCTTGATGAGCGCAAACCAGAATTCGAACTCACCATAGTTCCTGACCGAGAACAGATTGGTGCCGGTCAGCGCGAGCGTGATCGCCAGCGCAAACGTCCACTGGGGTACGGCGGGCAACCAGGCGCTCAGAATGGCCGCCGCCGCTGTCGCTTCAATCGGGATCACGAGGACCCAGAACCACCAGTACAACCAGCCAATCGTGAAACCGGCCCAATGTCCGATGGCACCGTCCGCGTAGGTCGAAAACGATCCGGTATCCGGCCGTGCCACAGCCATCTCGCCCAGCATGCGCATGACCAGCACCACCAGCAGCCCAGACATGGCATAGGCCAGCAGCGCGGCCGGGCCGGCCTCGGCGATAGCTCGCCCGGAGCCTACAAACAGTCCGGCGCCGATGACGCCTGCAATCGAAACCATCGTGACGTGACGCGCCTTGAGTCCATGGCTCAGCCCTTTCCCTGACGGGTTCATGTCTCTCTCCTCGGTGAAGCGCGACCTAGATGAGCCGCTACGTTGGTGCTCCTATGACATGGAAATTGACCGCAGCTGGCGTTTCAGCATGTCGCGGTCGTCTGACCCCAAATGCGGCATGCCGCATCGCATTGACGCGAACAACGGGGTTCTGCAGATTGCCCACTCGATCAATCGACGATCGAGCCACTGGACTGGGCCAGCCGGGCGTACTCGCCTAACGACCGGATGGGCCGGAAGTACCGGTCACGAAGAATCGGCCTCTTGAGCGGCCCAACGATGGATGCCAGGTCGGACAGCTTCACATGGCCCAGTTCGGGCATGCCGATACCCACGTCGCACAGACCGTAGGCGGTGTCACCATCGGCCGGATCGAGCGCGGCCAGTAGCCAGGTCGCATGCGCATCGGGGGTAAACAGCCGCACTACGGGCAGTGGATCCCTGGCCTTTCCGGTTGCATATGCGTGGCCGTTTGCGAGCAGCTGCTCGCGTTGTTCGGCGGTGATGAGAGGTTGGATCACGTTCGTTGCCTCCTGAAAGGTTCACTCCACGGCAGAGCGAGACGATATTGGGCGCACGCCCAAAGCCCGGTGTCCACACGCCGACCCCGTCCGGAGCGGGAGCGGGCCGGGGTTGACGGCTAGCGGCGTGCGCTAGCGTTGAGCACTTTTCCGCAGGGGCGTAAATCGTCGTGGCCGTGCACGAATCCGAGGAAAAGGAAGAGCCCTGTCGGGCGCGCGCGGGAGCACCAAGCCGCGTCCGTGCACTCAAGTAGGTGCTGCACTGTAAGCATTCACATCCGAAGAGCTCGCCTTGGGAAGCCATAGCAGGTCGCCGCGAAAAATGGCGGGCGCCCGCGCAGCGTTTGGCGAACTCGCTGCGTCGCAAAGCTCACTGCGCCTCGGCGCATGATCCGTTGGCGTAGCGAGATGCATCCGAGCAGCGGCCGCCGCCGACGAACAACTTCACCGCACTGACGTCATTTCTCATCGAGAGATCAGTGTAGAAGCATATTTTCGAGATGTAAAGTCTGTAGATTTATAAACTGTAGATTCTATCTCTGTAGATTCATCAGATTCTTAAGGTGATGCTCTCGCTCCATGGACGAGACCATCAATTCTGCCCAGCGCACAATACGGGCGCACTTGGCTGCTAATGTGAAAGCCTTACGCGGCAAGCAGGGGGTATCGCAGGAGGCTCTGGCCAGCCGCGCAGGCTTGCATCGCACCTACATCAGTCAGGTGGAGCGCGAAATCGTTAATGTCTCTCTCGACAACTTGGTCCTGCTTGCTAGCGCGCTTGGCGTGGCGGTTGGGGAATTGTTCGTGGAACCGACGGAGCCGGTGGTACCGCTGAAGCCGGGCCGCAAGCGTTCGGTGTCTACTGGCAAGTAGCGGTGCCCCAGCCGGATTAAGGTGAACGTGCCAATGGAACTGTTCAAAAGCCCAATCACGCCACGCAGAAGGGGCAATGTGCCTACGGCTCCACCCCGGAAGGGGCAAGTGGTAAAGGGCCCTCTAGGCCGGGTCAGCCTTTGGGTCAGCGCATTCCCTTGGCCAGCGGGGCGTCTCGCCGTCCCACCTTGCCGGTTGAGAACGGTTGTGAGAGAGCAGATGCGCTCAGCGTGCGGGATGCCCCGCACCGTATGTCAGCAACTCTGGGTGCAACGGGTTGATCTGCCGACAGGTAAGGGCAAGACGGTCGCGAGTTTGATGCGCCTGCCGGCGTCAAGCCAATCGGGTGGCGCATGCTGACAAATCGCAGCGCAGCCAGTCTGGACGATGCGATCCAACTGATCGACTGGAACCGGGCGCACTGGGAAACAGAGACGCTGTTCAACATCTTGAAGAACGCCTGCCGCGTTGAAGCGCTCCAGTTGTCGGCGGCCGCCGTGAACGACGGGCCTGGGACGAGGACTAACGTATTGGTGTAAGCAACGCAGGCGCTCCGAACCCAACCAGCCTCGCATTGCTGCGCTCAAAGAACCCATCCCAGAACGTTCTAAGGGCCTCAATGCTCTGTGGCGAACGATACGAGGCAGCAGCACTCCGCGCCCCCTTCGGTTCCGGAACAATCCCAGCGCCCATCACATAGACTGAAGCCCCACCAAAGTCAGCACGCACATTCGCCTTCTCGACTTTGCGCAACTCTTGCGCGGCGTCGATCTGCCGCATACGTTCCTGGCTATAGAAACTCGAGATCGACGAGTTCTCCAGCATGTCCGACACGATTAGCACCGTCTTCTGCTGCGCTGCTGTATCTCGTACCGCCTGGGATACAGCAGCAATGCTTGCCAATACGTCGGAGCGGGCCAACGCTTCGCTGCTGCCCTGCAGGGCTTCCCGCACCGATTCAGCCACCAGCTTCGTGCCATACGCATATTGCGACTTCAGGCATGCATCGAAGTTCTTCAGCGTCTTGACCGCAGTGGCATCGCGCAGCGACTGGTCGACCAGCGGTGCCTCCAGCGTTCCGGCGGCCCGCTGCTGCAAGTAGCGCCCTTGTGCATAGGCCGAGAAGCTGTATACGCGGAATGTTGTGCCCGGCCGCAGCAAGCCCTGCAGATGCCGGCCCAGTTCCGAAACCAGTTTGTCGTCCAGCACCGTGGTCTGGTCGATCATCAGAAACAGCGCGCGCTGCGCCGCTGTCGGCGAGCCGAGCTGATTGGCAACGTAGCAGCTGGGTATTTCCGGTGCGGCGAACGCGGGCCCGCAGAGCATTGTGGTGGCCACCGCCAGCCACGCTGCGCAGCGCTTGCCGAAACCGGAGGCTCGCCAGTCTGACACGGGCCGGCCGGCAGGCGTACTTGCCATATCAGAGCAGGGCTTCCAGGCGCGCACGTTCCGCCTCCTTGTCTTGTTCTTCCTCGGCCTTGCGGGCTTGTTCCGCGGCAAGCCGCGCTGCTTCCTGCGCTGCCTTGCGCTCGGCAAGCTGCGCCGTGACGTCATTGCGCACACTGTCCGGCAGGCTCTGCAGCAGTGCAACGGCATCCGCCTTTCGGCCGGCAGCTGTCATCGCATCGATACGTGCAAGCACGCTCGCGGTGTCGGTCGCGGGCAGGCTCTCCACAGCCGGGGCGATGTCTGCCTGCGAAACATTGCGGGCAGCCGCTACGCGCGTGCGCGACTCCCTCGCCTCCATCAGGTAGTCGTCAAAGGCGTGTTCCAGCCGGAGCCCGTCATTGGCGCGCCGTTCGCTCATCTTTTGCTGCAGGGTCTGCAGCTTCGACTGAGCCACCTGCATCAGCGGCGTAAAGAAGGCCAGGTAGTCGTCATAGGTAGAGAACCCACGCGTACCGCGATAAGCGGCCTTGCTTTCCTTCCCGGCGAACCCCCACTTGTAGCCGCCGGCAATACCGACCAGCTGCGTGATGGCAAAGATGAATGCCAGCATCAGGAAGGCCGCGAGGCCTTCATCGGCATAGGCGGCGTGGCCGTCGGCCTTGGCCTTGTCGTCTGCCTTCTGTTGCTCCTGGGCAAGCTCCGCGGGCAGCGCCTGGCCAAGCTTGTCAAACGGATTGCCGGCACCTGGCCCTTCCGCAACCAACGCGGTTTGTGCAGTACGCTCCGTCTCCAGGTGCTTGACGCGCATCACTGTCGAAACGATCGACACAAACACGATAATGACCACCGCCACCCCCACCATGAAATAGCTGCGGCTGGTTCCGACACGATTCACTCTTTGCTTGTACTCGGGCTCAGCGTCATCCTTGTCTTGCGGGTCATTCAGCTTGATGTTGTGGCTGGCAAACTTGCCCGGCTGCCCCTCGCCGCGCCACTCCGAGTCCGCCTTGGCGATCAGGTTGCTGCGATAGAGCTGGTGGCCGGCACTGTGCATCACGAACACGAAGATGACGCACAGTACGAACACGATTGCCCACATCAGCAACTGGCGGGCGTTTTCGCTGCCGCCTTCGCCTGCCATCCACGTGCCCAGCATGTATGAGAAGCCCAGGCCTTCGGCAAGCACCAGCACGCAAAGCAGACCCATCATCCATCCTGGCGTCGGCGAGCGCCCCAGGTCGTGCGCCTTGGAAAGATAGGTTAGCCGCTTGTTGAACTCGTCCTCAGTGGTGAAATGGATGAACTGCTTGTAGTCATCGCACAGCGTGCGCTCGGACAACGTCCAGGACTTGTCTTTGGCAAAGCGTGTAGTGTCGCGGGACAGCCGTGCGATCTTGCCGATCAACGGCAAGCTGTACCAAAGGTTCATCAATGCAAAGTCGATCCGAAACTTGTTGCCGAGATACACAATCAGCAACACGGCAAGCGCGAGCGCAGAATTCAGCGCCGCAAGGTTCTCGTTGATCCAGTGACTCATCGTATTATTCTTTTCTCGTTGTTGATCAGATCTTGCCGCCGCCTGCCATCCGCGGGCTGAATGCAGCAGAGTAGCTATTGCCGTCCTTGTCGTAGCGCAGCCACGACCCCCGCGCCTGGTCCGGCGTGGCGTGCGGGATCACGATATCGAGGCATTGCAGCGGCGCCTTGTTGACAAAGACGCGGTAGAGCAGGCCCTTGTCGCCACGATAGGTATTCACCTGTGCCTCGGTGCGCAAGTCGGCGACTTGCCCGGCATCGTGGTAGTCGCGATATACAAGCACTTCAGGGCTGCGCGCCGGCGCACCGCCATCGCGCAACACCGCTACACCTTTCAGTGCCACGAGATGGCCGTTGACGGTATCGGTCCAGATTGTGTTGTACAAGCCAGGCATGTAATCGGCTGTCCGATAGGCCTTGTCGTCGCTTAGCGATTTCACGGCACGCGCCTCACGCGGCCGGTCCTGGTCGCAACGGGCCAGCGGCGTGTCCGCTACAGCGGACGAGATCAAGGCAAAGCCGGTGGGCCGATCAAGCTTGCCGAGATCCGGCACCATCACGCTGCGCGCCGAAGGCGTGCCACCAAAGTCGATCGACGGGGCGCTGACGGTACGTATCTGTGTCACGGTGCTTTGCTTCTGCGCCGGGGCAGGCGAGGCAGCAGCGGAAGCGGACGTGACGGGTCGGTCGCCAGCCGGTACCTTCACTGCATCGCTGCGCGCGTCGCTTTGGCGCGGCGACGCTGCAGAAGCCGTACGCACGGGCGACTGTGTTTTAGGCCGGTCACCGGCACGGGCGGTCGTTGCCGATTTCTTCTGCGCGGCGCCATTCGCCTCACCGCTGTCCCTGCCGGATTGCGTCCTGTCAGCGGCAGACTCGCGATAGAACGCCACGTTGGGTCTGCGAGCGGCAAGATACTTTGCAAAGGCCGATTCGTCGGTCACATCCACGATCTCGACACGACGATTCTTCGCCCGCCCCGTCTCGTCGCGGTTGTCCGCCAGCGGCATCGTTTCACCCGCGCCCTGATAGTAGAGCTGCGGCTCCGTCACGCCCGCATCGCGGAACAGTGCAGCGACGGCACGCGCACGCTGCTCCGACAGCTCTGCGTTCAGCCTGGAGCTGCCTGTATCGTCGGTATGCCCGATCAGCAGGATGCGCCGCGACTTCAGTGCCTCAACGGCCTGCCGTTCTTGTGCCGTGGATTTCGGGCCAAGCATCCTGGCCTGCGCCGCATAAGCGTACTGCTGGGCGATCTCCGTGAAGGCGACACGGGCGTCCGGCGCCAACACGCTGGATCCGGAAGCAAACTGAGAACTGCCGCCAGTGCCAGCGTCTCGTACCGACACAGACATGCCCAGACCGCCCTGTTCGCGGTCGCGTGTTGCAGGCGCCAACGCACTGCCGTCCGCGGCGATGTCGACCACAGTGACATCCAACCCGTGCTTCTTTGCAATGCGCGACAACTCGCAACGGCGGCGGTCCATGTCCGCCCCAATCAGCCCGCCAAGCGCCGCACCCACACCCGCGCCGAGCAGCGTACCGACCTTCTTGTTGCTAGACACAACATTGCCCAGGACCGCGCCGGCGATGACACCCGCCGCGATCCCGATATTGCGGGCATTGTTTGAGCAAGGATCGTCACTGGCGAACGTTTCCTTCAGATACGCGCCCGGAGCGGTGGCACATCCGGTGACCATCGAACATGCAACCGCAAGGCTGGTCCATCGCCACACGCCGCTTGCAGCAGGCCTCGCTGCCTTCCCTATTGCGCGTCGTGACGCGCCGACCGTTGTCTTATTCTCGTTGTGCATCGACCTGTGTTTCCTGAAGCGCCCGGCCATGTCCAACGACAGGCGCAATGGCACGCCACACCAGTATCGGCAGCGATTGCGGAAACTTTAGGGGCGGATGCACCTGCGAACGCGACGGGTGCGTTATCCGAGAACATGGGAAGGGCGGTGACCCGGCGGCCAATGGTAGTGATCGGCCTGGCTTGTGCCAACCCTCCTCGGGCCATGCTTCGGTGGGGTTGGAATGAACTCAATGCGAAGCCTATGTGGGATCCAATTGCTGGGGCTCACTCCATGCAGGCACGGCTTCGCTCTACTTGGTGATATATGCGGTGGTCTGAGTTTTCAGTCGAACACGATGAGCCACTCATAGACCGTAAGCATCGCCATGGCGAGAAGTGGTGCAACACATAGCCAACGAAGCCGTCTCGACGCGTAGCGCAACCAGATTCCCATTATCGCGAGGCAGCAGGCAGCTAGCGCAAGTCCTGCTGCAATCAGGTAGTGTCGCTGCGTCTGGTACGCCCAGAGATTTGCCACCGGCCCCTCTGCACCAAATGGATAGTGCTGGGGTGAATTCCATGCCTGCCAGGCGTCAATCGCGATGATTGCCGTTACCGCTAGAAGCACGCCGCACGCCACCCACTTGATGCGTGAACGCGATGTCCGAGTCCTTTGCATAGCCTTAGCTCTCACAGCAGAGGTGCGGGCAACGGGGGTTGATTGAGATGCCTGCTTCATTGAAGAACCTTCCCTCCTCTTCAGAAGCGACATGCCCGCTCGCTGTGGAACGCACCCTTGGCCTCTCGATGTCCTTCTTGTTGATTCCGAGGTGTTCAAGTAAGCCTGTCATTGAACGCGCCCGCGCTTCGGCAAGCTGGCGTGGAATACCGAGGATTTCGTTCTGTCGCAGTT
This sequence comes from Cupriavidus sp. GW823-FHT06D04, assembly GCF_058795055.1. Lineage (NCBI taxonomy): Bacteria > Pseudomonadati > Pseudomonadota > Betaproteobacteria > Burkholderiales > Burkholderiaceae > Cupriavidus > Cupriavidus sp. GW823-FHT06D04. The sequence goes on along the minus strand of NZ_JBXAHL010000032.1, from coordinate 15,374 downwards.
ACATGTAGACGGTGTACCCGGCCGGAAAGGCGCGACGGGAATTGATGCTCCAGTCGGCAAGGCGCTTCACCTCCGCACCGGATAGCGTAGCTGAGCCGGGCTCGAATACAGCGCTGAACTCCAGGTAGGGCGGTCGGCATGCATTGCCCGACGTAGCTGTGAAAAACAGTACTCCGATCGCGATGAAATGCCTCATCATGGTCTCCAGTCCGACGCCACGCACAGCTCCGGCAAGTACCAAGATGTATCGAACTCTTGTGCGCGCGTCCCTAAGGCAATCCTTAAAGTTGCCCTTCTTCCGCACACGGACGCCGGTACAATTTGCGCCGCATGTTGCTGGTCGCCGCGCGAGGTCAGCACATGCATCGCTTCGCGTCACGGCGCTCTCCCAACGACTCAATGACTGCAATGCAGGAAATGAACACAAGCGCGCGCTGGCGCCGCATCGCCCTGGCGCTATTCGGCGCCGTCCTTCTCGCCGACGCCATCGCCTTAATGACCATAGGCCTGTTCAACTTCGGCATCGTCCTGCCAGGTTGCATCGGCGCGTCATTCCTGCTCCTTGCATGGCAGTGGCCCCTCGTAGCCCACTGGCGAGCAGCCAGCCACAGGCGCCAGCAACTATGGCAAGCAGCATGGATCGCGTTCGCCCTATGGCTGGCGACAGTGGCCGTCTTCTTCTACAACATCCACCACAACACCGAAGGCGCCATCCCAGGAAACTCCCCCGTAAAGGCCATCATCATCCTCGGCTCCGGCACGCCGAACTGCGTCGCTTCGCCAACGCTGGTTGCGCGGCTGGATCAGGGCTTGAAGCACGCTCAGCAGTGGCCGCAGGCGAAGGTCGCGGTCAGTGGCGGGCGGGATTTCGGGCTGCGCTGCCGGGAAGCGGACATCATGGCTGAGTATCTGATCGCCCGCGGTGTCGCAGCAGACAGGGTGGTCCGGGAAGGGCGTAGTACCAGCACGGAGGAGAACCTGGTGTTCAGCCGGCACTTGCTTGAAGAGCAGGGCGTCGCCGCCACCGATCCCATTGTGGTGGTGACCAGCGATTTCCATGTACAGCGGGCGGTGCGGATTGCCCGGAAGGCAGGATTCGGGCAGGTCGCCGGAGTCGGGGCTGGAACACCACTCTACCTTCGGTATAACGCCTGGCTTCGTGAGTACTTCGCGGCTATTAGTGGATGGGTGTTGAGGGAGTATTGACTCCTGCGCAGCCCGGCCCTCAAGCCAATGTGGCGAGCAACTTGTTGAAGTTGCGTTTTGCGCGATAGGTCTCGCGAATCTCCTCCAGCTCGCGGCTGAATTCCGCTCGCTCCCTCAGCTTTATCCGCAGACTGCCGATAGCGCGCACGATTTCAAGTGCTTCGTCATAGCGCGCGTTGCGTGCACCGCTATCTACAGCGACGGGCAGTAGCTGCTGATAGCCAGTTGACGATAGCAACGCAACCCGCTCTCGCCCAGAGGTTCTGCATACGCTGGCAGGACATCCTAGAAGGTGTCCCATCCTCCCTCTGCCTGCAGCCGGAAGCGTCGCTCCGCGAGCTTCATCGGATCGGGGCGTCGAGATGGACAGACGCCAGCGCGAGGATGGCAGGCATCACCCCGCCGCCGGAATCATCAATCTGCTCGAGACTTTTTTCCGCGCCGGCAATCGCCAGTTCCGACAGTTCGACCACTTGCGCCGCGTGCGGTCCAGCGAGCCTCTGGCGCAACACGTCTGCCAGCGACATCAGGCTATCGCCGTATGCACCCTGGCTCCGACAGCGGCGCCGAAATGTCTGTGGCGAAAATGCCTTAGCCCCCTTTTGGGGGGCGTCAATCAGGCCGGAATGGCACATAGTCGCCCACGTGCCAACGAGTCGAGCGGGGCATTATCACGACGTGCCGCTTTCGGCACACGCCGGCCCGGCTCCGCGCGGTGAGCACGGGACTAGAGTGCGTGCCGCTTGTCGGGTTCGCTGACCTCGACTAGCCTGCTATCGATGTCGATTCTTCGCTGCGCTGCGATACCCATTTGATGCCAGAACGCTCGACCACCCGATATGGCAAGGCGCTGCAGCGCCTGCACCAGGTCTTTTCCCCGTTGAACCTGGCGGCGGCGGCGTGGCTGATTGCAACATGGGCGTTCGCGGCGTTTCAGCTCGTGAGCGAGCGGGACCGCTTGCTGCACGACGCCGCGGAGCGTACCCAGGCGCAGGCCCAGGCGTTCGGCGCGTACTCGAAATCCAGCATCCTCCGGCTGTCCGAGTTCCTCCTTGACCTGCGGGCCAGTTGGCTGGTCGGCCAGCCGGGATTCATCGACATGGTGCGTGAGCGGGAGAACCTGGTGGTGGACCTGTCGTTCCAGGTGTCGGTGATCGACAAGCATGGCCTGCTCATCTACTCGTCCATCGCCCCGCCCGCGCCCGGCCAGAAGGTCGACCTGAGCGGGCGCGAGCATTTCCGGGTCCATCAGAACGCGGGCGGGCGCGACATGCTGTTCATCAGCGACCCGGTGAAGGGCAAGGTCTCGCGCAAATGGTCGATCCAGTTCACGCGCCCCATCCTGCGCGCGGGCAGCTTCGACGGGGTCATCGTGGTCTCGGTCAGTCCGGAGCAGTTCGCCAGCTTTGCGCAGACGTTCACTAACCGCGATGGCGAAGTGGCGTCGGTCATCAAGACTTCCGGCCAGGTCATTGCGCGCGTGCCGGCCCTGGAGGGCACGCTGGCCAGGGCGGTCAGCAACAGGCCGTACCTCGCCAGCGGGTCGCCCCAGTCTGGTAGTTATCGGGCGGTGTCGGGCTCCGAAGGCGTGGAGCGGGTCTTCGGCTATTACCGTGTGCCAGAGTTCGGGCTCAATTTTGTGGTGGGCGAGTCGGTCGGCCTGGTGCTGGCGCCCTACGAGGTCTATCGCCGCGTTGCCTTGGCCGGTGCCATTGCTTCCACGCTTCTGCTTGGCCTGTTGTACTACAGCCTGCGCCGCTCCATGGGGGAGCGAAGGCGCCATATGGAAGAGATGCGGCTGGCTTCGCTGGTCTATTCGTCCAGCAGCGAGGCCATGGTGGTGACGTCGCTCGATGGCACCATCATCGACGTGAATCCGGCCTTTGCCGCCGCCACCGGCTATACAGCCAAGGAGGTCAAGGGCCGCCCGGGCTATATCGTCAGCGGGGCAGGCAATGCGGCAGGGCTGGTCGAGCGCCTGCGGGCCACCGTGGCAGCCAAGGGCAGATGGAGCGGCGAATTCTCGATTCGCCGCAAGGACGGCAGCGAGTTTCCCGCCTACCTGACCGTGGATACCTACCTGGCCCACGCGTATGGCGAGCGCCGCCGCGTTGCGCTGATCCATGACATGACCGAGAAGCGCCAGGCGGAGGAAGTCATCCGGCACCAGGCGAATTTCGATGCGCTCACGGATCTGCCCAACCGCCGCCTGTTCTTCGACCGGCTCGAACAGGAGATCGAGTGTTCGCGCGGCACGCAGGATGTGCTGGCGCTGCTGTTCATCGACCTGGATCGCTTCAAGGAGGTGAACGATACCCTCGGCCACGACCATGGCGACCTGTTGCTGCTGGAGGCGGCGCGGCGCATTGCGGCGTCGGTGCGCGCGTCGGATACCGTGGCGCGGCTGGCCGGCGACGAGTTCACCGTAATCCTGCCCGCGGTGGGCGATGCCGGCGTTGCCGGGGGCATTGCCGAGGCCATCCTGGAGCGGATTGCCGCGCCTTACCGCCTGGCCGGCGAGCTGGTGGTGGTGTCGGCCAGCATCGGCGTGGCGACCTACCCCAAGGACGCCGACAACGCCGAGGACCTGCTGGTGTGCGCCGACCAGGCGATGTTTGCCGCCAAGGAGGAGGGCCGCAATCGCTGGAAGGTCTTCACCCAGGCGCTGCTGCATGCGGAGAGGGAGCGCCTGCGCATCACGCAGGACCTGCGCACGGCGCTGGCGTCCGGCCAGTTCGCGCTGCACTACCAGCCCATTGTCAATCTGCGCACGGGCAAGGTCTGCAAGGCCGAGGCCCTGATCCGCTGGGACCATCCGGCGCGCGGGCCAATCCACCCGGCCGATTTCATTGCCGTTGCGGAGGAATCCGGCCTCATCATCGACATCGGCCGCTGGGTGCTGACGGAAGCGCTGGACCAGCTTGCGCGCTGGCAGGTGCTGCTGGGCAATGGCTTCCAGATCTCGGTCAACAAATCACCAGTGGAGTTCAGCGCGCCTGCGAGCGGGCCCGAGTCCTGGTCCAGCATGATCGAGCGCCGGAACGTGCCGGTGGGCAGCCTTGTCATCGAGATCACCGAAGGCTCGCTGATGGAGCAGAACGACGATGTCATGGACCAGCTCTCCCGCTTCCAAGCGGCCGGCATCGAGATCGCGCTCGACGACTTCGGCACCGGCTACTCGTCCTTGTCGTACCTGCGGCGCCTGGACATTGACTACATCAAGATCGACCAGTCCTTCATCCGCTCGCTGACGCGGGGCCCGGACGACGTGGCCTTGTGCCGCGCCATCATCAGCATGGCGCATGCGCTGCGCATCCGCGTGATTGCCGAGGGCGTCGAGACCGAGTCGCAGCGCGACATCCTGGTGGCTGCCGGCTGCGACTACGGGCAAGGCCACTTCTTCTGTCCGCCGGTGGAGGCCAGCGCGTTCGAGGCCTACGTGAGCGCCGTGACTTGAATGCCACCGCACCAGAATGCGAGCGGCGCGAGACCAGTTGGCTCGCGCCGTTTGCTTTTCAGCGCTGCTCATCCGTTGGCGGGTAAGCAGGTTCTCCCTCGTCAGACAAGTGCCTGCAGGCAGGTCGACGCTCTCGACCAGCTGTTGCTTGAGCGGCAAAAGCAGGGCGTGGAGGCCGATGCCTTGGGGGATGGTGTCGCTCTGCAGCTCCAACAAAGTCAGGAAGGACTGAAGGCCGGCGCTGACGCGCAGGATGTCGTCAGTGGCTTCGAGGATGTGGTCCTCGAGGGTGACGGCTTTGCTGGGCGGGGGGCTGCCGTAGCGCCCGTGACTGGTCGAATGGCAGTTGAGGGTCGCTTTCAAAGTGAAACAGCCATTCAAGCGGCCATCCCGAACGCCGAATGTCGTGATCTGTGCGGAGTACCAGCCGTTCGACCACGCGGAAATCGCGAACACTTCTGCCCCCTCGGCAAACGGTTTGCTGGTGGCGACCACGCCACGCATCGGCGGGCGCCTGAATGCGGCCGCGCCGCATCGCGGCGAGCACTGGTGACGCAAGGTGGTGGAAGAGATGGAGCACGAGGTCGCACTTTCCCGACCGCTCCCACCGCTGCACGTCTACAGTGACAGATCGACCCTGAACCAGCGCGCCAGTTCTTCCGGCAAACAGGGAGGCGGCGTCTCAAGCGTCAGATCCTGATCGGTGACGGCCTCGAGCACGCCGCCCTGCTCCTTCTCATTTAGTTCTTCCTCGTCCAGGGCATCCACGGCGAAGTCCGGCTTGCCGAGCAACACCTCGAAACGCTGGGCGCGCGCCAGTAGCACGCTGTACTGGAAGCGCTCGTAGCTCAGTTGCTGGAACGGTATACCGACCTGCACGAGCCCGGTACCGGGTTGATCGGTCCGGCTTGCCTCCGCCAGACTGCCCACGCGATCGACACGGCCGATACGCTGCTCCAGCCTCGCCGGATTCCACGGCAGATCGTGATGGATGATCTCCGCGCATTCGCGATGCAAGTCGATGCCCTCGGAGCCGATCGACGTGCAGATCAGGATGTCCGGAGCCAACGGCGAATTGAAGGCCGCGCATAGCACGATACGGCCGTCGTGTTTCATCGAGCCGTCGAGCGTGCGCACCGCGTAATCGTCGTCAGTGTTGGCGTCGTTGCTTACTTCGTCGTCGTGCTTCGCACCGGCGCGGCTTCGCTGCAGGTTGACCCCGCGCCACAAGCTGCGGCGGCGCGTGTTGGTGTGGTCGTCTGTATTCATGGAGCCGTTCGCTTCGCACAGGTTCAACAGGAAGCGCACCATGCGCCCCCACATTGGTTCACCCATGCCGCGCGGTCCACGCACGCCGTCATGGACAGCGCGAATGATCTCCGCCATGTCCGGATCGTCCGACGAATTCGCCAGCAACGGACCCAGATACGTGCGGAACAGGTCCGGACGCAGCAGCACCTTGCGCAAGCCCTTCTGAAGATCCAGCACCGTGTCGAAAAAACCCGGCGCGACCAGGCGCGCGTCGGCGTCGGTGTCGGCGCCGTCCACGAGCAGGCTCGCTTCCGACTCGAGCAGCGCCCACAAATTCACTGCGAAAGAATCGGTGTCGTCGTCCCAGAGATTCAGCGGAAGTTTGAAATAGGTCCCGGCGTGACGGTTGACCAGTTCCGCGACGGTTTCCGCCGATTCCGCGCTCGTACCCTCCGCCGCGAGAAGCGATGTGCCGAGCCAGCGTTGGCCCTCACCATCCGACATTGCCATTTCGCGCAGCAATTTAAACAATCGCATGGCCGGCTTCCGCGCACGCTGGGCGCGGCCAAACTGAACCAGAAGCCACAGGTCGAGCAAACGGAACACGCGCCGCTCGGTCACGCTCACACGGCAGCGCGACAGGCAGTCGATTGCGAATGCGACCGCCTTGGGCCGCCATTCGATCAGCAAACTCTCCATCTGGTTCGCCTCGAGTTGCGAGGCTCGCGCGAAAATGCGCGCCAGCGGCAAGTCTACGAACGCAGCCTCCTCGAGCAAACTTTTGCGCTTCGCGCGCAAATCGAGTTCCGTGGCTTCAGTGGGATTGATGCGCGACTGCAGCATCGCACCGATTTCGCTGAGCGTTTCCACGCGTTCGCAGAAGATTAACGTCTTGCGGCCATTCTGATAGTTGGTCAAAGCCCGGTCGACGGTCGCGCGGATTTTCGGATGTTCGCTCATGCCGAGCACACGCCGGAACATCGCCATGTACTTCGCCGTTTCAGCGCCAAAGGCACGCCTCCGCTGCGCCGTCACAGTCGCGCTGCTTTCGAATGCCTTCACGCTCGACGTCAGCCCGCTCATCAGACGCGCATTGGCCACATCGCGTTTGCCATCCGCCGCGCGCGTCTGCTGATCGAGCCGCATCGCCAGAAAATGAATGAAAGCATCGCTGTCGCGCGACATGCCTTCCACCTCGTACAGCATCGTGCGTTGCGTCGTCGGGACGGCGCCGAAGTCTTGCCCGGCATGAAACGAACGATGTACGCGCGGCTTCAGATGGCGAATAACAATCCGGCGCTGCAGGGCCGCGAGTTGTTCCACGGCCTTGCGATAGGCCACGGCGGCATGGCTGAACGCGCGCAACGCCGGAGGCGTGCCCGGATCGGCGATCAGATTGGCAAGCACCTGTTCGACAGCGGCGGCGTCCGCACCTTCGCAAAATGCGTTCAGGCGGGCCACACTCTCGTCGTTGCCTGCGAGTGCGTCCCACGCATTCTGAAAGATCTTGTTAGCACTCAGGCAGGTGGCGACCACGCCGTTCGCGCGATAAATTTCATCCAGCACGCGATACGTTGGACCGTTCCTGTCCATCGCGAAGTCGAACACGGTGCGCATTTCGCGCTCTTCGAGTTGGAACGGTGTGGCCGACAGCAGCAGCTTGTTGGGGATCAAAGGCGAGAACGTCTTGCTGAACGCCTTCGCGCCATTCTTGCCGCCCTTCCAGTTGTGTACTTCGTCCACCACGGCCAGTTCGATTCCGGACTCGCGCAGCTTCTGCTGAACCACTGCGTTCATCAGATCCTTGAAGAAGTCCATCGAATTGGCGTCCGCCCCAGCACGCAATGACGACCAGCGTGCCTTGAGATCTGGATTATCGTCGCGCGCCTTGATAACGCAATCGTGGGTGCGATACAGATCGCTTGACGCGAGTTCTTTGAGCGACTTCTTGGTGGCGTTGGGCAGCAAGATGTTGGCCTTGCGGAGCGAACGCAGCAGCGCATCACGAGTGGGCGCGTGCAGGCCCGTCACCAGCACGCCAAGCACGAAGGTGCTGAAGCGCCGCGTATCGACCTGATCGGTTCGCGGTCGGTCGAGCGATGACATGCCCAGAATCAGCACGTTGGGCAAATACCTCTCCTGCTTGGCCGCGAACGCCTTGAAGGCGTCCTTGAACCAGTTGCAGGCATCCTGGCTGTCATCCGTACGCAGCGCGGTGAGATGCCCGCGCATGGCCTGATCCTGCGTGGCCTTCAGTTCGTCGAGGTAACTGAACCAGCCGGTCTGCGAATACTTGGAGACGAATTCCAGCGCCTTCTTCGAGCTTTCATCAAAGCTCTCCAGGCGCTTGAACGCGCTACGCCGGGACAGGTACTTATTCTGGCACGCCCATTCGTAAACTGATTGCAAAATGCAGCACGTCGCCTCCGCCCTGATGCGGCTGATAGTGGTGTTCTTATAGGCGTGAAGACACGCGATCAGTTCCCAGTAGCTATGCACGACACGCGGACGCAGCGTACGTTTGCGCGCCCGGTCCTGCCCGTTCACATAGAACGCAGAGAAGCTGCGCAACTCCTGCTCCCACTTCGCGCGCAGCACCGCGCTCGACGGCGTGATAAGCAATGCGCGCGCGTCGGCGCGGCTCGCCCCCAGCAGCCGCGCGGCGATTACGCCCATCGCGACGTACGTCTTGCCCATGCCCACCTCGTCGGCGAGCAACTGCGTGTCGAAGCCTTCCTCGAAGCGGGTGATAAACTCGCGCGCCGTATTGCGCTGGCGATCCCAATCCTTCTGGAAGCTCGGGCGTTCAGCCTCCGCGCGAATAACCGTATCGAATCGTTGCGAACTCACGATCAGAGACCCTCGTGGCAGAAGCTGAGATATTCCATGATCGCCGCGTCATGGTGTTGCACGGGCAACTTAGCTTTGAGGCGCATCCATAACGCGTGGCCCGCGTTCGATCCGGCGGCGAGTTCGCGAGCGAAAAGCACCAGTTCGCCCAGCCTGAACAATGAATCCGCGCCAGATTGCGCCCGGCCTTTTGCGTCGCGCGAGAGAACGTCGGCGAAGGTGACGAGCGGTTCTTCCAACTCGTCCAGCCACCTGCGGGGCCGCTCGGGCAATGACGCTTCCAGGCATTGCGCCGCGCGTTTGCGAAAGACCTCCTGCACGCGCACGAACAAATTCAGATGCTGCTGCATCCCGATCACGATGTTGCGTTCGCGCATGGCGTGAATCGCGGCGGCGGGATCGTCGTCGACGATGTTCGGATCTCCCGGCACGAATTCATCCGCGTCGCGGTCGAGCGGCAACCTCTCCTCAAGGTAATGCAGCATCCAGTCTTCGGCGGTGGACAGCACATAGCGCTCGCGTTGCTGGAACAGCGAGGCCGCATGCCGGAACGGCAGGTAGTAGGTGTGTTCGGACGCGCCGCGGCACACGAACTTCAGGTTGCGCGCGCCGATGATCCGACCAATCAATTGCGACTGATCCAGCGGATTCGAGCGTCCATTGGTGAAATGAAGCGGCAAGCCGCCCCAACTCACGTCGTAGTCCGCCAGTTGCGTAAGTTCGAACGGCTCGGCACGTACGTCGAATGCCATCAGGTCTGAATCCGTCATTTCAACGAGCTCAATGCCCTGCACGAACTCGGGGTAATTGGGCTGGACCTGATAATCGTCCTCGGACTCGGGCATCTCGTCCGGCCTGTTGGTCGGCAGATCACGATAACGGTTGATTTGCTCTGCGCTCAGGCCGTTGCAAATCGCGCCGAACAACTTGTCGACCGAACCGCTGTGCACGCGCGCCACGCCCATTTCGTGATTGGCGCCGCACCATGCCTTGCGGGTGAAGTTGGCGCTGCCCAAATAGACGAGCACTTCGTTGCCGCGCGCCAGCACCAGCACCTTGGCGTGGAGCTTGCGCGTGATCGCGAGCGCGGCGAGGTCAGCCGGTTGATTGGCCTGCGCGATGCGCTCACGCTCGCGTTCGGTGAGGGTTTCGGGGATCAGAAACAACCGCGTGCCCGGCAGCGCACGAAAATGATCGCGACAAAGATGCTTGGCTACCAGCGCATCTGTCACGACGTCGAGCGCATTGAGAGAAGGGAAAGTCCGCTTCAGATCCTGTGTGAACACCGCGCCCTGCGCGTTGCGGTCGAAGAACGGCGACACGGCAATCGCGCGCTCCGGCGACGCGTCGCCGAATGCATTACGCCATGCTCGAGCGAGCGCTTCCAGGCCTGCGACGCCGTCGTAGCCTTGATGGATCAGCATGGTACTTTCCTTGTCTTCCGAAGCGCCCCAGCGGTCCAGCCGGTGCCGAACGGACTCTATCGCCATAGCCAGTGGCCTCGAACCGAACGACGCGTAGCCGCGGGCCAGCACTTTCACGAACTCGTGCAGTACGGCGAGGTCTGCCCTTTCGCCCTTCCCGCTGTCGCTCCACGTGAAGGTTTCGAAGACCTCGCGATTGGTGAAGAGCCCGGTGCGCGTCAGGTTCATCGAGCCCAGCGCGAGATGCACCTGACGCTGTGTGACCACCAGATAGGCTTTCGCGTGATGGCAGGTCCAAGGCTGCGCGCGCACCGGCAGCAATTCCATAAAATGCGGCAACTGGTTGTGTTCACGCGTCTTACGCGCGTCGTAGATCATCACAGGCACGACACGCAGCATATTGGCGATGTCCGACGTGCGCGCCTCGAGCACCGCGCTCAGCGAACGCCGCAGAGTGAGGTTCAGCACCTGCTGGTCGTCGAACTCGTAGCTGAGGACCACCACGTGCTGCAACGCGTTATCTCGTTCGTTGCATGACTCGAAGACGCTCGTGAAATACTCGCGTAGCGATTCAACCTGGTCCGTCATTGCACCGTCTCCGTCTGCGGGAACGCCCAGTCGTGCCAACTGCGGCACTTTTCAAAGTGCCATTGGCGGCGATAAAGATATTGGAGGCCGTCGAGTTGAGCCGCCGTGTCGTCCGAGGCGTTGTCGAAGATCGCCAGGGCTTCTTTAAGCGTGACGAGATTCACGCGACCGGTCACCAGCAGTTCGTCGTGATTCACGATCGGTGAGGTGCCCTTCGCCGTCTGATGATCGATGTGGTGATCGACCACGCAGCGCGTCAACGTCGCGAAGTCGCCGGCGGATTGTGCGAGGCTGGCGAACAGGTGACGCGAGTCGTGGAAGGCGGGCGCGGCGAAGTATGCGGCGGCCAGTGCCCTCACGGCCGCCGCAAAGGATTCCGCGCCCTGCGGCAGCACATCCCGGAACGCGTTGCCATATTCGAGCGACGCGATGCGCAGATCGAGGACGAATTGCGTGGCTGCTGCGAGCCGCTCGAAGCGGGCCATCGCCGTCAGTTCGGTGACGAGGCCGTCATACTGCTGGCGTGCGTCGGTCCAGAACGTCTGATAAGCCGAGGCGTTGGCAACGCCTGCCTGCAACGTTTGCCATTCTGGCGGCGCGCGCCACAACGGTTCGACGCTCGGATTATTCTGGCACCAGATGTCGATGAGCTTACGCCAGATCTCGCTTTCCCTGCGCGAAGCCGACGCGTCGAGGCTGTAGTGCTCTCCCGCCCGTTCGAAATCACCTTGCGAGACGACGTGATTGTCCTGCCAGCTCGCTAACGCGTCGCGAAACGGCTGCGCCCTGGTGCGCGACGAGAACGCTTCTGCGAGATGACGGCCCAGCGAACTAAGCGTGCGTCCATCCGGTTCGACAAGGCCCCAGCGCAGTGCCGCACTGCTGTAGTGACCGAGAGTGCCGTAGGAAAGACGCTGGTAAATCGGATGACGCTTCGGAATGCCGTCCAAGCGGACTTGCTCGCGGAGTAGCCGTTGATATTTCGTCACATTTATGACCGACGAATTGACCGACGCGTTGGCGATGCCCCAATAGATTTCGAGTGCACGGAATCGTTGCGACAGTTGTGGTGCCTTAAACGTCTCGTCGGCGAGCGTGTCGAGAATGCCGCACAGCGAACTCAGGTAGACGGGGCGAACCGTCAGAACCGTGAACTGCGGGAACAACATGTCCTGCAAGGCGCCGGCTGGCCGGCGGAACCCCAATGGGTCGATTGCCTTGTCAGCACTTTCAAGTACCACGTACTCGGTGAATCGCATTCCTTGCTCACTCCTAGACTTTGTTCTTTTCGCATTTCCCAGGCATGACATACGACGGCCTAGCTCTTCTGCTTTAACTCGAGGTCCACTCGACACCCACGAGCCGCCTCTCAGTCCGACCCGTCCCTGCCATTCGAGAGGGCCCAGACGGGACGACTGCTTCCAAAGTTCAAAGGTTACTCATCCCCGCAGGTCCAAAGCCCCGAAATAATTCAGCGCCCAGTATGCGGATGAAGCTCTGAAAGATGGGAAAGGAGGCGTGAACTCATTCGAGAGAAGCTGACCCAGGTGATGGTTCCCGATGCCAAACCGCCAAGCACCGGCACTGCCTTTGATGCAACTCGAGCGAATGTCACTTTCGTTAGCTTGACACCGATCCATTTTGCGATCTGCTTTGCCAGGGTATATACCCCCCACTTGGTGAGCGCCTTCTTAGGGAGGCGGGCCGCCACCTCCTTCGCAACGTTATCGCTCAGCCTACTGAGCAGGGTATCGCGTTGGTGAAGCCTAGGTGCTTGCCAGTACCCGGAGGGGGAAGTGTTACTTTGCGAATTGCTTGCCCCGCGGCTTGCGCCTCGTTGCACCAGTTCTCAAGCCGATGCCATGGCTCGGGCAACGACGAACGATTGTTGAATGGATTCTCACTCCCGAAGGCTCGGGCGAGGTTTTTGCCAAAATCCTGAGTGGAGTCGTTATTGTCGGCCGTCGCTACGATGGCACACGTCATCACGAGGTATCGGAAGAACCCCGGTAGCCCTGGCTTGGGCTTAAATGGCACGAGACCATTCGCCAGTGCATCAGCCATCGCCCCCGGCCCACCGCATGCTCTGGCCAGAATTTTTACAGGGTCTGCGTCATGCGCGACACCAAGAGCCGCACGTAGCTGCGACTCGGAAGCATCGATATAGCACAACGGACCGGCACCAAAGGCTCCGTCGGAACAGAGGTAGTAAGCCGTGAGCGCCGCTTCGGCGCGCAACTGGTCAGCCGCCGAACACTTACCCGGAACTGGACCTGACACTATGCCCTCTCCATTCTAGAAGTCCTTGGTTAGTGCTCACTTCACCTTCAGCTGAAGACGATTCTTCCAATTATATGAATGTAACAGGTTGTTACGTCAAACGCGCTCGGTGAATTGAGTCCCATAAAATCGAACTACCAAATAAAAAGACCCATAAGTTTCTCAACTTATGGGTCCAAGATTCTCAGGTTATGCGCCTATCTACTGTGAGGAACCGGAATTCGCTGGACTGCGTTTTCCAAAAAATCAATAATTTAACAGCTAATTCCATCGCCGCTCGGCCGTCTTAAAACCGGAATTAGCTGGACTGCAGTGAAAAGAAGCGCGAATTAGCTGGACCGCTCCGCAAGATACTTTTTGCGCACATTTTTTCGCGTTCCGCCTCACCCGCCTCGAAATCTCTTGTCTGCCTCTACCTCGACTGTTGCGGAGAACCCGCCCCAACTGTCTGGGAGAATCTCAAAGTAGCTTACGCCGGATGATTGAAGTATCTGGCTAACTAATTGAGTTGCGCCACGGCGAACGCTCGCGATGCCTGCCACCCCCGCTCCGTTTGCCGCCGGCGGGGAGTGACGCATGAAAATCGTGAGGCAGTGCCAGGCGTGCGGACTGCCGTTCGAGGTTCGCCCCCAAACGCCCGAGCAGCGCTTTTGCCCAGCGCCTGAGTGCCAGCGTCGCCGGCGCTGCGAATGGCAGCGCCGTCGCTTAGCGACCGACGCCGACTACCGCGAGAACCAAGCGCAAGCCCAACGCCACTGGGCTGAGGCCCCCCCCGAGTATTGGCATGAGTACCGCGAGCTTCACCCTGCGTATGCCGTACGCAACCGAGAACAACAAAGGAGACGGAACAGGACGAATCGCGTTGCAAAGATGGACGCGTGGAAACGGCTTACGACCGTACGCTCAGGCATCTACGCCCTTTCTCCAGCGCCACAAACGCTGATTGCAAAGATGGACCCGTGGATCGTCCGAATTACAGTCCTGGCGCGGCAGAGTGCAGAGCGAGTCATGATTGCAAAGAGATGACGTGTGACGCCAGGCGTTTGAACCTGCTAAAAATGACGGTGTGCGCGTCCCAACGATCGCCAACTTGGGGGCTGGCGGAGCATAGGCACGGCACTTCGGGCAGTGAGTCGAAATCATGCTGACAGTCCACCAACGCAATGGCGAAACGCCATCGAGCGCCCAAGTACAAGCGGCAAAATATGTCCGCATGTCGACTGAGCATCAGCAGTACTCGACTGAGAATCAACGCGACAAGATCCGGGAATATGCTCAACGGCGTGGCCTTCGCATAGTCCGTACCTATGCCGACGAAGGAAAGAGCGGCTTACGCATAGACGGCAGGCAGGCGCTCCAAAATCTCATTCATGACGTCGAATCCGGCGCAGCGGATTTCAAGGTAATTTTGGTCTACGACGTGAGCCGGTGGGGCCGCTTCCAGGACGCCGACGAAAGCGCGTACTACGAGTACATCTGCCGGAGAGCTGGCTTACAGATTGCCTATTGCGCTGAGCAGTTTGAGAACGACGGTTCTCCTGTCTCCACAATCGTCAAGGGTGTAAAGCGAGCGATGGCCGGCGAGTACAGTCGCGAACTCTCTTCAAAGGTATTCGCTGGGCAATGCCGCCTCATTGAGTTGGGTTTTCGCCAAGGGGGGCCCGCTGGATATGGGCTGCGACGAGTACTCGTGGACCAGCACGGCGTCATGAAAGGGCCGCTAGCACGGGGCGAGCACAAGAGCATTCAGACTGACCGCGTAATCTTGATGCCTGGCCCGGAAAGTGAGGTGCGCACTGTCAATCTCATCTACTCATGGTTCATCGATGAGTCACTGAACGAGCATGAAATCGCTGCACGCTTGAACGCGATGAGAATCGAGACAGAGCTCGGCCGGCCTTGGGGTCGATCTACAGTACGGGAGATCTTGACGAACGAAAAGTACATTGGCCACAACGTCTACAACCGTGTCTCGTTCAAGCTAAAGAAGATTCGGGTCACGAACACCCCCGATATGTGGATTCGGAAGGAGCACGCCTTTGAACCAATAGTCCCAAGCGATATCTTCTACACCGCTCAAGGCATCATGCGCGCAAGGGCTCGCCGCTACTCGGATAGCGAGCTTATCGACAGACTACGTGCTCTTTACAAAAGCCGCGGCTATCTGTCCGGGCTAGTTATCGATGAAACGGAGGGCATGCCATCGACGTCAGTCTACGTTTATCACTTCGGAAGCCTCATCCCCGATGGTCGGCCAAACTCCTCCACCTGTGGTCACCTCAAACTCCCCCACCTGAAGGGGCGCTGCAAGTGATGTG
>NZ_JBXAHL010000031.1:0-102933 GCF_058795055.1 Cupriavidus sp. GW823-FHT06D04 | reverse complement strand
TTCGCAGGGAGCTGCGGCGGTGCGCCCATCGAGATCATCCGCCAATACATTGAGCAACAACAGACGCCGCATTAGCCGCCGAAAGGACGCCGACGGCGTCCGCGCTATCCTTCTCCGGCCTAAAGGCCGAGGCTTGCCGCGCACCTGGTCAATTGGCTCGACGGCTGGGACGACAGCGCCCGCCAGTTCGCGAGATTGACCTCGCCGTCCAGGGACAGTACCAAGCGGCTGGACAGCTGCCACTGCACGATATCGTCCCAGCGCGCGGCCACTTCGTATTTCTCAACGCCGTGGCCGTTGTCGCGGCCATAGCCGCCCTGCATCGAGAAGGTTGCCGCGCCGGCGGCGGCCGGCAGCACGCACAGGCAGACAGCAAAGGAAACGGCGGTCGCAAGGTGCGCCAGCCGGGTTGATGGGGTTGCGTTCTTCACTGACATCCGTGGGTTTCGGGCAGCGTCGAGGTGTATCGCGGCGCTGCCACTTTATTTTGATCACGGCGCTCGAAGATAGCAGCCCTTCAAATTTGCGGAAGCCTGCCGGAAGCGAACACAGTGTTCCAATGCCGGAACAATGCGGCATCACAGCCAAAGCATTGGCCAAGCAACAGACAATTGTCGAAACTTGGTAGTACGCGGCTATCACAAGGCCGTCCACAAGCGGAAGGAGGCCATCATGCGCGCCTGCCGACAAGCCCGCCCTGCCGCCAGGGCAGCAGCAGTCTGGCTGCTGGTGACGGCCATGGCCACCGCGGCCTGGCTGCTGCCGCGCATCGCGCAGCCTCCGCAATACCATCGTTATGCCGACCCTTATGTCTGCTTCGGCACGCCCCACTGCCTCGACATCGGCTCCAATCTGCTGTTCCTGCTCGCGGGCGCGGCCGGCCTGCGCTATCTGGGCACCACGGCTGCCAGCCGCGCCTTCATCGCGCCGGCCGAGGCCTGGCCTTACCGGCTGCTTTTCTTTGCCGTCTTCCTGGTTGGCCTGGGCTCCGCCTATTACCACCTTGCACCGGACAACCAGCGGCTGGTGTGGGACAGGGCCCCGCTGGCGCTCGCGCTGATGTCCTGGCTGGGCGCCAACCTGTGCGAGCGGGTCAGCCTGAAGGCCGGCTTGCGGCTGCTGCCGCTGCTGCTGATCGCGGGGCCGGCCAGCGTCGGCTACTGGGCATGGAGCGAAGCCCGAGGCATCGGAGACCTGCGCCCTTATCTCCTGGTTCAGGCGTGGGCCATGCTGGTGGTGCCGCTGCTGCTCTGCCTCTATGCGCCGCGCTACACTGGCGACTGGGATGTGCTGGCCATCACCGGCTGCTATGTGCTGGCCCTGGCTTGCGATGTGCTGGATCACCAGATCGCCGCGCTCACCGGGCTGGTCAGCGGGCACACGCTCAAGCACGTGTTCGCAGCGCTGGCCGTCTATGGCGTCCTGCTTCGGCTGAAGCGGCGCCGCATCGTGGAGGAAGGAACATGACCGTGCCCCAAGCGGGTGGCCACGCTCGCGAGCCCCGCGTGCCCTCTGCCCTGGGCGTCGACGTACGGCCGCGCGAAGTGTGGGCATGGGCCATGTACGACTTTGCCAATTCGGGCTACACCACGGTGGTCATCACCGCGCTGTTCAATGCCTACTTCGTCGCCGTGGTGGCCGGCAACGCGCCCTGGGCCACGCTGGCGTGGACCGCGGCGCTTTCCCTCTCCTATGCGCTGGTGGTGCTCAGCGCGCCGCTGGTCGGCGCCTACGCCGACCTGCGCGCAGCCAAGAAGCCACTGCTTGCGGTGACGACGGCGGGTTGCGTGGTGTTCACCGCACTGCTCTATTTTGCGCAGCCCGGCACCCTTGGCATCGCCATCCTGTGCGTGGTCCTGTCCAACTTCTTCTTCGGCAGCGGCGAAAACCTGATCGCCGCCTTCCTGCCATCGCTCTCCACCACCCGCGCCCTGGGCAGGGTATCGGGCTGGGGCTGGAGCCTTGGCTATATCGGTGGCCTGTCCACGCTGGGCGCCTGCCTGCTCTATGTCAACTGGGCCAGCGCGCGCGGCCAGGTCGCCAGCCAGTTCGTTCCCGTCACCATGCTGATCACGGCAGCCATCTTTGCCGTGGCGAGCCTGCCGACCTTCCTGCTGCTGCGCGACCGCGGCGCGCCACAGGTCGCCGCGGCCGCGCCGGCTGGCGAACGGGCCATCGGCACGGCCTGGGCCAGGGTATGGCAACGCCTGGGCCAGCTGCGCCAGTTCAAGGACCTGCGCCGCTTCCTGCTGTGCACCCTGTTCTACCAGGCCGGCATCCAGGCGGTGATCACGCTGACCGCCATCTACGCCAACCAGGCCATGGGCTTCACCATGCGGCAGACCCTGACCCTGGTGCTGGTGGTCAATCTGACGGCAGCGGCCGGCGCCTTCCTGTTCGGCCATGTGCAGGACCGCATCGGCCACGTGCGCGCCATTGCCCTGACGCTGCTGGGCTGGATCCTGACCATCATGCTGGCGCGCGCCGCGCGCGAAGCGCCGCTGTTCTGGCTGGCCGCCAATGTGGCCGGCCTGTGCCTGGGCGCCGCCCAGTCCGCCGGACGGGCCATGGTGGGGCTGCTGGCTCCGCCCTCGCGCGCGGCCGAGTTCTTCGGGCTCTGGGGCCTGGCGGTCAAGCTGGCCTCGATCGCCGGGCCACTGACCTATGGCATGGCAAGCTGGCTGACGGGCGGCGATCACCGGCAGGCGCTGCTGGTCACCGGCAGCTACTTCGTGGTCGGGCTGGGCCTGCTGTGCGGCGTCAACACCGTGCGGGGCCGGCGGGCAGCCTTGCGCGCTGAGCGAATGGTCGGGCTGGAGACCGGGTACGGCGCCGCTGCCGGCCCCGCTTGCCATTAGCAGCACGGACGGCAGACTAGAATGAAACTGCCCTTTGGCGATTGGATCGCTCTTTCGGCTTCCGGACGCTGAAGCTCTGGCGACAGCCCATGCCAGCAAACCTCACTCCAGAGTACAAGCAGGCCGAACAAGCCTATCGGCTGGCACGCCAGCCGCGCGAGCAGCTCGAATGCCTGAAGGAGATGCTCCGTGTCATCCCGAAACACAAGGGGACGGAGCGTCTGCAGGCCGATATCAAGTCGCGGATCAGGGAACTCACCCAGGCATCCGCGGGCCACGGGAAGGCCGCTCACAGAGGGCCGGCACATGCGGTGCATCCAGAAGGCGCGGCGCAGCTCTGTCTGATCGGCCCGCCCGGCGCGGGAAAATCCAGCCTGCACGCAAGGCTGACAGGATCGGGCAACGAGGTCGGGCCCTACCCCCACCCTACGCAGTTTCCGATTCCCGCCATGTTGCCGTTCGACGACATTGCTTTTCAGCTGGTGGATCTGCCACCTGTATCAGTCGAATTCATGCAACCCGGGCTCACCGACATATTGCGGGCGGCAGACGGCGTACTGCTCGTGGTCGATCTGAGCGCGCCAGACTGTACAGAACAGTTGGCGCTGATTCTGCGGCGCCTCGCCGAGGCAAAGATCATCCTGTCGGAGCGCTGGCCGGGTCAGGCTGACAGCCCTGGGGCGACGGCGGAAGCGGCGGCTGACCCGTTCAGTGTTCACCTCCCTGCGCTGCTGCTGGCCAACAAGACTGATCTCGCCAAGCCGGAAGACGCGGCCGTGCTCGAAGACCTGCTCGGTGTACATTTTCCGGCGCTCGCAACCTCGGCAACCGGCGGGCGCGGACTGGCCGAGGTCGGTCCGTTCCTTTTCAGGGCTCTGGGCATCGTGCGTGTCTACACCAAGGCACCCGGGAAACCCGTCGACCAGCGTCGGCCTTTTACGATGCGCCGCGGCGACACCGTGCTGGATGTCGCCCTGCAGGTGCACCCTGATCTCGCGCGTACGTTCAAGTTCGCCCGCATTTGGGGGAGTGGCAAGTTCAGCGGCCAGCAGGTGGGCGCCGATCATCCGGTAGCCGATCGAGACGTGGTGGAACTGCATTCGCAGGCGCATGGCTGATCAAAGCCATGGCCGCAGGGAGTTCGTTGATGGCCCGGCCCACGGGGCCCTGGGGACAGGTCGCAGCAGGGGGGCGCCGATGACATAGACTGAAAGACCTGCGGCCGGTTGTTCCCGCATGACTGCCGTGCCGATTTGCGGAGCAATTTCTTGCACGGAGGTATGCCATGACTACATACGTCATCCTCAGCCGTCTCGCTCCTGACGCGTTCACGGACCCCAGGGACATGAAGAAACTCGCCGCCACGGTGGCCGAGAAAATCAAGGCCGAATGCCCTGCAGTCACCTGGAAGGACAGCTATCTGACACTCGGGCGCTTTGACGTCGTGGACATTGTCGAGACGGACGACCTGAAGCAACTCGAGCGGGCGGCGTTGATCATCCGGGGCTACGGACACGCCGCGACCGAGACGCTGCAAGCGACGCCGTGGGACAAGTTCATCGCGGCCCTGTAGCGCAGCTCGCTGGACCAGGCTGCTCGCGCGGCGGCACAGCCAGATTCAGGTTGACCTGACCGTCGGCTGCCCTATACTTAAAGTGCTGACTGAGACACGCTTGAGTAAAGCGAAGGTAGGTCAGCGAAACGATCATGTTTCCTGGATGATCTGCCAGATGAAGCGTGATCGTGCAGGCCACATATGCCTGCAGGTCCGGACCGGATCATAAGTTGCTGACCCGGTTCGGACGCACCCGATTGTTGGAAGCACTGAGCACCTGTAGAAGGTGCTCTTTTTATTTGTGGCTCCTTTTATTTGTGGCGTATCAGGGCGACGTTGACCACTCGCCTCGCGGGCCTCGCTGGTGACATGCCGGCAGGCACTGTAACTTGCATTGCCCCGGGCAGTTTTTTTTGCCACAGTCGCCTTAACCGATCGCAGTCCCTGGTCGGCAAACCGTCCGGCAATGCAAAACTGGACGGATCGGATCAGAGCGGTAGCGGATCCGAACTGAAACAAGGAGTCGCATGCGCGCTCGCTCACGCCCTCCGAACGCCGGCTACCGCTGGCTGTGGCAGCTGTCTGCAGCCGGCTGGGGGCACTGCGGCCTGGCCTATGTCAGCGGCGCGCTGCTTGCACCGCGCTGGTGGCCCGCAAGGGAGGCTATGCCCCTGCGGGACCGGTACTCTTCGCGGCGCACGGCGCTGGTGCTGTACACCTTCGCCTATCGTGGCGGTGGGGCACCCCCCGGCACCACGCCACCGCGCGATGGCTTTACCTGGCGATACCAGTACTGGTCACCAGGGGTTGGGGTGGCCTGATGCCGGAAACCCGCCACGCGCTTGCCGGGCGCCCTGTTCTGCGCCACAGTTGTCCCACCGGCCCAGGCTGGAGACCAGGATGACAAACCGGCTCGCCACAGAAACCTCGCCTTACCTCCGGCAACACGCGGATAATCCGGTCGACTGGTATCCCTGGTGCGAAGAGGCGTTTCGCCGTGCGCGCGACGACGACAAGCCGGTCCTGCTTTCGGTCGGCTACGCCACCTGCCATTGGTGCCACGTGATGGCGCACGAATCGTTCGAGAATCCCCGGATCGCCGCCCTGATGAACGAGCGGTTCATCAGCATCAAGGTCGACCGGCAGGAGCGTCCCGACCTCGACGACATTTACCAGAAAGTCCCCCAGTTGATGGGACAGGGCGGCGGCTGGCCGCTGACGGTATTCCTGACGCCGCAAGGAGAGCCTTTCTACGGTGGCACCTACTTTCCGCCGGATGACCGCTACGGCCGCCCTGGGCTCCCGCGCGTGCTGCTGAGCCTGAGCGAAGCCTGGAGGCATCGCCGCCAGGAACTGCGCGACACCATCGAGCAGTTTCAGCGGGGGTTCCGGCACCTGGACGAAGGGGTCCTGAGCCGTGAAGACGCGGAACAGGCCGCGGAAGTCCAGGACCTGCCCGCGCAGACAGCCCTCGCCCTCGCGCGCAATACGGACCCGACCCATGGCGGCCTGGGCGGAGCGCCCAAGTTTCCCAACGCAAGCGCGTACGACCTCGTGCTGCGCATCTGTCAGCGAACGCATGAACCCGCGCTGCTTGATGCGCTGGAGCGCACGCTCGACGGCATGGCGGCCGGCGGCATCCATGATCAGCTCGGCGGTGGGTTTTCCCGCTACAGTGTCGACGAACGCTGGGCCGTGCCCCACTTCGAAAAGATGCTTTACGATAACGGCCAGCTCGTCACACTCTACGCCAACGCCTATCGCCTGACCGGAAAGCAAGCCTGGCGCCGCGTATTCGAGGGAACGATCGCGTACATTCTGCGAGACATGACGCACCCCGACGGCGGCTTCCATGCCGGCGAAGATGCCGACAGCGAAGGCGAGGAAGGCCGCTTTTATGTCTGGACAGCGGCCGAGGTAAAGGCAGTCCTGGGCGAATCAGAGGGGGCCCTGGCGTGTCGCGCCTACGGCGTGACCGAAGGCGGGAACTTTGAGCCCGGCAGATCGGTGCTCCACCGTGCCGTCACGCTGACTCCTCTGGAGGAGGCACGGCTGGAAGGCTGGCGCGAGCGGCTGTTGGCAGCACGCGCCCGGCGCGTGCGCCCCGGCCGCGACGACAACATTCTCGCCGGGTGGAACGGTCTCATGATCCAGGGACTCTGCGCGGCTTACCAGGCAACGGGCAACCCCGCACACCTCGCCGCCGCAAGGCGTGCCGCCAGCTTTGTCCAGGACAAGCTCACCATGCCGGACGGCGGTGTGTATCGGTACTGGAAGAACGGCACAGTCAAGGTGCCAGGGTTCCTGGAAGACTATGCCTTCCTGGCCAACGCGCTGATCGACCTCTACGAATCCTGCTTCGACAGGAGATACCTCGATCGCGCCGCCGAACTCGTGACGCTCATCATCGACAGGTTCCGGGGCGACGGGCTGTATTTCACGCCCAATGATGGCGAGCCATTGATACACAGGCCCCGCGCTCCGTACGACGGCGCCTGGCCGTCTGGCATTTCAGCCAGCGTGTTCGCCTTCCTGCGCTTGCATGAACTCACCGGCGAGGATCGCTATCGTGACCTCGCCGAGCACGAATTCCAGCGTTACCGTGCTGCCGCCACCGCGGCCCCGGCCGGCTTCGTGCACCTCCTGGCCGCCGCGGACTTCGCGCAGCGCGGCGCGTTCGGGATCATTCTTGCCGGCGACAAGGCGGCGGCCGCCGCCTTGGTGGAAAGCGTTCACCGCACCTATCTTCCGGCACGCGTGCTGGCATTCGCCGAAGACGTTCCCGTCGGCCAGGGGCGGCTCCCGGTCGACGGCCGGCCGGCAGCCTACGTGTGCCGACATCGCACCTGTACCGCGCCCGTGACCAGCGGCCAGGCGCTCCTTGAACGCTGCGTGGGGTGACGGTGAGCCCTTTCGATCAGGACAGGCCAGATGCGTCCTGCCCGATACGCGATGTCGCTGTCAGCCGCTCCAGTGCCGCATCGATGGCACCCAGGGATTCATTCAGACCGGCCGCGTGTGCCTCGTCCCTGAGCAGCCGTAGCCGGGCCCAAAGCGGCGGCGTGCTCGCACCACCCTCTTCCCGTCCGGCGCAGATCAAGGCGCGACCCCTGCGGATCAGGAAGTCTCCCCAGGGGCACGGCTCAGGCCGCATGTAATCCTGCAGCGCTGCCAGGTAGCGTTCGGCTTCCTGCCACCGGCGCGCCGCCAGTGAAACGTCGATCGCAGCTTCGAGCAGATCGACGTGGCAATGGCTCACGCAGCCCTGGGCCAGCATGGCCTCGCCCTGGCGCAGGGCGTCGAGCTGCTTGTCCGGATCGCGCGTGGTGCGCGCGAGGAACGCGAGCACGGTTGGCCCTGAATACCGCACGCCGCTGGCGTGGCTCAGCTGCAGTGCCTCGTCGAGCAGGGACTCCGCCTCCTGCACCTGGCCGAGCGCGCCGATGGCCAGGCCAAGCCGGGCCAGCACTTCCGCCTCGAAGCGCCGGGCCTCCAACCGGCGCGTCAGTGCCAGTGCCAGCCGCGCGTGCGCTTCGGCACGCGGCCAGTCGCCGGCGAGCTGTGCGGTCGATGTCATCACGTCGTAGGCGAGCATCTCGCTGCGCGCATCGCTGATGCGCCGCGCCAGGCGCAGTCCTTCCTCGCAGCTGGCCTGCGCGGCCGCAAGTTCGTTGCGGAACAGTTCCACCGCGCCCACCATCGGCAGGTTGGCACATTCGATGCGGATGAAGCCGTGTGCCCGCGCCAGCTCGACGCAGCGGACAAAATGCGCATGCGCGGTCAGCATGCGGCCCTGCTGGTAGTACGCATCACCGAGGCCGCCCAGCGCACGCGCCTCGCCCAGCACCGATCCGCCCGCCCTCGCATGGCCGAGGGCGCGCTGGTGGGCGGCGAGGCACTCTTCCATGTCGCCCTTCGGGAAATAGAGATTGCCGCGCAGTGATTCGATCTCGGCCAGGCGCTCGTGCTGGCCCGGCGCGGCAGCGGCCTGCTCCGCCTCGCGCAGCGCCGCCAGGGCTTCGTCATAGCGGTCGAGCAGGCGCAAGGCGGCCGCCGTGCCAAGCCACACCCGGGCCCGCTGTGCCGCATCGCTCGCCAGCAATTGCGCTTGCCGGAAAGCCTGCAGCGATTGCGTCGGCAGGCCAAGGTCAAGTGCCAGCTCGCCGTGCAGGCAGGCAAGCGTGTGCCTGCAGGCGTCGCCGCTATCCAGGCGCTGCGCACGCTCGACCAGGCGCAATGCGCGCTCGCCGCGGAAGTGCGCCGCCTCATGCCGCGCCGCGGCGGCATAGGCTTCGGGCGCGCCGGGATCGCCTGCGGCATCCAGGTGCTCGGCCATCAGCGCCGGGTCCCGGCCTTCATACCAGGCGGCCGCGCGCCGGTGCAGATTCTGTCGCCGCGACTTGAGCAGCGACGCGTACACCGCCTCATGGATCAGCGCGTGCATGAACAGATAGTCTTCGCCTTCCGGCCGGGCCATGGCCTCTTGTACCAGGCGCTCGCAAGCGTACGCGGGATCCTCGAGCAAACGCCGCAGTGCGGCCGGGCCAAAGCGCTGGCCCAGTACGGCAGCGGCCTGCAGCGCCTGGCGGTCGGCGGTAGAGAACCGGTCCATCCGCGCCAGCACAATGCTCTGCAGCGTCCCGGGCAACTCGTCCGCGCCCGCCTCCGCGCCGCGCAGCAACTGGTCGAGAAACAGCGGATTGCCCTCGGCCCGGCGAATGCAGGTAGCGGCCACGGCAGGATCGACCTGCCGATGGCAGGCTGCCAGTTCGTGCGCCTCGGCATCGTCGAGCGGCCCGAGGTCGATGGTGGTCAGCGATGCCCCCTGGCTGCTCGCCCGCCAGGCCACATCGAGCGGGTCATGCTCGGGACGTACGGTCAGCACCAGGATCAGCGCATGGCTGCGGGTTGCCGCGGCCAGCTGCGCCAGGCAATCGAGCACCGTGCGCTCGGCCCAGTGGACGTCGTCGACCACGATCAATTGCGCGCGCACCGCACTGCGGCGGGTGGCCAGCGTCACCATCAATCGCTGTGCGCCGCGTTGCCGGCTGGCGGCGTCCATCGCGGCCAGTGCGGCGGCCTGCTCCCGGGACTGGGGCTGCTCGAACATGTCGCGGGCGAACACAAGCTCATCCTCGCCGAGTTGCCAGGCCGCGAGCGCTTGCGCGATGACCGCGCCTGTCGCTTCTTCGGCGGCGGCGCCACCCGCGCCCGTGCGAGGCGCGACGCCCAACAGACTGCGCGCGAGCAAGCACAAGGGATCGCCGCCGCTGCCGGCGCCGAAGTCGAGCACCAGCGCCCGGTGTGCCTCCAGGCCATGCTCGCGCGCCAGCGCGACGAAGCGGTCGGCGAGCCGGCTTTTGCCGATGCCGGCCTCGCCACGGATCAGCACGACCCGGCCATGGTCGGAACGCAGGCAGCTGTCGGCAACGCCGGCGAGCTGGGCCAGCTCCGCTTGCCGCCCGACGAAGGCGTGCTGCGCCGGCGCCTGTTCCACCCCGAGAAAGCGCCGCACGCGCCAGAGCGGAATCGGTTCGGCCGCTCCGGGGAGCACGGCGTGCGCCACGCAGTCCGCTTCCAGGCGTCCGGGCAGCGCCTGGTAGACCCGATTCGACACCATGGTTGCGCCAGGCTCGGCCCGCTCCATCGCCTGCGAGGCCACGCTAACCGGCCCGCCGGTCAGCGTCATGCCGCTTTCGCCGCAGGCGGCCAGCACCTGGCCGCTGGCCAGGCCTACGCGCGCCAGCAGCCTGGCGTTGGCGGATTCCGCCAGCCGCGCCAGACCGGCATGCAGCGCCCCGGCGGTATGCAGGGCGCGCTCGGCGTCGTTCCCATGCGCCACCGAAACGCCAAACACGATGGTCAGCCGGGTGCCGATTTCATCGGTGATATGACCGCCGCAGGCGCTGGCCAATGCCCTGGCATGCTGGCGCCAGCGCGCAAGGGCAGCGTGCAATGGCTCGGGCTCCAGGCCAACGCTGCTATCGTCCAGGCTGGCTATCAGGACCACTGCGTGGCGCAACTGCGGCTCGGCAGCGATTACGGCGGACGCAGGTGGCACCGCGGCACCGTCGTCACCAGCCGGCATGCCAGCCACCGGCTCGCGACGGGCCCGCAGCATTGCCTGGTACAGCGCCTCGGTCTCGGGCTCGGGCGATACCCCGAGTTCGCGTTGCAGCGCCGCCCGGCACAAGCGGTATTGCTTGAGCGCCAGCGCCTGCCTGCCCTGGCGTTCATACAGCCGGATCAGCGCCCGGTGCACGCTTTCCTGCAGCGGATCGAGCGCAAGCAGGCGGGTGGCACTGGCGATGGCCTGCTCCGTCTCGCCGGCCTGTTCATGGTGCGCCAGCAACCTGGCCATGACCGCCAACACCACGCCGCGCAGACGTTCGCGTTCGATCGCCAGCCAGTGGTCGAACGCCGGCGCGGCGGCATGAAAGCCCTCCAGCAAGTCACCCCGGTACAGCACCGCGGCGCGCGCCAGCGACGCGGGCGTGGCTTCACGGGCAAACTGCTCGAACTCGCACACGTCGACCTCGATTTCGCCGAGCGTCACGCTGTCGCCTTCTGCCAGCACCACGTGCTGGCCAGCCTCTTCCAGCGCGCGCCGCGCCGCACTGAGCGCCTGGCGCAGGCTGCTGCGCGCCTGCTCGGCATTGCTTTCGGCCCAGCACAGTGCGGCCAGCTTGTCGCGCGGCTGGGCGCGCCCTTGTGCCAGCGCGAGATAGGCCAGCACTGCGCGCGCCTTGCGGGCAGTCAGCGGAATCGGCGTTCCGTCTGCGGAACTCAGCTGGAAGCCGCCGAACAGGTCAAGACGGGCGCGGGCCATGATTTGGAATCCTGAAAGCCCATCCTTTATAGGCGACGGCACAGCATCACGCGCGCCTCGCCGGCGCAAAGATATGAAGCCGGTACTTCCCGGCCTGCCGCTATTTTCACGCTTCTTTCACGCTGGATTGCCGGGCCCGTTCACGCCCGCTGCCTAGTATGACCACAACCCCGGGCCGCGTGGCTCCGACATAGCGGACGAACAGGGGCTGCCATCGAGCGAGGCAAGGGCTGCCTCGGTCACACTGGAAGGATTGCGTCATGACACATACTGACTCGCGCGGTGTTTCGGTCTCGAGCACCAACACCAACTCGCTGGAGCGCTTCGAAGCCGCCCTGGAATTGCTGCATGGCTACTACGGCGACCCGCTCACGGTGATCGACCATGCCCTGGCCGACGATCCGGGCTTCGTGATGGGCCATGCCTTGCGCGCGGGGATGATGATCACGGCTGGCGACGGCGCCGTGGAGCCGATGCTCAGGCAGAGCGTCGAGGCAGGCGAAGCGCGGTCCGCCAGCGCCAACGAGCGCGAGCGCCGGCATATCGCGGCGGCACGCGCCTGGCTGGACGGCCACTTCGCGCGCTCGATCCAGCTGTACGGTGACATCGTGGTCGACTATCCGCGTGACAGCCTAGCGCTGCAGATCGCCCATATCGGCGACTTCCTGCTCGGGCAGTCCACCCTGCTGCGCGACCGCATCGCCCAGGTGCTGCCGCACTGGAATACGCGCGTACCCGGCTTCGGCTATGTCCTTGGCATGCATGCGTTCGGTCTTGAGGAAACGAACTTGTATGAGCAAGCCGAGGAACGCGGCCGCTTCGCGCTGGAACTGAATCCGCGCGATCCCTGGGCTATTCATGCGGTCGCCCACGTGATGGAAATGCAGGGCCGCCAGGATGAAGGCATCGACTGGCTGAGCGGGCGTGCTGCCGACTGGTCGCAGGACAATATGATGGCCGTGCACAACTGGTGGCACCTGGCGCTGTTCCATCTCGAACTCGGCCATACCAGGCAGGTACTGGACATCTACGACGCGCACATCCGCGAGCACCACTCCGCGGTGGCGCTGGAGCTGATCGATGCCTGCGCCATGCTGTGGCGCCTGCACCTGCGCGGCATCGACGTGGGCGCGCGCTGGAACGAAGTCGCCGACACCTGGCAGGCGCGCGGCGCCGAAGGCTACTACGCCTTCAACGATACCCACGCCGCCATGTCCTATCTTTGCGCCGGGCGCGACTGTGCACTGGATGGCCTGCTTGCCGGCATGCGCGCGGCGGCAGGTGGCAGTGGCTCCAACGCGATGATGACCCGCGAGGTCGGCCTTCCGGTGACCGAAGCCCTGCTCTCTTTCTCGCGGCAAGACTACGACCACGCCATCGGTTTGCTGCTGCCGGTACGCCAGATCGCGCATCGCTTCGGCGGCAGCCACGCCCAGCGCGATCTCATCAACCTGACGCTGATCGAGGCGGCGTTGCGAGGCCAACGCGCCAACCTGGCCTGCGCGCTCGCAGCCGAGCGCATGGAGCTCAAGCCGATGAACCCCAGCCTGAGCAAGCTGGTGCAGCGCGCTTCAGCGCTCCAGCGCGAAGCGGCGGACGGCCACGGGGAGGCGGTCGCGGCGAAGGTGGCGTGACGCAAGCCGGCTGGCCACGTGCCAAGCCCAGGCCTTTGTCGCCGGCACCTGGGCCGGCCGACAATGGCCCATGAGCGGATAAAAAAAATGAGGACGCTTGCCTTGGCTCATGCCGAGCCCAGGCAAGCCGCCCCAAAGCGCTCCCTCGATCGTCAGGGCGCCATCAGCGCAGGTTGCTGCGCTCGGTCGGCGTCAACTGGCTCAGTTGCGCCTCGCTCAACGCTGGCGGCCGAGGCGATCGCGCAGCGGCCCTCGAACCAGCTCGGCCTCTATAACGAGGCGGCCACCAGCCATCGCATGGGCAACAACCCCTTTGGCACGTCGGTGAATCCGCAGCGCCCGGCCAGTCCGGCGCCGGGGGCGCCGGTCATTCCGCGCGCGCAGCCTTGAGTGGTTGGCGGCAACGGCGGCGCAGCGCGCCTCAGCGGCCCATGCGCGCGTCGTAGCTGCGCGAGATGCGCTCTAGCAGGCGGGGATCCGACGGGTCGGTGCCGTCGAACTGCACCCGCACCGTGCCGTCGGCCTGGCGGCGCACGCTGGCCCTCACCGGCAGGTTGTTGCGGGTTCCTTCCACCGTGCCGGCCACGGCATCCTCCGTGTTGATCGCCACGCCCTGGTCGCGCATGGCGCCGGCGGCCGCGGCGAAGGCGCGGTCGTAGCGGCTGGGCTGCAGGCCCGGGTAGGTGGTCGGAACCACCTCGGCAGGGTAAGGGTAGGGATAGCATGCCGTCAGCACCGGCACTGCGGCGAACACGGCAACGCCCGCCAGGATCCGGAGCCCATGCTTCATGGCGTCACCTTGCTCCAGCCAGGGCCGGGATCGAAGGTCTTGATCGCCGCGGCCTTGCCGGCACTGTCGGTGCCCAGGTCGCGTTCATAGACCTGGCCATCGTGGCTGACCATGAAGCTCTTCACGCCGGTATCGCCATACCGCACCGGCCAGGCCAGCACGGCGAAGCCGCCGAACAGCTTGCCATTGACGACATAGTTGTACGCGCCGCCGGGTGCGGTGGGCCCCTGCGCGGTCAGCAGCTTGTAGTGATAGCCGTAGTAGCCGCCCTGCCCCGGGTTGCGCTTGCCGGCGGTCAGGAATGCGGCCCCGAGCGGGCTGGGCGGCTTGCCCTCCGATGTCGGCCAGTACAGCCCGTCCTGCTTGCCCGGCGTACTCGCAAGCTTGCCTGCGTAGGCCAGCAGGCCGTCGCCGTCATGATCGGTCCGGGCGTATTCGCGCTGGGCGTCATAGACCGCGAGCATGGCCTGGATCACCGCGAGTTCATTGCGGCCGATGCGGCGTATGCGCATCTCGTCGACCCCGGCACGCGTATCGAACTGCCAGCCCTTCGATGTCTTCACCAGTGGCACTGGCAGGGTCCAGCCGTCATTGCCTACGGCGATGCGGGCATGGCTGCCCTCTGGCTGGACCGCATGCGAGATCCGCCAGGCCTCGAGAAAGCGGTACCGGATGTCGGCGCCGACTGGCGGGATCAGGTCGTGGATCCTGGCGCCCAGCAGCACCTTCATGGCATCGTCGTCGCTGATGGCGACCGCCTCGCCAAAGGCGTTCATGGCGGCCTCGGGGGTTTTGAAGGACTTCTGCGCGTGCGCGGCGTGCATGCCGGCAACGGTCAGCGCGAGCGCAAACGCCAGCGCGCAGGCCAGGCGGCCAGGCAGGGATCGGGCAAGGCTTAGTGGTGACGTCATGATCGAGGCTCCCTGGTCCGCTAGCGCCTGCCACCGCGTCCGCCGCCGCCACCACGGCCCCCGCCGCCGCTGAAGCCGCCGCCGCCACGGCCCCCGCCGCCGCCGCTGAAGCCGCCGCCTGCGTGGCCTCCGGCCGACTGCATGCTGGAGCGTCCGCGATCAAAGTCGCGCTGCGACGCCGCGCCGCCGCCCACGCCCTGGAATGCGTTGTCCCGCCCGCCACCGCCGCCGCGGTCGGCTACGGTGGTGGCCCGTTCACCGCCGCCCCGTGACCGGTCGGCAGCCCCTGCGCGGTCCGATACATCGGCCCGGTCAGAGACCCCGGCCCGATCACTGCCCCGTTCGCCAGCGCGATCACCGACCCGGTCTCCGGCGCGGTCTCCCGCCCGATCACCCGCCCTTTCTCCGGCCCGGTCTCCGGCACCCGCCCGGTCCTGCCCGCCGGCCCGGTCGCGCGCCGCGCGGTCGGACACGCCGGCGCCACCCTCGCGACCCCGGAACTCATTGCGCCGGTCCCCGCCTGGCACATCGCGGGAGAATTTCTCGCGGGTGGCATTGTCGCGGTAGGCCACGCCCTGCCGGTGACCGGCGTCGTGCTGCCAGCGCCCGCCGCTCTGCACCTTGGTGCGGTCAAAGTTGCGGTCGATATTGGTGGCCCGGTTGACGTTGACGTTCACGTCGCCGCCGCCCCAGTTGCAGTTGCCGAAGATCGCCCCGGCGGCGGCCAGCCCGACGCCCCAGGCAAAGCCCGTGGCCAGCGCGGCGCCCGGGTAATAGGCGGGATAAGGCGGCCAGTAGTACGGCGGGTAGGACGGATAACCCCAGGAACCGTAGACCACGGTGGGGTTGTAGGCCGGGACGTAGATGACCTGCGGGTCGGCCGGTTCGATGCGCACCACGGTCTGCACGCCTAGCGCCGCAGTGGTCGCGGGCTCGACAATGACGTTCTGCTGTTCGGTGCTCTTGAGGTTGCCGGATTGCTGGGCCTTGTTGCGCAGCCGCTGGACCGCGGCCAGCACGTCTTTCTCCTGGGCCAGGAAGGCATCGCCCAGCTTCTGGGTCCAGTCGAGCTTGTCGTTCATCGGCTCAAGGACCTGCGGGAAGGCCACCAGCGACTTCACGCTGACATCCCAGGGCTGGTCGGCCACGGCCTTGACCGCGGCGTCGCCCTTGACCTTGGGGTTGGCCTTGACCCAGCGCGCCGCGTGCACGATCTCCAGCGGATAGGTGGAGGCCATCAGCACCTGCGACAACACGGAATCGGGATAGAGCGCGATCGGCGCGACCAGCGCCTCAAGCTCCTCGGCCTTGAAGGTGGGTGGCGGCTTCGGTGCGTCTTGGGCAGCGGCGCCGCCCGCTGCTGCCGCCAGCGCGACAAACAGCCACGCACAGCCGGACTGAAGCAGCCGCCTGACCAGAAAGGCCATGTTCCCTCCTCGCAACTGGTGACGGAGCCATCCGAGGCGTACCGGGGCAGCGCACCGGGCCGGAGGAAGTTCTCCTGCCGCGTGCCATTGCCAGACGACATACGGAGCGGATATTGCTCCATACGCGCTACGAAGGTAGTACGGAACACATTGAAATTCAACCGAATTCCGGTCGCCGTCCGGCAGGCCAGCCGGCAAGGGTTATGCCAGGAAAATGGATCGGCATGAGGATTTCCCCCGATTTTGCTTCTATCGTAGAAACGAGCCGCCTGTGCGCATGCAAGCGGTACCCCAGGTTTGAAGGTGCATAACCGGACCCTCGAGGCACCGGTACGTCAGTGGAGGAAGATCATGGCCAAGCGGAAAGGAAAGCGCCACGACGACAACGGGAGTCAGACGGAGCCGCCGCGCGAACCAGACCCGGCCGACAGCCGCGACGAAAAGCCGGACCAGCAGCCGCGCGAGCGCATGTCGGAGAAGGCATACCAGAAGGAACTCTTCGCCCTTCATGTCGAGCTCGTCAAGCTGCAGCAATGGGTGCAGGCCAGCGGCAGCAAGGTCTGCGTGGTGTTCGAAGGGCGCGACGGTGCCGGCAAGGGCGGCACCATCAAGGCCATCACGGAACGCGTCAGCCCGCGCATTTTCCGCGTGATCGCCCTGCCCGCGCCGACCGACCGCGAAAAGAGCCAGATGTACGTGCAGCGCTACCTGCCGCACCTGCCCGCCGCGGGAGAGATCGTCATCTTCGACCGGAGCTGGTACAACCGCGCCGGCGTCGAACGCGTGATGGGGTTCTGCACCGAAGCGCAGGCCGACGAGTTTCTGCGCGCCGTCCCACTGGTCGAACGCGCCATCGTGCATTCCGGCATTATCCTGATCAAGTACTGGCTCGAGGTCAGCCCGGAGGAGCAGACCCGCCGCCTGCAGGGGCGCATCAAGGACGGCCGCAAGGTCTGGAAGCTCACTGACATGGACTTGCGCTCGTACAGCCGCTGGTACGACTATTCACGCGCGCGCGACGCCATGTTTGCCGCATCCGATACCGACTATGCCCCGTGGCATGTGGCCAATTCCAATGACAAGCGCCGGGCGCGCCTGAACATCATCACGCACCTGCTGGCACAGATCCCGTACAAGGCGATCGAACGCAAGCCAGTCAAGCTGCCTGCCAGGCAGAAGGCGGGCGGATACCGGGAGCCCGACTATCCGTATCGGTATGTCGACGAGCGGTACTAGCTACTTCGGCAGCTTGCGCGACTTCCAGCTCCCGTCCTTCTCCTTGCAGTACCACCCGGTCCAGGCTTCGGTTTCGCCGGCCCGGCGGAATTCACTGCGCAGTTGCCGGCACCGGTCGCCGTGGTCGCGCCGGGACCGCAATGGCGTGAAGGAACCTTCGACCTGCCGCTCGCGCGCGTCGGGTGGCAGCCTGAACGGCATGCGGGCGCCGTCGGCGCCCTGCTCCAGGGTCCTGCGGAAGACATCCGTCAACGCCGTGAGCTGGTCCTGGGTAAGCGTGCCGACGATGGTGCCGCCAAGGTAGTGGTCAAAATAGGCAACGGCCGGTCCTGCCGACATTGCACCCGCAAGCATTGCGGCACTGCATGCCAGCGCGTGCAGGATCCTGTTTCGCCTGTTCATCTCGCCTCCTCCGCCATGGCCTGCCCCGAGGCGGGCAAGCGAGGAAGCACCGGACCCACATGCCCGCCAGCCGCGGCAGCGGCCTATTCGAAACGCTCGGTCAGCACCATCGCGTCCACCTTGCGCTGCTTCCAGAACAGGTGGTTGATGCGCGGCTGCAGCAGCCGCAACGCGGCCGCATCGACCGAATTGAAATGCAGCGATACGGCCGGGCGGGTGCCGTCTCCCGGCACGCGTTCAATCTCATCGAAGGCCGGGAAGCCGTAGCGACCGATGAACTCCTGGATTTCCTCGTCGGTTGTCGCCGTATCGATATTCACAAGCATCAGCACACTCATTGACGTCTCCTGAAGGCTCGGGATGCCAGTCAGCCCGGTTCCGATGCGGCCATGAATCCGCGGGCCCATCTCCCCTTCCTATCTTTAAGCCAGGCTGGATCGGAAGGCAAACTTTGATTCCCGATGAGGAATCCAGGGCAGATTCCATCACCTGCGGAGGCTTCGATCCGGCTGGCGCCGGACCGTGCGCAAACGCTAACGCCCTGCCGCGCGGTAGCGCATGGCGAATTGCCACCCCAGTTCGGCCAGCGGCACCGCCTTCCTGCCGGTCTCCACGGCATCCGCCGCGGCGGCGTTGCCGCTCCTGGCTCGCTGCCCGATGCCATGCATGATCGCCGCCAGCCGGAAGAAATTGTAGGCGAGATAAAAGTCCCACTGCTCGAGCGCGTGCGTGCCGTTTGCCTCGCCGTACCAGCGCAGGTAGGTCGCCTCGTCGGGAATGCCCAGCGCCTGCAGGTCGAGCCCGCCGATACCGCGCCACAGGTCGGCCGGGATATGCCAGCTCATGCAGTGGTAGGCCAGGTCCGCCAGCGGGTGGCCGAGCGTGGACAGCTCCCAGTCGAGCACGCCGATGACGCGGGGCTCGGTGGGATGGAAGACGAGGTTGTCCATGCGGTAGTCGCCATGCACCACGCTGGTCTGCTCCGCGTCCGGGACGTACTGCGGTAGCCACTCTGCCAGCGCCGCCAGCGCCTTGTTGTCGCCCATGCCGGTGTCTCGGCACTGGCCGACCCAGCGCGCGACCTGGCGCGCCACGTAGCCGCCGCTCCTGCCATAGTCCGCCAGGCCGGCGGCGCGGTAGTCGACGCGGTGCAAGGCGCCGATCACGCGGTTCATCTCGCGGTAGATCGCGGCGCGCTGTTGCGGGGACTGGCCCGGCAGGGACTGGTCATAGATCACGCGGCCCTGCAGGAGTCCCATCAGGTAGAAGGGCGTGCCAAGGATCGTGGTGTCTTCGCTGTAGAGGTAGACCGGGGGCACCGGCACGTCGCTGTCGCGCAGCGCGTGCATCACGCGATACTCGCGGTCGATGGCATGGGCGGACGACAGCAACTGGCCCGGCGGCTTGGTGCGCAGCACGTATTGCTGCGCGCCGCAGGCCAGCCGGTAGGTCGGATTGGACTGGCCGCCGGCAAGGCGCTCCAGGGTCAGTTCGGGCCGGTCGATCAGGCCTTCTGCATGCAGCAGCGCTGCCAGGGCAGCGCTATCGAAACCCGAACCGCCAGTCGCGGCGGGAACTGCAAGGGCTGGTTGCATTGGATCGCTCTCCTCGATTGCGGGTGGGCTCAGAGCGAGCTGACCGCGTGGCCGCCGTCCACGGGCAGCACCGTACCGGTCATGTAGTCGGAAGCATCCGAAGCCAGCAGCAGCAGCGCGCCGTCGAGCTGCCGGGGCTGGCCGAGCCGGCGCTGCGGAATGCGCCCGATCATGGCCCGGCCGCTGTCGGTCTCGAAGAAGCCGCGGTTGATGTCGGTCTCGAAATAGCCCGGCGCCAGCGCGTTGACGCGGATCCCGTGCCGCGCCCATTCCAGCGCCAGCGAGCGCGTCAGGTGGATCAGGCCCGCCTTCGCGGCGGTGTAGGCCGGGACCTGCTGCGCCACGCGCAGGCCGAGGATCGACGCGATATTGACGATGCAGCCGCCGCTGCCGGCCTCGCGCATCAGCCGCGCCGCGCATTGCGCCACGCGCCAGGCGCCGTTCAGGTTGGTATCGATCACGCCTTGCCAGGCGGCCTCATCCACCTCCATGGCCGGCCCGGTGGTGGCGATGCCGGCGCTGTTGACGACCACCTGGACCGGGCCGAGCTGTTGGCGCGCCGTCTCGAACGCCGCACCGACCGACGCGGGGTCCCTGACGTCGAGCGCAACGACGCAGCCTTGCCCGCCCTGCCTGCGCAGTTCCGCCAGCACGGCCTCGCCTTCGGCCACGCGCCGCCCCGCCAGTGCCACCTTGCAGCCGGCGCGCGCCAGCGTCTGCGCAAAATGCAGGCCCAGGCCGCCAAAGGCCCCGGTCACCAGCGCTACCTTGCCTTCCAGGTCGGCGAACAGGCCGAGGTTGCGTTCTTGCTGGTTCATCAGACTTGCTCCGAGAAACCTCGCCCTTCAGGGCGGGGAGTGAAAGGAGTGCTGCCGGCAGCAAGCAATCCCATATTAGAATGACCGGCATGCTTCTGGTCTATCGCTACCGGGTGAAGTCGCTGAACGGCCTGCTCAATCAGCAGAGCCGCGCGGTGAACTACGTCTGGAACTTCTGCAACGACACGCAGAAGCACGCACTCAAGTGGGGCAAGAAATGGCCCACGGGTTTCGATCTGAACGTGTTGACCACCGGCAGCAGCAAGGAACTGCGCATCCATTCCGGCACCGTCAACGCGGTTTGCGAGCAGTACGCCAAGTCGCGTAGCCAGCACCGCCGGCCGTACCTGCGCTATCGCGGCCGCAAGTCGCTTGGCTGGGTGCCGCTCAAGGGCCGGGATCTCAAGCGCTCGGGCGACGCATTCCGCTTTGCCGGCAACACGTTTCGCGTGTTCAGCTCCCGCCCCCTTCCCGAAGGCAAGATCAAGGACGGCACAAATTTCTCCTGCGATGCGCGAGGCAACTGGTTCCTGAACATCGTGATTGAAGTTGCCGACACCCAGGCCCGCTGCCCGGAACGCGGCGTCGGCATCGATCTGGGCTTGAAGGACATTGCCACGCTGTCCACCGGCGAGAAGTTCGAGAATCCGCGCCACCTCGGCCGACTCGAGCAAGCGCTGGCCAAAGCGCAGCGAGCACGCAAGCGGCGACAGGCAACGAACCTTCACGCCCGCATCACCAACGCAAGGCGTGACTTCCTGCACAAGCTCTCGCGTCGCATCGTGCGAGACTTTGACTACATCGCGGTGGGGAATGTGAACGCCGCCGGCCTCGCCAAAACCAGCATGGCGAAGTCCGTCCTCGATGCGGGCTGGTCGTCCTTCCGCACAATGCTCGCGTACAAGGCGATTGCGCATGGCGCGTGGTATGAGGAAGTCGACGAACGTTTCACCACCCAGGTTTGTTCTTCGTGCGACGCGATGCCGCCGGGGAGGCCGAAAGGTATCGCAGACCTCGGAATAAGGCAGTGGGTATGCAGTGAATGCGGTGCCGTACATGATCGCGATGTGAACGCTGCGTTAAATATCCTTGCCCGATCGGGACATCGATCGCCTGCAGAGGGAATCTCCTCCCTTTAGGGAGGGGAGAATGTCAATCCATGTCTCCTCGTTATTGCTGTGAATCTGCGGCTCAGGCGGCCTTGAGCATGTCCTCGACCACCTTCTTGGCGTCGCCGAACACCATCATGGTCTTGTCCATGTAGAACAGCTCGTTGTCCAGCCCGGCATAGCCGGCGGCCATCGAGCGCTTGTTGACGATGATGGTCTTGGCCTTGTACGCCTCCAGGATCGGCATGCCGGCGATCGGCGACTTGGGGTCGTTCTTGGCCGCCGGGTTGACCACGTCATTGGCGCCCAGCACCAGCACCACGTCGGCCTGGCCGAACTCGCTGTTGATGTCTTCCATCTCGAAGACCTGGTCGTACGGCACCTCGGCCTCGGCCAGCAGCACGTTCATATGGCCGGGCATGCGGCCCGCCACCGGGTGGATCGCGTACTTCACGGTCACGCCTCTGTGCGTGAGCACTTCGGTCAGTTCCTTGAGCGCGTGTTGGGCACGCGCGACCGCCAGGCCGTAGCCCGGGACGATGATCACCGTTTCCGCATTGCCCATCAGGAAGGCGGCGTCATCGGCCGAGCCCGATTTCACATTGCGCTGGGCCTGCCCTGCCGGGCCGCTGGCGGCCGCGGCGTCGCTGCCGAAGCCGCCCAGGATCACGTTGAAGAACGAGCGGTTCATCGCCCGGCACATGATGTACGACAGGATCGCGCCGGAGGAACCCACCAGCGAGCCGGCGATGATCAGCATCGGGTTGTTCAGCGAGAAGCCGATGCCCGCCGCTGCCCAGCCCGAGTACGAGTTCAGCATCGACACCACCACCGGCATGTCGGCACCGCCGATCGGGATGATGATCAGCACGCCCAGCACGAAGGCGAGCGCCAGCATGACCAGGAACGGCATCCATGCCTGCGTCAGGAAGAACGCAATGCCAAAGCCCACCATCGCCACCGCCAGCAGCAGGTTCAGCCAGTGCTGGCCGGCGAACACCACCGGTGCGCCCTGGAACAGCCGGAACTTGTAGCGCCCGGCCAGCTTGCCGAAGGCGATCACCGAGCCGGAGAAGGTGATGGCACCGACGAAGCAGCCGATGAAGAGTTCGATGCGGTTGCCCAGCGGAATGTCATGCGAACCGGCAGCCGTGATACCGAAGGCAGCAGGCTCCGCCACTGCCGCCACGGAAATAAACACCGCCGCCAGGCCGATCAGCGAGTGCATCGCCGCGACCAACTCGGGCATCTTGGTCATCTGCACCTTCTTCGCCACGTAGGCACCGATGCCGCCGCCCACCACCAGCGCCGCCAGGATCAGCGCCAGGCCGGTGCCCGGCGCGGACGGGTCCGCCCCGCCGGACAGCAGCTCGCTCTTCAGCTTGAAGATCAGCGCCACCGTGGTGAGCGCCGCCACCAACATGCCCGCCATGCCGAAGGTATTGCCGCGCCGCGCCGTGGTCGGGTGTGACAGCCCCTTGAGCGCCTGGATAAAGCAAACAGACGCGCCCAGGTAGGACAGCGTCACCATATTCATCGACAGGCCATTCATTGCGCTACCTCCGCCAGTTTGCCGCCAGGCTGCCCCTTGGCTTCGGGCTGCGCCTTGGGTGCCTTCTTCCTGAACATCTCCAGCATGCGCTGCGTGACCAGGAAGCCGCCGAACACATTCACTGCCGCCAGCGCCACCGCCAGCGTCCCCATTGCGCGGCCAACGTAGCCCTCGGTCAGGCCGGCGGCCAGCATGGCGCCGACGATGATGATGGCCGAGATCGCATTGGTCACCGCCATCAGCGGCGTGTGCAGCGCGGGCGTGACCGTCCAGACCACGTGGTAGCCCACGTAGATCGCCAGTACAAAGATGATCAGGTTAATCACCGTGTGGCCAACTATTTCCATCGAGATCTCCTTGATTGCCGGTTCAGCTGGCGAGCGCCAGTTCTTCGCGCCGCGTCATCAGGCATGCGGCGACGATGTCGTCTTCCAGGTTCAGCGTGAACTGGCCGTCCTTGTCGATGACCAGCTTGAGGAAGTCCAGCACATTGCGCGCATACAGTGCCGAGGCGTCGGCCGCGACCATGCCGGCCAGGTTGGTGTGTCCGATCAGCACGACGCCATGGCGCTCGACCACTTCGTCGGCCACCGTCAGCGGGCAATTGCCGCCCTGTGCCGCGGCCAGGTCGACCACCACCGAGCCCGGCTTCATCTGCTGCACGGTCGCTTCGTGCAGCAGCGTGGGCGCCTTGCGGCCCGGGATCAGCGCGGTGGTAATGACGATGTCGGCCTGGATCGCGCGCTGGTGGACCAGTTCGGCCTGGCGCTTCATCCAGTCCGGCGGCATCGGGCGCGCATAGCCGCCCACGCCCTGGGCGATCTCGCGCTCTTCGTCGGTGAGGAAGGGAACATCGAGGAACTTGCCGCCGAGCGATTCGATCTGCTCCTTCACCGCGGGGCGCACGTCGGAGGCCTCGATCACCGCGCCCAGCCGCTTGGCCGAGGCGATGGCCTGCAGGCCGGCGACGCCCGCGCCCAGGATCAGCACGCGCGCCGCCTTGACGGTGCCCGCGGCGGTCATCAGCATCGGCATGAAGCGCTGGTAATGGTGCGCCGCCACCAGCACGGCCTTGTAGCCGGCGATATTGGCCTGCGACGACAGTACGTCCATGCTCTGCGCGCGCGTCGTGCGCGGCGCGGCTTCAAGCGCAAAGGCGGTGATGTTCGCGGCGGACATGCGCGCGTTGTTCTCGGCGTCGAAGGGATTGAGCATGCCGACCAGCACGGCGCCCGGCTTCATCTGCGCCAGCTCGGCTTCGTCCGGTGCGCGCACCTTCAGCACCAGTTGCGCGCCCAGCGCCTCGGCGGCGCTGCCGATGCGCGCTCCCGCGGCCTCATAGGCGCTGTCGGTCTGGCTGGCACGCACGCCGGCGCCAGCCTGCAATATGACCTGGTGGCCCTGTGCCACGTATTTCTTCACGGTCTCCGGCGTTGCGGCAACGCGCGCCTCCCCCGCCCGCGTCTCAGTCGGGATCCCTATCTGCATTTCAATCTCCTTTGGTCCCGTGCATTCCGTGCGTCGAGGGTGGACGGGCAACCTGTGTGCCGGGCGCCGCATGCCGGATCAATGGCAAGGCGCGGCGCCGGTCTTGGCGGTACAGCTCAGCGGGGCACTTCCCCTTCCAGCGTGACGCGGTTCAGCACGCGGTCGGCATTGCCATAGTCGTGCACGGCGTAGTGCATGGTGCAGCGGTTATCCCACATCACCACATCGCCCTCCTGCCACATATGGCGGTAGACGTTGTCCGGCGTCACCGAGTGCTCATACAGGAAGTCGAGCAGCGGACGGCTCTCCACTTCGGTCATGCCTTCGATGCACTGCGCGGTGTCGGGGTGGCCGACATAAAGCGCCTTGCGCCCGGTCTCCGGGTGCGTGCGCACGATCGGGTGCACGGCCGTCGGCACCTTGTCCGAACCCGTCATCTTGGCCAGCCGCGCCCCCGAGAAGCGGGCCCGCAGCCCTTCGATCATGCGCTGCATCGCCGGCGACAGGCGGTCGTACGAGACGTACTGGTTGCACCACATGGTGTCGCCACCGATGGGGATGGTGACCGCCGACAGGATCGAGATCTTCGGCGGCACCTCGGTATAGATCGAGTCCGAATGCCAGGCCTCGGTCGAGGCGGTTTCCTTCGGGATCCTGGTGACCTGAGCCAGTTCCGGGAACTCGGTCAGGCCCTTGAGCAGCGGGTTGCCCTGCACCGGCTTGCCCCAGCGCCGGGCGAACGCGACCTGCGCGGCCGGCTGCAGTTGCTGGCCGCGGAACACCAGCACGCCATGCTCCAGGAACGCCCGGTGCAGGATCTCGAAGCTGGCGTCGTCGAGCGGCTGGTTCAGGTCGACACCGGTCACGGCTGCAGCCACGGAGCCGGTCAGCGGCTTGATCTGGATTGTCATCATGTCTCCTCTTATCTATCGCTTTCTGTGGAATCAGTCGACCAGCAACACGATCTTGCCGACGTGCTGGTCTTGCTTCATGTACGCATGCGCGGCGTCGATGTCGGTCATGGCAAAGGTCCGATCGATCGGCAGCCGCACGCGGCCCGCGCGCAAAAACGGCAGCATGTCGCGCGCGCAGGCCTGGATGCACTCCAGCCGCTCCTGTTCCGTGCGGGTGCGGAAGGTCACGCCGATCAGCTGCAGGCGCTTGAGCCAGAGCTGTGCCAGGTCGATCTGGGCGGTTGCCGAGCCCAGCCGCGCGATGTTCACCAGGCGGCCCTTGATTGCCAGGCTTTTCATATTGGCCTCGAACACCGGGCCGCCGACGGTATCGATGATGATGTCGACGCCCTTGTTGTCGGTGGCCTGCAAGACCGCCTCGACCTGGTCGTCCTTCGAGGCGTCGATGCCGACATCCACGCCGAACTGGCTGATTTTGTCCAGCTTGGCCGCCGAGCGCGAG
Organism: Cupriavidus sp. GW823-FHT06D04; assembly: GCF_058795055.1. Lineage (NCBI taxonomy): Bacteria > Pseudomonadati > Pseudomonadota > Betaproteobacteria > Burkholderiales > Burkholderiaceae > Cupriavidus > Cupriavidus sp. GW823-FHT06D04. The sequence continues at coordinate 77,313 of NZ_JBXAHL010000031.1, read as the reverse complement.
GACGCGATCACGGGCCGGGCGCCCATCAGCGAGGCGATCTGGATCGCCGCCATCGCCACGCCGCCCGAGGCACCGTTGACCAGCACCGACTCGCCCGCCACCAGGCGGCCGTTGGTGACCAGTGCGTCATGCGCGGTGATAAAGACGTTGGGGAACGCCGCGGCATCGATCCATGACAAGCCGTCCGGCACCGGGATCAGTGCCAACGGGTCGGCCACCACGTACTCCGCCTGGCAGCCGCGGCCATGGCCCATCACGCGGTCGCCCTTGCGCCAGCCGCTGACGCCTTCGCCGACTTCCGCGATCTCGCCGGCAAATTCGACGCCGGTGGTGATGGTGTTGCCCGAGCGCAGCTCCTTCGCCTGGTTGATTTCGCCACGGTTGAGGCCCGCGGCGCGCACCCTCACCAGTACCTGCCCCGCTGCCACCACCGGCACGGGGATATCCTGCACTTCGACCTTGCCGCCCTCGGGGCCCGGCACTACACGGACTGCCTTCACTGTTGTCTCCTTTTCCTGTCTCTCGACGTGTCTCTTGCTGCGTCTGTACTTGCTATGCGCTGCCCAGCGCCGTCGCGCGGATCAACGACAGCAGCTCCAGCGCCCGTTCGGCGGCAGCTTCTCCACCCGGATGGTTGCCGCGTACAAACGGCGCCCGCGTATCCTCGATGGCGGCCAGGGCGTGCAGCGGCTTCTCCGCCGCCACCGCCAGCCGCCGGAATTCATTGACCGTCAGCAGGTAGGTATGGAACACATCCGCCTGCGGCGGCGTCGCACCCACCTTGTGCAGTAGCGCGTTCAACCAGTGCGTTCCCGCCAGCATCGCGCCTTCGATAGTCATCTCGTAGTCGACGCTGGTGCACTTCTGCAGCGACGCCTCGAGACTGCGCGCCATCGCCATGTGCTGCTCAATGTCCATGGCGGTCTCCCTCCAGGCGCGCTTCCAGCAATCCCAGGCAGCGGCGCAGCGCGGCGTCGCAACCTTGCGCAATCCCGGCGGTCGGCGCCAGCCCTTCGCGCAGACAGGGATCGCGGTAGTGCTCGATGTGCTCCATCACTTCCATCATCTCGGCGATATCGGCAGGCACCGGCCCCTCCACTTTCGGGCGACCGACATGCAGGACGTCGCCCAGCGGCCGGAACGCCGGCTTCAGGCTGCCGTCGGGCTGCGGCACCAGGTAGACGCCGGGTTGCGTCGGGAACCGGTCGTCATCCAGCGTGATGCCCGCCTGATGCAGTGCTGCATTGACGGCATGGGTGCCGGCGGTCATGCCTGCCCAGAACCACAGGCCGAAGTCCTCCAGGGGATCCAGGCGTGCGCGCAGGGCCTGCAGCTTCGCAATCTTTTCCTTGTGTGACATGACGTTCATGTCCGCCTTCTCCGTTGATTCACTGCGTCGATGCTCCGGCGCAAACAACATCGCCGTTGTCATGACGATAGACAGCGGTCGGGCCGATGTCAACAAACTTCTATATAGGACTTTCACTCTAGGAGTAGTGGTTTTCGCTAAGTATCCCTATTTATCCTTGACTAGATACCAGCAGGCTCCCTACATTTGATCCCAACACCTATACAGGAGTTGATCAATGCCCCGAGCCATCGTACTGAACCCGGCCGACAATGTGGCCACCCTGCTGGACGCCGGCCAGGCCGGCGACGCCTGCGCGCTGGAAGGCGAGCGACAAGGCAAGCTGGTGCTGCTGCAAGACGTGCCGTTCGGCCACAAGATCTGCATCGCCGACACGGTCGAGGGAGAAACCATCCTGAAGTACGGCCAGGTCATCGGCCGCGCCAGCCGCGCGGTGCGCGCCGGCGAACACATGCACGTTCACAACATCGAGTCGGCGCGTGCCCGCGGCGACCTGCAAAAGGGGTAATGCAGATGACAACAACCTTCCTCGGATACCCGCGCGAGAACGGCGCGGTCGGTGTGCGCAACTGGGTCGCGGTGGTTTCCGTGATGGACAACTGCAATCCGGTCACCCGCACCATTGCCCGCACCGTAGGCGGCTGCATCCCGGTCACGACGCTGTTCGTGCGCGGACAGTTCGGCGCCGACCTGGATTTCGCGTTCGAGTCGCTGGCCGGCCTTGGCCGCAATCCCAATATCGCCGCGGTGCTGCTGGTGGGCCTGGAAGAATCGTCGACGGAAGAGGTCGCACGCCGCATCCGCAGCACCGGCAAGCCGGTCGAATGCGTGCACCTGCAGCCCGACGGCACGGTTGCATGCATTGCCGAAGGCACGCGCAAGGCCAGCCGGCTCTCGCTGGCGGCGTCGAAGGCGCGCCGCGTGCCGTGCCCGGTGTCGTCGCTGGTGATCGGCGTCGAGTGCGGCGGTTCTGACACCACTTCCGGGCTGAGCTGCAATCCGGTGATCGGCCGCATGGCGGACATGGTGATCGCCGGCGGCGGCACCGTGATCATTTCCGAAACCTCGGAGTTCATCGGCGCCGAGCATCTGTTCGCCGAGCGCGCGGCCGATGGCCGGGTGCGCGAGGCCTTTGTCACGGCGGTGCGCAACATGGAAAACCTGGCGATCTCGCGCGGCGTCGACATGCGCGAGGACCAGCCTTCGCCCGACAACAAGCGCGGCGGCCTGACCACGGTCGAGGAAAAGGCGCTGGGCGCCATGGCCAAGGCCGGCACCAGCCCACTGGTGGGCGTGCTGCGCTACGGCGAGGCGCCGCAGAAGAAGGGGCTGCATTTCATGGACGCGCCGGCCGCGGCAGTGGAAAATCTCACTGCGCTGGCCGCCGGCGGATGCCAGCTCACCTTCTTCGGCACGGGGGTGGGCAACCCCATCGGCAGCATGGTGGCACCGACCGTCAAGGTGTGCGGCAACGTCAATACCCTGCACACCATGGCCGACAACATTGACTTCGACGTCAGCGGAGTCCTGCAGAACGGGGACAAGATCTCCGACCTCGGCGAGCAGCTGTTTGGTTATGCGATGGACGTCGCATCCGGCACGCGGCTGACCAGCGAGGTGCTCGATATCCGGGAGACCGCGGTCAGTCGATTCGCACTGAGCCTCTGAACAACCATGACCAAACTTCGCAGCGTCTCCGACGCGATCATCCACTCCATCGAATCCGGCGCGCTGCGCGAGGGCGACCGCCTGCCCTCCGAGGGCGAGCTCGCCAGCTTCCATGGGGTCAGCGTCGGCACGATCCAGAAGGCATTGGCGCGGCTGACGCACTCCGGACTGATCACGCGCGAACAGGGACGGGGCACCTTTGTCTCCGGGACGCGCGTTGCGCCGGCGGATGTCCGTTACCTGCGCTTTCGCGATGAACAGGGCAACGAGCTGCCGTCCTACGTCCACGCGCGCTCGGTAAAGCGTATCAAGCGCAAGGGACCGTGGTCGGAGTTCCTCGCCGGTGACGGCTACGTGCGCATCGAGCGCGTGATCAGCGTCGGTGGCCGCTTCGACCTCTACAGCGAGTTCTGGCTGCGCGAGGAAGACTTTGCGCAACTTGGCGGGCTGGACCGCGATGCCCTGGAGAAGAACCTGCGCGAGCTGATCGGCCAGCGCCTGTCGCTGCCGACGCTGCGCGTGGACCAGTGGATCCGCTTTGGCCCGGCCCCGGCCGCGGCCGCGCAGGAACTCGGGCTCGACCCGGAAGCGCCGGCATTCATCATGGAGTTACGTGGCTACACGCTGCGCGACCAGCCGCTCTACTACCAGTCGATCTATGCCGCCCCGTTCGCGGAGCGCCTGATGATCGTGCGGGAGAAATCCACATGAGTATCCGCTGGAAAACCGACCGCCTTGCGCGCTGGACCGCCGCCGTGTTCGAGTCGTGCGGCGTGGCGCCAGACCAGGCTACCGAAGCCGCGGCCGCACTGGTGCGCAGCGAACTGCGTGGCTACAAGACGCATGGCCTGACGCGGGTCCCCTCCTATGTCGAACGCCTGCGTGCCGGCGATTTCAACCCGCGCCCCGAGATGTCGCACAAGGCCTTTCCGGGCGGCATCGTGCTGGACGCCGACGGCGCCATGGGCCAGATCGCGGGCCCGCGCGCCGTGCAACTGGGGCTGGAGGCGCTGCAATCGTGCGCGTCCGTGCTGGTTGCGGTGCAATCGTGCGGCCATCTCGGCGCGCTGGGCATCCCGGCGCTGCTGGCTGCCGAGGCGGGTGCCTTCTGCATGGTCGGACAGCGCACGCCGCCCGTGCTGGGCATGGAAGGATTTGCCCGCGCCGCGATCGGGCACAACCCCATCGCCTTCGGCTGCCCGTTGCCGGGCGCGGCGCCGATCGTGTTCGACGTCGCCTGCAGCGTCGCCGCCCGCGGCCATATCCTGCTGGCCGCCCGTGAAGGCAAGCCGATTCCCGATGACTGGGCGCTAGACGCCGACGGCCATCCGACCACCGATGCGCAACGCGCGCTGGAAGGCTCGCTGCTGCCCACCGGCGGGCACAAAGGCATCGGCATCGCCATGATGGTGGAGTGCCTGGCCGGTGCCATGGCCGCCACCGCAGACTCGCTTTCTCCCGCACGCAACACCGTCGCAGGCGCCGGCGCGGTCGGCCGCCAAGGCGGTTTTGTCTGGCTGGTAAAGCCGGACGCCTTTGCCGGCAAGGACCTGTTCGCCGACTACATGGCGCAGTGGACCGGCAATTATCTTGCCGCCGGCGGCGCCGATGCCCGGCTCCCCGGACACCGAGGCGAAGCGCTCGAACGCGAAGGCCGCGAGCAAGGCATCGCCCTGCCCGACGCGGTCGTGCGGGAACTGGATGCGCTAGGCCGCGAACTCGGCATCCCCCTCCCCGGCTAGCGCCGCTTCCATCACCTGTATTGCCTGGAATCCGGGTGCCAAGGCACGCCGGCAGGCCCCGTTCAACCCTGTTTGCCTGAAAACCGCCCTTATGAATGCTCCAATCCTCCCCGACGCGGCCCGGCAGGCGATGCAAGCCGTGTCGATCGACGACAAGTACGCGCTGGACTCCGGCCGTGCCTACATGAGCGGCGTGCAGGCGCTGGTACGCCTGCCGCTGTTGCAGCGCAAGCGCGATGCCGCGGCCGGCCACAACACCGCCGCCTTTATTTCCGGCTACCGCGGTTCACCCCTGGGGACCTATGACCAGGCGCTGTGGCAGGCAAAGAAGCATCTTGCCGATAACCACGTGGTCTTCAAACCCGGCGTCAACGAGGAACTCGGCGTCACGGCGGTCTGGGGCTCGCAGCAACTGGAGTTCGATGCCGCCAGCAAGCGCTACGACGGCGTGTTCGGCATCTGGTATGGCAAGGGTCCCGGCGTCGACCGCAGCGGCGATGCGCTCAAGCATGCCAACCTCGCCGGCACCTCGCCGCTGGGTGGCGTGATCGCGCTCGCCGGCGATGACCATGTCTCCAAGAGCAGCACGCTGGCCCACCAGAGCGACCACACCTTCATGGCGTGCGGGCTGCCGGTGTTCTTCCCGTCCAATGTGCAGGACATCCTCGATCTCGGCGTGCATGCCCTCGCCATGAGCCGCTTCAGCGGGCTGTGGGCCGGCATGAAGACCGTGCAGGAGGTGGTGGAATCGGGCGCCTCGGTGACCACCGACTCGGATCGCGTGCGCATCGTGTTGCCGGAAGACTTCGCCCTGCCCGAGGGCGGACTGCATATCCGCTGGCCCGACGATCCGCTCGCGGCCGAGGCGCGCATGATGGAGTTCAAGTGGCCGGCCGCGCTCGCCTATGTGCGTGCCAACCGCCTGAACCGCAACGTGATCGAGGGATCCGGCGACCGCCTCGGCATCATCGCCAGCGGCAAGGCCTACAGCGACACGCGCCAGGCCCTGCTCGACCTCGGGCTGGATGACGCCACCTGCCGCGCGCTCGGCATCCGGCTGCACAAGGTCAGCGTGGTTTGGCCGCTGGAGCCCGACAGCGTGCGCGACTTTGCGCGCGGGCTGCGCGAAATCCTGGTGGTCGAGGAAAAGCGTCCCGTCATCGAGCAGCAGCTCAAGGACGAGCTGTACCACTACCCGCCCGCCGCCCGCCCGGCCGTCTTCGGCAAGTACCACCACACCGACGGCGCCGGCGGCGAATGGAGCCACCGCAAGCCCGCCGAGGACTGGCTGCTGCGCGCCAAGGCCGATCTCTCGCCCGCGCTGGTGGCCAAGGCCATCGCGCAGCGGCTCAAGGCGCTGGGCGTGCCGGCCGACGTGGCCGCGCGCATGGACGTGCGCCTGCAGGAAATCGAAGCGAAGGAACGCGCCACCGGCCAGGGCGATACGCGCGCCACCGATCGCCTGCCGTGGTTCTGCCCGGGCTGCCCGCACAACACCAGCACCCAGGTGCCGGAGGGCTCGGTCGCGACCGCCGGCATCGGCTGCCACGGCATGGTGGTGTGGATGGACCGCTCGACCACCTCGTGGTCGCAGATGGGCGGCGAAGGCGTGCACTGGATGGGCCAGGCGCCCTTCAGCAAGCGCACCCACATGTTCGCCAACCTGGGCGACGGCACCTACAACCACTCCGGCCTGCTGGCGGTACGCCAGTCGATCCACGCCGGCGTGAACCTGACCTACAAGATCCTGTTCAACAGCGCCGTGGCCATGACCGGCGGCCAGCCGGTGGACGGCCAGCTCGACGTGCCGGCGATGACGCGCGAACTGGGCGCCGAAGGCGCGCGGCAGATCGTCGTGGTCACGGACGAACCGGGCAAGTACAAGGGTGTCGACAACCTCGCCGCCGGCGTCACCGTGCGCCACCGCGACGAGCTCGATACCGTGCAGCGCGAGCTGCGCGAGGTGTCCGGCGTGACCGTGATCATCTACGACCAGGCCTGCGCCACCAAGAAGCGCCGCGAGCGCAAGCGCGGCACCATGGTCGATCCGGCGAAGCGCGTGGTCATCAACGAGCTGGTGTGCGAAGGCTGCGGCGACTGCTCCGTGCAAAGCAATTGCCTGGCCGTGCAGCCGGTGGAAACCGACTTCGGCCGCAAGCGCAAGGTCAACCAGGATACCTGCAACAAGGACTTCTCCTGCACCAAGGGCTTCTGCCCGAGCTTTGTCACGGTCGAAGGCGGCCAACTGAAGAAGCCCGCCGCCACCGCGAGCGGCCGCGCCACGCCTCCGGCCATCCCGATGCCCACGCTGCCGGATGCCGGCAAGCCGCAGCGCATCGTGGTGGCGGGGATCGGCGGCACCGGCATCGTCACCATCGGCGGCGTGCTGGGCATGGCCGCCCACCTGGAGGGCAAGGGCGTGATCACCCAGGATGCGACCGGCATGGCGCAGATGGGTGGGGCCACCTGGAGCCACATCCAGATCGCCGCCAGCCCGGACGCCCTGCATGCGAGCCGCGTCGACATGGCCATGGCCGACCTGGTGATCGCCTGCGATACCGTGGTCGCAGCCGGCAAGACCTCGCTGGCCGCGATGTCGCCGGCGCGGACCTATGTGGTGCTGAACAGCCATCTCACCCCGACCGCGGCCTTTGTCCGCAATCCCGACTGGGATCCGCAGACCGGCGAGGCCGTGGCGCGGATCGCGCAGTCCGTCGGCGAAGGCCAGCTCGCCAGCTTCGACGCCGAACAGGTGGCGAAGCAGCTGCTCGGCCAGTCGATCTTCGCCAACCTGCTGCTGCTCGGCTATGCCTGGCAGAAAGGCAAGGTGCCGCTGTCGCACGCCGCGCTGATGCGCGCCATCGAGCTCAACGGCGTGCAGGTCGACAGCAACAAGGCGGCCTTCGAATGGGGCCGGCTGTGCGCCCACGATATGTCGAAGATACCCGCGCTGCCGGCCGGCTCGCAGGTGATCCAGTTCGTGCGCAAGGTGCCGGTCGGGGAACTGATGACGAAGCATGCCGACTTCCTGGCCGGCTACCAGAACCGGGCCTATGCGGCGCAATACGAGTCGTTAGTGGGCCGCGTGAAGGCGGCGGAATCGGTCGTCGGCGGCACCCGCCTGACCGAAGCCGTGGCCCGCTCGCTGTTCAAGCTGATGGCCTATAAAGACGAATATGAGGTGGCTCGCCTGCATACCGGCGCCGCATTCCGCCAGCAGATTGCGTCGATGTTCGAAGGCAAGGTCCGGCTGGTCCATCACCTGGCCCCTCCCCTGTTTGCGCGGAAGAACCAGGCCGGCGAACTGGTGAAAGGCGCCTATGGCCCGTGGATGCGCAGCGCGTTCGGCGTACTGGCCCGGTTCAAGGGACTGCGCGGCACGGCATTCGACCCCTTCGGCTACACCCTGGAGCGCAAGGAAGAGCGGGCTTTGATCGGTGAATTCCGGCGCAGCGTGGAAGCCTTGCTGCCGGCACTTTCCGCGCAAAACCTTGACCTGGCGCTGGAGATTGCCCGGCTGCCGCAGGAAATCCGCGGCTACGGCCACGTCAAGGCGCGCAACCTGGCGGCCACCCGCACGCGCTGGGAGCGGCTGATGGCGCAATGGCAGCAAGGAAGCGCAAAGCCGGGACAGACCAAGGCTACTGAAGCGGCATAAACCAAAGACTGAAACAGCGTAGGCCCCGCCACCCGCACGGGGCCCGCCAGAGACAGCGAGGAGACAACAGATGAAATCCGTACTGAACCGCTTTGGCCGTACCCTGGGCGCGATCGCACTGGCCGCCTGCGCCACCGGCGCGCTGGCACAAGGCGGATACCCCAACCGCCCGATCCGCATCATCGTACCCTGGCCGGCGGGCGGCGGCGTCGATGCCGTCACCCGCACGGTGGCCGAGAAGATGACAGCCAGCCTGGGCCAGCAAGTCGTGGTCGACAACCGGCCCGGGGCAACCGGCAATATCGGCGCCGGCATGGGCGCCAAGGCGGCACCGGATGGCTACACGCTGCTGGTCGCCAGCGCACCGATGGCGATCAACGCCGGCCTGCACAAGAACCTGCCCTTCGACATGGGCAAGGACTTCGCGCCGCTGGGGCTGATGGCAAGCTCGCCGTACATGCTGGTAATCCACCCGTCCGTGGGCGGCTCTGTCAAGGACCTGGTGGCACGCGCCAAGGCGGAGCCCGGCAAGCTCAGCTATGCATCGGTCGGCCCGGGCACCCAGCAGAACGTGATCACCGAGGTGTTCAAGGAGACCGCCCATATCAATGTCGTGCACGCGCCCTACAAGGGCGGACCGCAGGCGCTGACCGACATGGTCGGAGGCCACATCCAGATGATGTTCCACGGCGTGCCGGCGGTGATGCCGTTCGTCAAGGGCGGCCAACTCAAGGGCATCGCCGTGGCCAGCAAGCAGCGGCTGCCGTTGTTCCCGGATGTGCCGACCATGGCGGAGGCGGGCTTCCCCGGTATCGAGGCCAGCGAATGGTATGGCCTGGTGGCACCCGCCGGCACGCCGAAGGAAATCGTCGCGCTGCTCGGCAAGGAGATCGAGAAGGCCCTGAATGCGCCTGGCGTGCGCCAGCAACTCGTCAGCAGGGGTTATGAGCCCGCCAGCCAGAGTTCCCCAGACCAGTTTGCCAGCTTCATGGCGGCCGAGCAGAAGAAATGGGCGCTCGCCATCAAGCAGACCGGGTTCCGGCTGGAATAAGGCAGCACGGCCCGGCGACGCCAGGCCGCCGGCCCGCCTCCACCGACTCACTTCATCAGACTAACAACAGCGCGCGGCGGCTTCTTGCCCGCACCCGTACCGGCAACGGCCGCGCCAGGAGACAGCTTTGCCCCTCGATCCCACCACCACCATGGTGTCGCCAATATCCACGCCCGCGCCGGCCGAGGACAACCCCAAGCCCATGTCCAAGGCTTCTGCGGTCACCGCCATCACCATCGGCGGTGCCCTGGAGTTATACGACTCGGGGGTGTACAACTTCTTCGCCACCCTGATCATTCCCCTCTATTTTCCTGTCGGCAATCCGCTCGGCCAGTTGCTACTGTCGTTCGGCACCTTTGGCGCGGGCTACCTGATGCGGCCCCTGGGCGGACTGGTGATCGGCGCATACGCCGACCGCCATGGCCGCAAGCCCGCTGTGCTGCTGTCGATGTGGCTGATGGCGTTCAGCGCCCTGATCCTCGTGGTGACGCCGACCTATGCACAGATCGGCTACCTGGCCCCGGTCCTGATGATCCTCGCACGCCTGCTGCAGGGCTTTGCGATCGGCGGTGAGATGGGCTCGGCCAGCGCCATGCTGCTGGAGTACGCGGACGAACGCTCGCGCGGCTTCTACACCAGCTGGCAGACGGCCAGCCAGGGTATTGCCGCCGTGTTCGCAGCGCTGGTGGCGCTCTCGCTCAGCCATACGCTCAGCGCCGATGCCCTCGAGCATTGGGGCTGGCGCGCTGCATTCCTGCTCGGCATCCTGGTAATCCCCATCGGCCAGCTGATCCGCCGGCGCCTGGAGGAAACGCTGGTGCCGCCGCCGCGCAAGAAGGCCGCTGCCGGCGGATGGCAGCTGATGCGCCAGCACTGGCGTGAGCTAGTGGCCAGCGTGCTCCTGATGACCGGCCTCGCCGCGGCGGTACACCTGATCGCCTACTATCTGCCGAACTACGCCACCTTCCAGCTGCATATCCCGCGCGGGGAGGCGGTCTGGGCCGGCTTCGTGGCCGCGGCCATGATGGTGGTGTTCGGTCCGATCGCCGGCTGGATGTGCGACCGCGTCGGGCGCCGCACCATGGTGTGGTGGTCGCGCGTGGTGTTGCTGCTGATGGCCTATCCAGCCTTTTTCGTGCTCAACACCTATCCGTCATTGACTTGCCTGCTGGTGGTGGTCGGGTGCCTGGCCATCCCCATGGCCATGACTTCACCCGCCACGCTGGTGCTGGTGAGCGAGGTATTGCCGCAGCGCCTGCGGGCCACCGGCATGTCCGTGACCTACTATGTGGCGATTGCGATATTCGGCGGCTTTGCCCAATTGTTCTCGACCGTGCTGATCCACCTGACAGGCAGCCCCAATGCGCCGGCCTTCTACCTGATCGGCTGCGGCCTGGTCTCGCTGCTCGGGTTGGCCATGGTGCCGGAGACGCTCGGCCGGCGGCTCTCGTAAGCCCAGCGCCGGCAACGAAGCATGCGGCGCAGGTCTTTTCACTGGCCGGCCTGCGCCGCAGGCGCACTTCCGCTGCCCGTGCCGGCCGGGCCGTCGTCAAGTCCAAGGTAGTCATCCACCGCACTGCCAACGGTCGGATGGAAATTCTTGTCGCCAATCGCTTCCATCAGCTCGAAGCGCTTGAGCTTGTCACGCACCGGATCCTTCATCTCGGCGAAATGCAGCGCAATGCCGCGCGCGTCCAGGGTGCGGCTCAGTTCGCGCAGCATGTCGGCCGAGGTGACATCGACACTGGTCACCGGTTCGGCCGCCACTACGACCCTGCGCACGGGTGTCGGCGATGCATCGATCGCTTCCATCAGCCGCTCCTGGAACAGTTCGGCATTGGCGAAGAACAGCGGCGCATCCCAGCGGAACAGCACCAGGCCGTCGATGCGCTGCGCATGCGGGTAGCGTTGCATGTCGTGGTAGCCGCGCAGGCCTTCGACGCGGCCGAGCACGGCATAGTGCGGCCGCCAGCCGTCCCACAGGAACTCAATAACGGCGATGACCACGGCCAGGATGATCCCCTGGATGGCCCCGAACACCGCCACCGCGGCAAAGCACACCATGGAAAGCCAGAACTCCCACTGCTGGATCCGGTAGATGCGCTTCAGGTCATTCACCTCGAACAGGCCGATGGCCGCCGCGATCACCACCGCGGCCAGCGCGCTGTTTGGCAGGTACTGCAGCAGGTTGGGCGCGAACATCAGCAGCGCCGCCACGGCCAGCGCACCCAACACGCCGGTAAGCTGGGTCTTCGCGCCCGCGGCTTCGGCCACCGGCGTACGGGACGAGCTGCTGCTGATCGGAAAGCCCTGGAAGAAGCCCGCGGCCAGGTTGGCGGCGCCCAGCCCGACCATCTCCTGGTTCGGGTCGACGCGGGTGTTGGTGCGCGCGGCAAAGGTGCGCGACAGCACGCTGGTATCCGCGAACGAGATCAGCGCAACGGCACACCCGCCCAGCAGGATCTTCACCAGGTCCGCATCGCTCACCCAGGGCACGACAAAGGCCGGCAAGCCTTGCGGGATCTGGCCCAGCACCTTCACGCCGGACTGGTCCAGGTGGAGCCCGCTGACGGCCAGCGTGGCAATGATCACCGCGATCAGGATGCCGGGAATGCGCTCGAAGCGCTTCAGGAACAGGATCAGCACCAGGCTGCCCGCGCCGACCGCAAAGCTGTACCAGTTGGTCTCGCCGGCCAGGATCGCCCGGCCGAGGCTGATTATCTCCCGCAGCGGGCCGGCGTCCTCGATCGAGATGGCGAACAGCTTGGGCAACTGGCTGACCAGCACCGCGAGCGCGATCCCGTTCATGTAGCCATAGCGGATCGGCTTGGACAGCAACTCGGTAATGAACCCCAGCCGCAACAGCCCCATCACGATGCAGACCACGCCCGAGACGATTGCCATCATGCTGGCCACCATGATGGCGCGCGCCGGATCGCCGCCGGAGACCTGCAGCACCACAGCCAGGATCGGCGCGGCCAGGGCCGAATCCGGCCCCAGCACAAGGATCCGGCTCGGGCCGAACACGGCATACACCAGCATCGGGATCATGGTGGCGTAGAGCCCGTAGACACCGGGCACGCCGGAGGCCTCCGCGTAGGCGATGCCGACCGGCACCAGCATGGTGGTCAGCACCAGCCCGCCGGCGAGGTCGTTCGGCAGCCAGCCCGGCTGGTATGACTTCAGCATCTGGACCCCGGGGAGCCAGCGCAACCACCCGGGTGCCTTGTCGGCGTCGCGCTGCGCGGCGGGAGTCAGGTTCTGAGGCTCCATGGGGGGCATCTCCTTGGCATACATCGACTATAGAGGGTGCCGCCCCGCCGGATCAAAGAAAGAAGTGGATCAGCCGGCCCTGGAACGCCCTGGTCGGGGTGCCGCGAAACCCCTCGGATGCTGCAATGCAATGCTGCCTGCTTGCCGCACCGCGCTCCCGATCTGACTACGGGGAAGAACCGCCCGGGTCATTCGCTTCTGACAATCCCGGTAATGGGACGTATGATGGTCTGGCAAGCCAGCCTGTAGTCCGACAGGGTTCCCGCGCCCAGCGGAATGCCTTTGCACCGGGGAGAGACAAGATGCCGATATCGACGAGATGCCTGGCAACCGGCCTGCTGGCCCTGGCGTGGGCCTCGCCTGCCCTGGCGCAGCCCGCACCGGCAGACGGTGCCGCCGGCGCCATATCGGAAGCGGTGCAAGGCGGGGCCAGTCCCTATCGCCCCCCGTCAGCCGCCTCGCCCGATCCTGACGATGCCGCGCGCGCCAAGTGCGAAGCCCTGAAGGAGCAATACAACGCCACCTCCAAGAAGCGCTCCTATCAATCATCCGGCCCTGCCACCCAGAACGCGCAAGGCCGCACCATCCCCAAGATCGAACGCGACAAGACGCGCAAGCAACTGCAGCAGGCGTACCGGGACAACTGCACGTAGCCGGGAATCTGTCTGCACGGCGTGGTGGAAGTGGCGGACGGTTCGCCGCGGGATGCGAATCGGAGCCTGCGCCTGCCAGCCAGCGTCAATTCTTCAGTTCAATCAGCAGATCCTTCGCCGCCACGCGATCGCCCTGCTGAACATGGACTGCGGCGATTTCGCAGTCCCGCTCCGCCGCGATATGGGTCTCCATCTTCATCGCCTCCAGCGCCAACAGCGTCGTGCCCGCGGCCACGCGCTGCCCTGGCTGCACCGCCACCGTCACGATCGAGCCAGGCATGGGCGCAGCGACATGCAGCGGGTTGTCGGGCTCGGCAACCGGACGGCTGTGGCGCTTCGCCGCCGCTTGCGTGGTGCTGCGCTGCTCGACCAGCGTGGTGCGCGACTGCCCGTTCAGCTCGAACTGGACCTTGATGACACCCTCTTCGGCATCGGGGTGCGTGCCTTGCAGCGAGACCAGCAGGGTCTTGCCGGCGGCGATGTCGATGGCCACTTCTTCCTGCGGCTGCAAGCCGTACAGGTATGCCGGCGTGGGTACCACCGAGGTGTCGCTGTAGTTGCGCACATGCGCGTGGTACTCGCCGGCCTGCTTCGGGTACATCAGGTACGAAGCCAGCTGGCGGTCGTCGAGCGGCTGTTCGCACGCTGCTTCACCCGCGACGCGCGCCGCGTCGAGGTCAACCGGCGGGATTTGGTCGCCGGGCCGGTACGGCACGGGCGGCTCGCCGCGCAGCACCTTGCGCGACAGTGCCGCGGGGAAGCCGTCGGGCGGAAAGCCCAGTTCGCCCTTGAACAGCGACACCACCGATTCAGGGAAGGCGGTTTCCTTGGCCGGATCGCACACGTCGGCGGCGCTCAGGTCGTTGGCCACCATCATCAATGCCAGGTCGCCGACCACCTTGGATGTCGGCGTCACCTTGACGATGTCGCCGAACATCTGGTTGACCTCGGCATAGGCACGCGACACCTCGGTCCAGCGATGCTCGATGCCGAGCGAGCGCGCCTGCTCGCGCAGGTTGGTGTACTGGCCGCCGGGCATCTCGTGGCGGTACACGTCGGCGGTGCCGGCGCGGATTTCGGATTCGAACGGCGCGTAGAAGCGGCGCACCCCTTCCCAGTACATCGACGCTTCGTGCAGGCGCTCCAGGCTGAGGCCGGGATCGCGCTCGCTGCCGGCCAGGGCCGCGGCGATGCTCGACAGGTTGGGTTGCGAGGTCAGCCCGCTCATGGCGTCGAGCGCGCCGTCGACCGCATCGCAGCCGGCCTCGATCGCGGCCAGCGCCGAAGCGGCCGAGATGCCGCTGGTGTCGTGGGTATGGAAATGCACCGGCAGCCCGGTCTCTTCCTTGAGCGCCCTGACCAGTGCCGCCGCGGCCTGCGGACGGCAGATGCCTGCCATGTCCTTGATGCCCAGCACATGCACGCCGGCCTGCTTCAGCTCGCGCGCGATGCCGACGTAGTACTTCAGGTCGTATTTGGCGCGCGACTTGTCGAACAGGTCGCCGGTATAGCAGATCGCGCCTTCGCACAGCGCGCCGCTCTCGCCGACGGCGTCGATCGCGACCCGCATGTTGCGCACCCAGTTCAGTGAATCGAACACGCGGAACACATCCACGCCGGCGCTGGCCGCCTGGCGCACGAAGAAGCGCACCACGTTGTCGGCATAATTGGTGTAGCCGACCGCGTTGGAGCCGCGCAGCAGCATCTGGAACAGCACGTTGGGCACGCGCTCGCGCAGTTGCTCAAGGCGCTGCCACGGGTCTTCCTTGAGGAAGCGCAGCGCCACGTCGAAGGTGGCGCCACCCCAGCACTCCAGCGAAAACAGCTGCGACAGTTCGCGCGCATAGAACGGCGCGATCGGCAGCATGTCGGCGGTGCGCATGCGCGTGGCGAACAGCGACTGGTGCGCGTCGCGCATGGTGGTGTCAGTCAGCAGCACCTGCTTCTGCTCCAGCATCCAGCGCGAGAACTTCTCCGCGCCCAGCTCGCGCAGCCGGTCGCGCGTACCGTAGGGCAGCGCACCGCTGGTGTCGAAGGCGGGCAGGACCGGTGTGGGCAGCGGCAGCGATGGCAGCGTGCGGCCGCTCATCTCCGGGTGCCCGTTGACGCTGACCTCGCCCAGGTAACGCAGCAGCTTGGTGGCGCGGTCCAGGCGCTTGGTGAAGGCCAGCAGTTCCGGCGTCAGGTCGATAAAGCGCGTGGTGACATCGCCGGACCGGAACGCGGGATGGTTGATGACGTTCTCGAGGAACTGCAGGTTGGACGCGACGCCGCGAATGCGGAACTCGCGCAGCGCACGGTCCATGCGCCGGATCGATTCGGGCGCGGTCGGCGCCCAGGTGGTGACCTTGACCAGCAGCGAATCGTAGTACGGCGTGATCACCGCGCCGCCGTAGGCAGTGCCGGCGTCCAGGCGCACGCCGAAGCCGGCCGCGCTGCGGTAGGCGGTGAGGCGGCCATAGTCCGGCAGGAAGCCGTTCTCCGGGTCCTCGGTGGTGATCCGGCATTGCAGCGCGTGACCGTTGAGCGAAATCGCTTCCTGCACCGGCACGCCCGCGGCGCGCACGACGATCTCGCCGTTTTCATTGCGCGTGTTCTCGGTCATGCCGATATGGCCGCCCTCCGTCACGCGGATCTGCGCCTTGACGATATCGATCCCAGTGACCATCTCCGTGACCGTGTGTTCGACCTGGATGCGCGGATTGACCTCGATGAAGTAGAACTGGCCGGAATCGGCATCCATCAGGAATTCGACCGTACCGGCATGGGTGTAGCCGACCGCGCGCATCAGCCGCAGGGCCGATTCGCACAGCGCGGCCCGGCCGGCATCGTCGAGATACGGCGCGGGCGCCCGCTCCACCACCTTCTGGTTGCGCCGCTGCACGGTACAGTCGCGCTCATAGAGATGCACGAGGTTGCCGTGCGTGTCGCCGAGCACCTGCACTTCGACATGGCGCGCGTTGCGCACCAGCTTTTCGACATAGACCTCGTCATTGCCGAACGCAGCCAGCGCCTCGCGCCGCGCCGCGGCGAGCGCCCCCTCAAGGTCCTGCTCGCTTTCCAGGACCCGCATGCCGCGTCCGCCGCCGCCCCAGCTTGCCTTGAGCATCAGCGGATAGCCGACGCCGGCGGCCAGGCGCTTGCACGTATCCAGGTCATGCGGCAGCGGATCAGTTGCCGGCATTACCGGCACGCCCGCCTCGATCGCCGCGTTGCGCGCCGCCACCTTGTTGCCAAGCTTGCGCATGACCTCGGGCGACGGGCCGATCCAGCGGATTCCCGCGTCGATCACGGCCTGCGCGAAGTCCGGGTTTTCCGAGAGGAAGCCATAGCCCGGATGAATGGCGTCGACCTTTGCCTGCCTGGCAATGCGCAGGATATCGTCGATGTCGAGGTAAGCCGCCAGCGGCTTCTTGCCTTCGCCGACCAGGTAGCTCTCATCGGACTTGAAGCGATGGAGCGCGAGGCGGTCTTCCTTCGAATAGATCGCCACCGTGCGCACATTCATCTCGGCGGCGGCGCGCATCACGCGGATCGCGATCTCGGAACGGTTGGCAATCAGCAGGGAACGGATAGGAGCGTAGTCCATGGGGCGCAGGGAAACGAACCAGCCGTGCGCAACCGCCACGGCAGGGTCAGGTGATCAGGGATGCAGCACGGGCGCAAGGCTTGCCCGGGCCGCTAGTCGTAATGGGCAAATGGGGCGTGCGAGTCCATCCAGTCATAGTGCGCCGATGCAGCGGCCCATGCCCAGTTGGCTCGCTTTGGCGACGGCTGGTCCCGATCGCCATGCTCGCTTCGATTCTGGCCGGCAAGCGGCTGATCGCCATCTCCGGCAAGCTCGCGGCTGTGCCCGCGGGCTCCGTTTCTTCCGTAGTACATCGTGGTGCCTTCCTCTTCAAGACCAGGTTCGCCTGCCCGCGACGCAGCGCGATGGCCAGGGCGACGGCAGGTTTGCAGGCGCGATGAAATACGCGCCCATCCCGGCCTGCTGCCGCAAGAAGCGGGCCACGGCCGATTCAGGCCCCATCCCTTTGATTTAGTGGAGGATTTTCTTCCGAGGCCAGCCTATCGGATTTCAGAAATGAAATTTTTCATTTCATCGATGCCGCGGCCAATGCGCGATGCAGCACCTATGCCGCGCGGCAACCGATAGTGCCAGCGTGGGCAACGTGGCCAGGTCGACGACACCCGCCCGGCCACGAATGCCAGGCCTTCAGCAGGCCGCGGGCTGGGGCGAAGCCAGTGCGCAGTATGCGGGGGCACCGGCCTTGGCCATGCGGGCGCAGTACGCGGGATCGTCCGCCCTGGCCATGCGGGCGCAGTACGCCGGCTCCTCCGCCTTCGCCATGCGTGCGCAGTACGCCGGTTCTTCCGCCTTGGCCATCCGTGCACAGTACGCGGGCTCCTCCGCCTTCGCCATGCGCGCGCAGTACGCGGGTTCTTCCGCCTTCGCCATGCGCGCACAGTACGCGGCCTCGTCAGCTGCTGCCCGGGCACAATATGCGGCAGACGTCAGCGGGCTGCCGAATTCGCGCATGCTCAGCGCATCGCTCGCCGCGGCCATTTGCAGGAGGCGGGCCTCATCCTCCGGGCCATCGATGCCAACGTAGGGGTCGTGGTGAAGGACATAGCCGAAGATGCGCTCGCAATCGCTGGCATAGCGCCTGGTGTCCAGGATGTGGGCATGCCAGAAGGCATCCACCTGCTCGCTGGGGACGGCGGGCGTGTCCGGATGCTTCGCCGCCAGCTTGAGGAATTGCCGGTAGCCGCTCTCCGCCTGCTCCAGCGATTCTGGCGACCAGTGCGCATACTTCTGGTGCAGCAGCTTGGCCTTCATCCTGGAAAAGTCCAGGGCGTCGATGGCCTGCCACATGATTTCAATAGTACGGACCTGCATGATTCATGCTCCCATTTTTATTTGACTGCCTTTTATTGGACTTGCATAAGCGCGCGCCGGATTGCCGGCAGTCAGGCGCGCAGCGGTTGCGGCCCGTGCTCGATAGCGGGGCCGTTCTCCATGCGGCTGGCGAGGAAGGCAGTGATCTTCGCCGGCGGCAGCGGATGGCTGAAGTAGTAGCCCTGCACCTCGTCGCAGCCTTCGCGGCGCAGGAATTCGAGTTGCACCTCGTTCTCCACGCCTTCGGCGACCACTTCCAGGCCGAGCCGGTGGCCGAGCCCGATCACCGCGCTGGTAATCTGCGTGTCGCTGCGGCTTTCCGGTACGTAGCGGACGAAGCTACGGTCGATCTTGACCGTATCGATCGGGAAGCGGCTCAGGTAGGCAAGTGAGGAATAGCCGGTGCCGAAGTCGTCGATCGCCAATCGAACGCCGGTGCGCTTCAGGCGCGAGAGCCAGCTGGAAGCCTGTTCGGCATCGCGCATGATCATGCTTTCGGTGAGTTCCAGCTCCAGCAGGTTGCCAGGCAAGGCCGCTTGCCGCAGGGCATCGATAATGGTCAGCCTGAGCGACTTGTCGGCAAACTGCCGTGCCGAAAGATTGACTGAAACACGCACCGGCGGCAGCCCCTGCGCGCGCCATGCGGCATTCTGCCGGCACGCTTCGCGCAGCGCCCAGGCGCCGATCTCGACAATGGCGCCGCTCTGCTCCGCGAAGGGAATGAAATCTCCGGGCATGACCAGGCCCAGTTCCGGGTGGCGCCAGCGGATCAGTGCCTCGACCGCCGTGCACGCTCCCGACGCGAGCGCAATGCGCGGCTGGTAGTAGAGGATGAATTCGTTCTGCTCGAGCGCGCGGTGCAGGTGCGTCTCCATGTCGATGCGCCGCTGCAGGGACGCGCTCATGCCCCGGCAGTAGAACTGGTAGCCGTTCTTGCCGAGCTGCTTGGCACCGTACATGGCCAGGTCGGCATGCTTGAGCAGGGTCTGCCAGTCGCTGCCGTCCTCGGGGAAGGAGCTGATGCCGATGCTTGCCGTCATGCGCAGCTCCGACTCGTTGACGACGAAGCCTGGCGCGAGCGCAGCCTGGATCCTGGCGATGGTCCGCTCCAGGAGCGTCGAATCGCCCTTGGGGTCCAGCAGCACGACGAATTCATCGCCGCCGAAGCGGGTGATCAGCTCCACCTCCTCCAGACTCCCGCGCAACCGGTCGGCCATCTCGCGCAGCACGATGTCGCCGGCGTTGTGGCCGATCGTGTCGTTCACGACTTTGAACTCGTCCAGGTCCACGAAAATGACATGCAGCGCCTGGTCGCTCGCGCGGGCACGGGTCAGCGCCTGCTCGAACTCGGCCTTGAACATGAGGCGGTTGGGCAGGCCGGTGAGGGCATCGTGATTGGCGAGGAAGCGCAGGTTCTCCTCGGCCTGGCGCCGCAGCAGGAAGTGCCCGGTCTGATTGGCAATGCCGCCCGCCATCGCGAGCGCATGCGTATCGGGGCTGCGCTTGCTGCGGGAATAGAGTTCGACCACGCCGAGCGTCACGTGCCCCCTGCTCAGCGGGAAGGCGAACACCGTCCGGATGCCGCCCGCGTCGAGCCACCTGGCTTGCGAATGCCGGGCCATCGCGCTCCGGCTTGCATACCATTGCGGCGCCTGCAAGACCGCAGCGCCGGCCGGCCCTGCGGGGCGCTCGGCGAACCAGGGCTGCAGCACCTTGACGCGGGCCAGGTAGACCGGTGGCAGCTTCAGCCCCTGGCTGTCATCGCCCGGCCAGAAGGCACCCGCCTCCCAGTCCATGCCTTCGAGCAGCGTGTGGACAATCTCCTCCAGCACCTCGGTTTCGCTGGTGGCGGTGGCCAGGTGCAGGGCAATCTGGTGTTCCTGCATCCTGGCCTGCTCGGCGGACTTGCGCTGGCTGATGTCCTGCGCGGTGCCCCGCAGCACGGCGCTGTCCGCCGCCCCATGCGCGTGGCCGATCAGGTGCAGCCAGCCCCGCCGCCCGCGCCGCGAACGGTAGGGGCACTCGAACTCGAACGGCTGGCGATCCTGCAGGGCTACCCGCATCCTTTCCTGCAGCACGGCGCAATGGCCGGCGTCGATCGCCTGGAACAGCGCTTCCGGAGTCGGTTTGTCGCCGCGCAAGCCCAGCAGGCGCGCCATTTCCCGGGAAAAATGCGCGATGTCCTTGTCCAGGTCGATGCGCCAGTCGCCCAGGCGGGCAATCTGCTGCGCCTCGGCCAGCGCGGCCTGGCTGTCGCGCAGGCTGTGCGTCATCTGGTCGGCCACGGCCACGGCGCGCGCCCGCGAACTCGACAGCGCATAGGCCAGCCACCCCAGCAGCACGCTGATGATCAGGCCGGAAATCACCACCAGCGCCGGCAGGTAGCGCTGGGGACCACTGATGGCCTTGGCATCGGCAGCAAACGCGATTACCCAGCGCCGTCCGCCGAAATTCCGCACCACGCTCTTGACCAGATCATGCTGGGCCGGGGCCGCCTGGCCGTCCGCCAGTGCCGTCGCGCCACGCGCGGCACTGGCGTGGACTGCGCTGCCGCCAGCGCCCCGGCTGCGCTCCCCGACCGCCAGGCCGGTCAGGCTGTCATAGAGCAGGTTGGCGGCGGAGGACGGGACCGCCGCCTCCGCGAAGTCTCCGGCGTCATGCACGCGGAACCGGATCCGGCGCAGGTTCTCATTGCTGACCAGGTCCTTCAGCAGGTCACCCACCCGGATCCCCGCGCCAACCGAGCCGACATAGGCGCGTCGGCGCGCTTCCACGGAATCCAGGTCGGGCACCTTGCGGTACACCGGCAGGCGCAGGGCGATGCCCACATGCGGGTTCTTTGCCTCGCTGAAGATCAGGCGCCCGCTGCTGACTGACTCCCCGGTATCGCGCGCGCGTTCAAGCGCAGCCAGGCGCCGTGGCTCGGCGCCCATGTCGATGCCGATCGACGCCAGGTTGATGTCGAGCGGCTCGACATAGGTCAGCACGAAATGGCCCGGCCGCCGGCCGGGGGGCCGCACGTTAAACGTCACGCCCGCCTCGCGCAGGATCGGATCGCTGCGCTGCCGGGCGACAAAGGCGTCGATCTCGGCCGCCGGCACGTACGGCGCGTAGTTCAGCGTCTGGAAACCGGGATAGCGCTGCGGCAGGTTCAAGCCGCTGACGAAATCGCGAAACTCGCCGCGCGAGACATGGTCGCTGGCGCCGAACAGCGCCTGCATGGTCACGAGTACATCGGTATAGAGGCGGATCCGTGTATCGATCTGCTGGATCACATCGCCAGTATCGTTCTCAAATCGCAGGCGGACGTCCTTTTCCAGCAGGTCGGTGCAGAACGCATAGACGACAGCCGTCGTCATCACGCCAAGCAGCAAGGTGCCCGCGGTGATGGTGCGCGACCCAAGGCGTCCAAGCGGGCGCAGCGCGCGCGCAAGCGTCTGGCGCAAGATTGTTCCCCCCCGGATGTCGATGGCAGCCATGCGGCTGAGCGGCCGTCACCAACGACTGATGCTAATAGTGCACTTATTGGCTGGGGTTCTATTCGGAATCCAGCCTCTTATATGTATTAACAATCTATAACAAACGGGGAAAAACGGGCCCTGATTATCGCCGCGTAAACACCCAACTTAAGTGGGGTGGCAGTTTAGGGGGACAGTGGCCTGGCTTGCTAGCCGCAAGCGCAAATAGTGACTCCGTTCGCGAGTTATCCAGGCACGCGCTGGCCGTGGGCTTCGAAATCAGATCAACGGCTTTAACGGGAGCATCTGCAGAAACTGGCGCTCTTTCGTCGCCAGATTGCGATATGGACTTCGAGGGTGGAAT
The DNA here is from genome assembly GCF_058795055.1 of Cupriavidus sp. GW823-FHT06D04. Taxonomy (NCBI): domain Bacteria; kingdom Pseudomonadati; phylum Pseudomonadota; class Betaproteobacteria; order Burkholderiales; family Burkholderiaceae; genus Cupriavidus; species Cupriavidus sp. GW823-FHT06D04. The sequence continues at coordinate 55,177 of NZ_JBXAHL010000031.1, read as the reverse complement.
CGTTGGCGCCGCTCTACGCAACGGCACGAGCAGCAGCAGAGAAGTGGCGGGTGTCTGCTCGCACAGCAGGAATCCGGACCCGCAAAAAACAAAACCCCGGAAGACCGCGATCTTCCGGGGTTCGCCGCCATTTCTGGCGGAGACGGAGGGATTCGAACCCTCGATCCAGGTTTTGGCCCGGATGCTCCCTTAGCAGGGGAGTGCCTTCGACCTCTCGGCCACGTCTCCCAAACTTGCGTTGCGTGAGGGAGCCACACAACGAAGCGCGTATTCTAGCGGCGCCGCACGTGTTGGTCAACGAAAAATCGATCACTCAACACAAAAACCGCGGTCCCGCCAGAAGTGTTCACGAACGGATCACGCCTGTTCCAGTTCGAAGGCCTTGTGCAGCGCGCGCACGGCCAGTTCCATGTACTTCTCGTCGATCAGCACCGAGATCTTGATTTCCGAGGTGGAGATCATCTGGATGTTGATGCCCTCTTCCGACAGGGTGCGGAACATCTTGCTGGCGATGCCCACGTGCGAGCGCATGCCCACGCCCACCACCGATACCTTCGACACCTTCGGGTCGCCCGACACGCTGCCGGCGCCGATGTGCGACTTCACGCCGTCGTTCAGGATGGCCAGCGCGCGCTGGTACTCGCCGCGCGGCACGGTGAAGGTGAAGTCGGTCTTGCCGTCGACGGACTGGTTCTGGATGATCATGTCGACGTCGATGTTGGCGTCGGCGACCGGGCCCAGGATCTGGTAGGCGATGCCCGGCTTGTCCGGCACGCCCAGAACGGTGATCTTGGCTTCGTCACGGGCAAAGGCGATGCCGGAGATGACGGCTGCTTCCATGGTGGAGTCTTCCTCAAAAGTGATCAGCGTGCCCGAGTGCATTTCCTGCTCGAGCGGCATAAGCGGGTCGGTCAGCGACGACAGCACGCGGGTCTTCACGCGGTACTTGCCGGCGAACTCCACGGAGCGGATCTGCAGCACCTTGGAGCCGAGGCTGGCCATTTCCAGCATTTCTTCGAAGGTGATCTGGTCCAGGCGGCGGGCGTCTTCGACCACGCGCGGGTCGGTGGTGTACACGCCATCGACGTCGGTGTAGATCAGGCACTCGTCGGCCTCGATGGCGGCGGCGATGGCCACGGCCGAGGTGTCCGAGCCGCCACGGCCCAGCGTGGTGATGTTGCCGTCGTCGTCGATGCCCTGGAAGCCGGTGATCACGACCACGCGGCCGGCGTCGAGGTCGGCCAGGATGCGCTCGTCGTCGATCGATTCGATACGGGCCTTGGTATAGGCCGAGTCGGTCTTCACCGGCACTTGCCAGCCGGTGTAGCTGACCGCGTCGATGTCTTCGCCGTGCAGCGCGATGGCCAGCAGTGCCACGCTGGCCTGCTCGCCAGTCGAGGCGAGCATGTCCAGTTCACGCGGATTGGGCTGCGGCGAAATTTCCTTGGCGAGTCCCAGCAGGCGATTGGTCTCGCCCGACATGGCCGAAGGCACCACGACTACGCGGTGACCGGCGCGGTGCCACTTGGCCACGCGCTTGGCGACATTCTTGATGCGTTCCGTGGAACCCATCGAAGTGCCGCCGTATTTGTGAACGATGAGAGCCATCTTCTTGTCGACGCCAGCGATTATGCAAAGCCCTTGAAAATACACGAACAAGCCCCGTGAGGCAAGGCGGGAGCGGGGTTCGGGCTGCAGATCGGAAGTGATGCCGGCGGCGATCCGGGAGCTTCAGTGCGTCGGCATCGCCACTGCCGGCGGCCGCGGATGCCATTCGACGCACCAGCGCGGCGCTGCCGGGGCGTCCGGCCAGCGGCGGTGCATGCCCAGGCCGGCGGCCAGCACCAGCGTATCGCCAGACCACAGCAACGGCAGCCAGGCGCGGCGCCAGGCCGGGATGCCGGCTTCCTGGCAGGCCTGCTTCAGGGCCCGGGCCGGGCCGCCCGGACGCAGCACGATACGCTCGCCGCCGCTGCGGGCGGCCAGGCGCAAGGGCTGGCGCAGCACCGCTTCGGGCACGCCGAAGGTGTCATCGCGGAAGAAATGGAGTTCGCCGCGCCAGGCTGACACGACGATGCGGGCCTCGCCGCGCCAGTCCAGCGTCACGGGTGCCGGCGCAGCGATCGGTGGCGGCGTGCAGGCCAGCACGCGGTCGCGGAAACGGCGCAGGACCAGCCCCTCATGCGCGATCGCGGGCTCGCCGCCAGCGTGGGTGACCAGTTGCTCGCGCATAGCCGCCAGCCGAGCGGTGGACGGCGCGCGCACGCCGAGGTCGCGCAGCCAGAAGCGCAGCACGGCATCGGCATGTGCCACGGGCAAGGCGCGCAGCCCTGCCAGGTCGAGTTCGGAAAGCGTGTCGGCATCGCGGCCGGGGCGCGCCAGCGCCGCCAGCGAGGCGGCTGCCAGTTCGTCGATCAGTGCGCCTGCCTGGGCGAAATGCGCGGCCGCCTGCACCACATTGGCCGACAACGCCGGAAAGGCCGCCACCAGCGCCGGCAGGTGCGCGCGCAAGGCATTGCGCGCATAGCGTTCATCGGCATTGGACGGGTCGTCGACCCACTGCAGTGCGTTGGCCGCGCAATAGGCCTCGATCTCGGCGCGGGCCACATCCAGCCAGGGGCGCAGCAGCATCACGCCGCTGCGCTCGTCCAGCGGGCGCAGCGCTGGCATGCCAGCCATGCCGGCCACTCCAGCGCCGCGGAACAGCCGCAGCAGCACGGTCTCGACCTGGTCGTCCTGGTGGTGGGCAAACAGCAGCAGGCGCGCGCCGCTGTCGGCGCACATCGCCGCCAGCGCGGCATAGCGCGCGCGGCGCGCAGCCGCTTCCACGCCCTCTCCCGCTTCGGGCTGCACCGATACCCGCCGCACGAAATAGCCGACCTGCCACTGCGCGCACAGCGCGGCGCAGAAGCGGTCCCAGTCGTCGGCATCCGCCTGCAGGCCGTGGTGGACATGCAGCGCCACCACGCGCGCGCCAACGCCCCACTCCGCCGCGGCCGCGCGGGCGGCATGCAGCAGCGCGACCGAATCGCGACCGCCCGACAGGGCCACGGCGATCGTCGCCGCGCCCGTGCCGCCGCCAGAAACAACAAAGGCCGCACCGGCCTGTAGGGCCTGTGCGACCTTGTCGGTCAGCCGGGCGGACGGTTCAGTCCTGGGTGCCGGTTTCCTTGAACTTGCCATAGGCGAGCAGGCGCTCGTAGCGGCGGGCCTGCAACTCCTTCACGCTCATGCCCTGGAACTGGCGCAACGACTCGGCCAGCGAGCGCTTGAGCATCGCCGCCATGCCCTTGTAGTCACGGTGCGCGCCGCCCAGCGGCTCGCTCACGATCTTGTCGATCAGGCCCAGCGCCTTCAGGCGGTGCGCGGTCAGGCCCAGCGCCTCGGCGGCTTCCGGTGCCTTCTCGGCCGTCTTCCACAGGATCGAGGCGCAGCCTTCGGGCGAAATCACCGCGTAGGTGGCGAACTGCAGCATCTGCACCACGTCGCCCACGGCAATCGCCAGCGCGCCGCCCGAACCGCCTTCACCGATGATGGTGGCGATCAGGGGCACCTTCAGGCCGGCCATCACGTACAGGTTGTGGCCGATAGCCTCTGACTGGCCTCGCTCTTCGGCATCGATGCCGGGGAATGCGCCCGGGGTGTCGACGAAGGTGAAGATCGGCAGGCCGAACTTGTCCGCCAGCTCCATCAGGCGCTTCGCCTTGCGGTAGCCCTCGGGCTTGGGCATGCCGAAATTGCGCATGGCGCGCTCTTTCGTGTCACGGCCCTTCTGGTGGCCGATGACCATGCACGCCTGGCCGTTGAAGCGCGCCAGGCCGCCGATGATCGAAAGATCGTCGGCAAAGGTGCGGTCGCCGTGCAGCTCGTGGAAATCGGTAAAGATCTCGCGCACGTAGTCCAGCGTATAGGGACGCTGGGGGTGGCGGGCAATTTGCGCAACCTGCCACGGGGTCAGGTTGGCGTAGATGTCTTTGGTCAGCTGCTGGCTCTTGCCGGCCAGCCGCGAAATCTCTTCGGAAATATCAACAGCCGAATCGTCCTGCACGAAGCGCAGTTCTTCGATCTTTGCCTCAAGTTCGGCAATGGGCTGCTCAAAATCCAGGAAGGTGGTTTTCATAAAATCACACGTACCTGTCTGTGAAGGGGCGCATTCTACCGGAATTTGGTCGCTATCTTAGCGCCTGCCAGATAGCCCGGACTGCACCTGCCACTAAATTTTCTTTCTGCGATGCCTAATACGTCACTGGCAACGGGTCGAGACTGCGCCACATATACCACGTCGCCACGGTTCGCCACGGCTCCCAGTTGGCCGCGACTTCGCGCGCCTCGCTGCGGGTGACGGGTTCGCCGCTGAAATAGTTGGCGGAGATTGCGTTGATCAGGCCGATATCGTCCAGCGGCAGCACGTTGGGCCGCATCAGGTTGAACATCAGGAACATCTCCGCGGTCCAGCGGCCGATGCCGCGGATCTGCGTCAACTCCGCGATCACGGCTTCGTCGTCCATCTGCGCCCATTCGGCGACATGCACCATGCCCGCCTTGAAGTGGTCGGCCAGGTCGATCAGGTATTCCCCCTTGCGCTTGGACAGGCCGCAGCCTGCCAGCTTCTCGGGACCGGCGCGCAGGAACTGGGCCGGGGTGAGCTTGGGGCAGAGCGTATGCAGCCGCTCCCACACCGACTGCGCCGCCTTGACCGAGATCTGCTGGCCCACCACCGCGCGCGCCAGCGTGACGAACGGATCGCCACGCGACACCAGGTGCGCCGGGCCGTAGGTCGGGATCATCTTGCGCAGTATGCGGTCACGCTTCATCAGGTCGGCGCAGGCTTCGTCCCAGTAGGCGGGGCGCACCGCATCGATGACGGTTTCGACCGGCAGCGGCACCGCATCCGCCTCGGGCAGCACGGCCTTGGCGTTGCGCGTGCCCCTGGCCGCGTCCTTGCCATCCGGCAGCGGCGCCTCGCTGGCGCCAGCCTTGCCCGGGCGCGGACCGGCCGCCTTCGCCCGGCCCCTCGTAGCGGGAGACGTGGCCGGCGGCGTGGCGGTGGCGGGCTTGCGCGCGGCAGCGTTCAAGCACGCCTCCACTCGGTGGCACCGCCCGGCTTGTCTTCCAGCACGATGCCCGCTTCCAGCAGTTGCGCGCGGATGCGGTCCGCTTCGGCAAAGTTGCGCTCCAGCTTGGCGGTCTTGCGCGCGGCGATCAAGGTCTCGATCTGTTCCGGCGAGATGCCGTCGTCGGACCTGCCGCCTTGCAGGAAGGTATGCGGATCGCGCTCGAGCAGGCCCAGCGTGCCCGCCAGCGCCTTGAGCTGGCGCGCAGCCGCGGTCGAGCCGGTGCGGTTGATCTCGCTGGCCAGGTCGAACAGCACCGACATCGCGATCGGCGTGTTGAAGTCGTCGCCCATGGCCTCGGCAAAGCGCCTGGCGTGCGGCTCGTCCCAGTCCACCGCGCAGCCGCCCGGCTGGCTGTCCTTGAGTGCCGTGTACAGGCGTGTCAGGGCGTGGCGCGCATCGTCCAGGTGCGCGTCGCTGTAGTTCAGTGGGCTGCGGTAGTGCGCGCGCAAGATAAAGAAGCGCACGACCTCAGCGTCGTACGACTTCAGGACCTCGCGGATGGTGAAGAAATTGCCAAGCGACTTGGACATTTTTTCGTCGTTGATGCGCACGAATCCGTTGTGCATCCACATATTGACGAAGGGCTTGCCGCTGGCGCCTTCAGACTGCGCAATCTCGTTCTCGTGGTGCGGGAACTGCAGGTCAGCCCCGCCGCCATGGATGTCGAAATGCTCGCCCAGCAGCGTGCAGCTCATGGCGGAGCATTCAATGTGCCAGCCCGGGCGGCCGGCGCCCCACTTCGAGTCCCACTTGCTCTCGGGCGGCTCGCTGGCCTTGGCGGACTTCCACAGCACGAAGTCGAGCGGGTCCTGCTTGGCGTCGTTGGCGCTGACACGCTCGCCGGCGCGCAGGTCTTCCAGCGACTTGCCCGAGAGCTTGCCGTAGCCGTCGAACTTGCGCACCGAATAGTTCACGTCGCCGTCGCTGGCCTGGTAGGCCAGGCCCCTGGCTTCCAGCTTGCCGATCATGTCGAGCATCTGCGGCACGTAGTCGGTGGCGCGCGGCTCGTGGTCAGGGCGGATCACGCCCAGCGCGGCGGCATCCTCATGCATGTACTGGATAAAGCGCGTGGTCAGCTCGCCGATGGTCTCGCCGTTCTCGGCCGCGCGGCGGATGATCTTGTCGTCGATGTCGGTGATGTTCTGCACATACGTCACCTCGTAGCCGGCGGCACGCAGCCAGCGGTGCACCATGTCGAACACCACCATCACGCGAGCGTGGCCAACGTGGCAATAGTCGTACACCGTCATGCCGCACACATACATGCGGACCTTGCCGGGTTCGATTGGCACGAATGGCTGTTTCTCACGCGCGAGCGTGTTGTAGATGTTCAGAAGCTGCATGAAACGAAGTGAGTGGTGAGAGGAGACTGCCGGGGTTCGCACAGCAGGCAGCGCGGGCCGTGGCGCCGGTTGCCCGGCGCCTGGCAGGCCGCCGGCGGCAACGCGGTCACTGGCGCATTTCCGTCGCGCCCCATATCTTACCGGAAGGCGGTGCGCAGGTTGCCTCCGGCACCGCGCAGCCAGGCCGCGCGAGATGCCGCGCCTGCCGCCCCGATGGCATCGCCCTTCGTGCCGGACTTGCCGCTTTGCTAGAATGCCGCGGAGTATAACGGACCTGTCCTCAATGAGCCTGCCGCTGCCCTCCCCGTGTTCTGCCATGTTCGCCGCCCCCGCGCGCCGACGCGGCCATCGCGCCGTACTGCCCCTGCTGGCCCTGGCCGCCGCGCTGGCGGCCCCTGCCTACGCGCAGAACGGCCCGCTGTCGCTGGCCGCGCCGACGGCGCCGGCCGGTGGCATCCAGTCGACCGACCCTGGCATGAGCGAGGCCCAGCAGGCCGCCAACGCGCGCCGCTACGACGAAGCCATCAAGGGCTTTGACCGCGTGCTGGCCGCCAACCCGCGCAATGCGCAGGCACGCTTCCAGCGCGCCTGGGCTCTGGCCCAGTCCGGCCGCGAGGACGCCGCCATCCAGGCCTTTACCGAAATGGCGCAGGACTTCCCGGAACTGCCCGAGCCCCACAACAACCTGGCGCTGCTCTACGCCAAGCGCGGCGACCTGAAGCGCGCCGAGGCCGAGTTGCTGCTGGCCACCGAAGTCAAGCCGGGCTTCGCCATTGGCTACACCAACCTAGGCGACGTCTACCGCCGCCTGGCCGAGCAGGCCTACACCGAAGCGCTGCGCCGCAATCCGGGCGATGCCCGCGCCAGCACCGGCCTGCGCCAGCTGAACCCTGATGCCGCGTCGCCGGCGGCGCCCGCCGGCACTGGCCGCAAGGCGACGCCAGCGCAGCGCCAGGCACCTGCCAGCGCCCCTGCGGCCAACTGACGGCCACCCATTCCAAGGTCCGGGCGCGGCGCGCCCGGACCATGTGCATCCAGACTTACCGGAGTTCCTTCATGATCCGTTCCCGTCGCATCGTCCTGGCCGGCCTGACCGCAGGCGCCCTGGCACTGTCCTCGTTCAGCGCGCTGGCGCAGCAAAAGGCCGCCGAACGCGTCCAGTTCGCCACCAGTGCCGGCAAGTTCACCATCGAGCTCTACCCCGAGGCCGCGCCGAAGACCGTCGCGAACTTCCTGGAATATGTGAAGAGCGGCTTCTACAGTGGCACCATCTTCCATCGCGTGATCAATGGCTTCATGGTGCAGGGCGGCGGTTTTGACCGCGACATGAAGGAAAAGCCCACCCGTGCGCCTATCCCGCTGGAAGCCCGTAGCGGCCTGAAGAACAAGGCCGGCACGGTGGCCATGGCACGCACCAGCGACCCCAACTCGGCCACCGCGCAGTTCTTCGTCAATGTGGTGGATAATTCGAATCTCGACTACCCGCAGCCGGACGGCAACGGCTACGCCGTCTTCGGCAAGGTGGTGGAAGGCATGGAGACGATCGACAAGATCAAGAGCGTGCCGACCACGGCCTACGGCCCCATGCGCAATGTGCCGGCCGCGCCGATCGTGATCGAGTCGGCCACCGTCGTCAAATAATTACCGAACAGAGGAAATCCCATGTCCAAGGTCCAGCTCCACACCAACCAGGGTGTCATCACCATTGAACTCGACGCCGAAAAGGCCCCGAAGTCGGTCGAGAACTTCCTGTCGTACGTGCGCAAGGGCCACTACGACAACACCATCTTCCACCGCGTGATCAAGAACTTCATGGTCCAGGGCGGCGGCTTCGAGCCCGGCATGAAGCAAAAGGGCACCGACGCCCCGATCGAGAACGAAGCCGGCAACGGCCTGAAGAATGACCGCTACACCGTGGCCATGGCGCGCACCAACGCCCCGCACTCGGCCACCGCGCAGTTCTTCATCAACGTGGTCGACAACGACTTCCTGAACTTCTCCTCGCCCACGCCGCAGGGCTTCGGCTATGCCGTGTTCGGCAAGGTGGTGGAAGGCACCGACGTGGTCGACCAGATCAAGGGCGTGCGCACCGGCAGTTCGGGCTTCCACCAGGACGTGCCGCTGGAAGACGTGGTGATCGAGAAGGCCGTCATCGTCGAGTAAGCCGATGCCTGCCGATTGCGGTTCCGTGCGCATCCACGTGCCGGCATTCCCCTTCCGACACCGCGCATGACCGCAATCCCCCACACGCCGGTGGCCGGTCCCTTCGAGGCACAGGCGCCGGCGTGGTTCATTTCAGACCTGCACCTGACGCCTGGCATGCCCCGCACGCTGGCGGCCTTCGAGCGCACGCTCGAGCGCGCCGCGCAGCACGCGCGCACGCTGTTCATCCTGGGCGACTTCTTTGAATTCTGGATCGGCGACGAAGAAACCGACTCGCCCTTCGCGCAGCGCGTGACCGGCGCCCTGCGCGCACTGGCCGCGCGCGGCGTGGCCGTGTATTTGATGCACGGCAACCGGGACTTCCTGCTGGGCAAGCGTTTCGCCAGCGCGGCCGGTGCCAGCCTGCTGCCCGACCCCACCGTGATCCACTGTGCCGGCCAGCGCGTGGTGCTGAGCCACGGCGACATGCTGTGCATCGACGACGAACGCTATAACCGCTTCCGCCGCTGGACCCGCAAGGGCTGGGTGCAACGCGTGTTCCTGGCACTGCCGCTTAGCGCGCGTCTGTCGATCGCCCGCAAGCTGCGGGCAGACAGTGAAGGCAACCGCGCCAGGCAGTTGAGCGCGGGTGCGCCCGTGCCGGTGATCTATGGTGATGTGGCGCCCGCCGCCGCGGCCGAGTTGCTCGGCGCCGCCGGTGCGTCGCTGCTGGTGCATGGACACACGCACCGCCCGGCACGGCATGAAGAAGCCGCCGGCGTGCGCTGGGTGCTCACTGACTGGGACCTGGACGGCGCCCATCCGCGCGCCGCGGTGCTGCAACTGGATCGCGACGGCTTCCGCCTGTTGCCGCAGACGGACTGAGCGACAGCGCCGGCCCGGCCCCTGCCCCGCTCACTTCATCAGCCTGCGCAGTTCGCTTGCGTCGAAGGGATCGTTCGGCGTGTTCTCCAGGTGTTCGCCAAGCCGGTCGAGTGCGGCCAGCACCGCCTCGATGCGGTCGTGCTGGCGCCCCGCATTGTCGATCAGGCTCTTGAGCGCCAGCGACACCGGATCGTCCGCATTGGGCGTGATGCCGTAGGCCGAGAACTCCTGCTTGGCACCCTGCTGCGCCGATGGCGCATCCGGCAGGATGATACGGGCCGGGATGCCCACGGCAGTCGCGCCCGGCGGCACCGGCTTGAGCACCACCGCGTTGGAGCCCACGCGCGCGCCGTCGCCCACCACGAATCCGCCCAGCACCTTGGCGCCCGCGCTCACCACCACGTTGGCGCCCAGCGTGGGGTGCCGCTTCTGGCCCTTGTACAGCGAGGTGCCGCCCAGCGTCACGCCCTGGTAGATGGTGCAGTCATCGCCGATCTCGGCGGTCTCGCCGATCACCACGCCCATGCCGTGGTCGATGAATACGCGCCGGCCCAGCTTGACCGCCGGATGGATTTCGATGCCGGTGAAAAACCGCGCCCAGTGCGAGATCCAGCGCCCCAGCCAGTGGAAGCCCGCGTTCCAGCATCCATGCGCAAAGCGGTGGAACACCACGGCATGCAGGCCGGGGTAGCAAGTCAGCACCTCCAGGCGGCTGCGCGCGGCGGGATCGCGCAGCATGATCGTGTCGATATCTTCCTTCAGGCGAGAGAACATCTTGGTCGTGTCGTGTTGCCGCGCCGTGCGCCGCGCCACGCGGGCTGGTGCCCGGGACAGGGTCGCCGGCGAGGTCAGTGGCCGGTGGGGACGGGATCAGGGAGTGTAAGTGATTTGCCGGACCCGCTTGGGGTACCGGTGTTTGGCCCCTGATCCGTCAGGGACATTGCGGCGATGCTGCGATCAACATCGCCCGGGCCTGCGCAAACCCGCAGCCGCGGGACGACAGCACGCGCGCTTGCCGCGCATGCCTGCATCGCCCTGCATCGAATCGCTCCGGTTTGCTGCCACTGTCCTTGCTCCTATCACCGGTCCTGGTGCGGGCCCGGCTGGTTCTGCGCGGCGATCAGCATGTGCTTGGCGATGCCGCGCAGGATATTCACTTCCTCGCGCTCCAGGCCGCTGCGTGCCAGCAGCCGGCGCAGCCGGGTCATCAGCCTGCGCGGGTTGGACGGATCGAGAAAGCCGATCGCCTCCAGGCCCGTCTGCAGATGGCCGAACATGGCCTCGACCTGCTCGGCCGTGGCCGGCTCACCAGCATAGCCGATATTGGCGCCGGCGTCCGGGGCCGCCTCCAGCAGCGCCAGCCGCAACTCGTAGGCGATGAGCTGCACCGCCTGCGCCAGGTTCAGCGAGGTATAGGCGGGATTGGCGGGGATATGGGTGACGGCGTTGCAGCGCTCGACCACTTCATTGGGCAGGCCATAACGCTCGTTGCCGAACACGAAGGCAACGCCGCCGCTGCCGGACAGCGTCTGCCGCGCACGTTCCGCGGCCGCGCGCGGCAACAGCCGCGGCGGGCCGAACTCGCGGTGGCGCGCGGTCATCGCCACGGTCAGCGCGGCGCCGGCCAGCGCCGCGTCGACCTGGTCGACGATGAGCGCGCCCGCCAGCACATCGTCGGCACCGCTGGCCATGGCGATGGCGTCGGGGTGCCGCAGCACATCCGGCTCGCGTGGCGAGACCAGCACCAGGCTGCCGAAGCCCATGGTCTTGATCGCGCGCGCCACCGAGCCCACGTTGCCCGGGTGGCTGGTTTCGACCAGCACGAAACGCACGCGGCCGAAGGCGTCGCCGCCGGGGTCTCCGCTGTTGCCATCGGCAGCGGGCTGGCTCGTATCAATTGCCGGGTTCATATACAATTCGGGGTTCTTCTTTGGCGCGGCGCCAGGTTTTTGCTTGCTCGCGAGACTCTCGCGGCACATTTGCAGCAGAACCGGCGACGCCCGACGTTCTTCTACAATCCGTTGTGTTGTCAGCTGCCCATGAGCGGGCGTGCGGCGCTTTTGCGCCCCGCCGCGTCGTCATGGCCGGCCTGGAGAGATTCATGCATCCGATGCTCAATATCGCCGTCAAGGCGGCCCGCAAGGCGGGATCCATCATCAACCGCGCGTCGCTCGACGTCGATCTGGTGCGCGTCTCGCGCAAGCAACACAACGATTTTGTCACCGAAGTGGACCGCGCCGCCGAAGCCGCGGTCATCGAGATCCTGCGCACGGCCTACCCGGAACACGGCATTTTAGCGGAAGAATCCGGCCAGTCCTGGGCCGAGGGTGAAGACACCCACGAGTACACCTGGGTCATCGACCCGCTGGACGGCACCACCAACTTCATCCACGGCTTCCCGCAATACGCGGTCTCGATCGCCCAGCTGCACCGCGGCACGCCCGTGCAGGCCGTGGTCTACGACCCGACCCGCGATGAACTCTTCACCGCCAGCAAGGGCGCCGGCGCCTTCCTGAACAACCGCCGCATCCGCGTCACGCGCCGCGACAAGCTGGCCGACTGCCTGATCGGCACCGGCTTCCCGTTCCGCGATCTGGAAGGCCTGGACGAATACATGGAATTGTTCGCGCTGATGACGCGCAGCTGCGCCGGCCTGCGCCGCCCGGGCGCAGCCGCGCTGGACCTGGCCTATGTGGCCTGCGGCCGCCTGGACGGCTTCTTCGAGCGCGGCCTGCAGCCGTGGGACATGGCTGCCGGCATGCTGCTGATCACCGAATCAGGCGGCCTGGTCGGCAACTACGCCGGCGAGCCGCGCCAGATGGAACAGGGCGAAGTGCTGGCCGGCAACCCCAAGGCGTTCGCCCAGATGGTGCGCCTGCTGTCGCCGTTCTCGCTGGACAACGCCAAGCCCGCCGCCTGACACCGGCACCTGGCCTGACGGCCAGATCAGCCATACACCGACGCCCGCCGCACCCCGGCGGGCGTTTTGCATGGTGCGCCCCGCCTGCCACCGCGCCCTGCACTGCAGACCTTTCTCATTCCCCAGACGGCCATGATCCTCGTCAAGGTCGCCCCACCCTGCCCTCCCCAAAATAAAACCATGCGCCACGCCCCGTGCGCGCGGATCCAGCAGGAGAGCCAGCATGTTTCCCGAATACCGCGACCAGATCACCACCCTGAAGACGCAGGATGCCCGCTTCGCGCGCCTGTTCCACCGCCACAACGCGCTGGACCAGGAAATCCACAACATGGAGTCGGGGCTGGTGCCGGCCTCCACCTTCGAGATCGAGCGGCTGAAGAAAGAGAAGCTCCTGCTCAAGGACCAGCTGTACGCGATCCTGCGCAACACCGCTGCCTGACGGAGGACCGCAGATGACCGATCGCGACACCATCCAGCCCTCCCAAGCCGCTACCCCGCCACGTGCCCGCGCCACGGCCAGGGGCGACGTGCTGCCCACCAACTCGGCGCTTTCAGCCCAGCGCAATGAAGTCGACAGCGCCGTCGACGCCGCGGTGCAGCTGGTGGCCAGCAGCATGCAGGACATCCTGGCCAGCCGCGCCGGCCACAGCGCCGACATGCTCGACGCCGTGCGCACGCTGCTTGACGGCCTGGCGCCCGACGAAGCAGCGCAGTTGCGCAGCCTGATCCTCGAAGGCGATCCCGCCGCGTGGCAGGCCGGCCGCAAGCGCCATCCGGACGACGAGCTGTCCGCGGGCTGGCGCGAAGGCGCGTACCCGTACCAGAACCTGATGTCGCGGCGCAATTACGAAAAGCAGAAGTACCGCCTGCAGGTGGAGCTGGCCCCTATGTTCAAGCACATCCTGCTGCCCGTCGACGGTTCCGAGCTTTCCCACAAGGCCGTGTCCGCCGCCATCCAGTTTGCCCGCACTGCCGCGGCGCGCCTGACGCCCTACATGTGCGTGGAGACCTACCCCTACATGGTGGGCAGCGACAGCACCCATGAGCGGCGCGAGGTATTCCAGCAACGCGTGGAGGCACTGGCGCGCCAGGAACTGGCCAAGATCGAGGCCGCGGCGGCAATGGCCGGCGTCCCCTGCGCGGGCCACGTCTCGGCCGCCAGCGCCCCGTATCACGGCATCATCAACGCCGCCCGGGACCTGGGTTGCGACGTCATCTTCATGGCCTCGCACGGCCGCAAGGGCATCAGCGGGCTGCTGCTGGGCAGCGAGACGCAGAAGGTGCTGACCCACAGCGACGTGCCGGTGCTGGTGTTCCGCTGACGGCACGCCGCCGACCCCGCCGCCGGGCCAGATCCGGCCCACGCGGCGCGGCAACCGCTGCCCCGTGCTGTACCATATCGCCCATATTCGAAAACGCCCCTTCGCGCCACGGCCCCAGGCCGCTGGATGACCGCCCGGACGCCCCGCGCGGCCGCCACCCGGCTTGCGCAAGGCGGCGATCCGAGCGGAGCGGGCAGCATCAGGCAGGCCCACCGCCAGACAGGCTAAATGGCAATGGGATTGCAGAAGAAAACCGACCCGGAACAGGCGCAGGCAGATTCGGCCGCGAGCCGCCACACGCCAATGATGCAACAGTATCTCCGCATCAAGGCAGACCACCCCGACACCCTGCTGTTCTACCGCATGGGTGACTTCTACGAACTCTTCCACGACGATGCCGAAAAAGCCGCGCGCCTGCTCGACATCACGCTGACCGCGCGCGGCGCATCCAACGGAGTGCCGATCCGCATGGCCGGCATCCCCTTCCATTCGGCGGACCAGTACCTGGCGCGCCTGGTGAAGCTGGGCGAATCCGTGGCGATCTGCGAGCAGATCGGCGACCCGGCCACCAGCAAGGGGCCGGTGGAGCGCAAGGTGGTGCGCATCGTCACCCCCGGCACGCTGACCGATGCCGCGCTGCTGCCGGACAAGGCCGATACCTTCCTGATGGCAGTGCACCAGCAGACCACGCGCCGCGGCGTCAGCAAGACCGGGCTGGCGTGGCTGAACCTGGCCAGCGGCGAGCTGCGCCTGATGGAATGCGAAGCGGCGCAACTGGGCCGCGAACTGGAGCGCATCCGCCCGGCCGAGCTGCTGTATGCCGACGGCATCGAGCTGCCCGCGCTGGCGTGCGCGCGTACCCGCCTGCCCGAATGGCATTTCGACCAAGACGCCGGCACGCGCCGGCTGCGCGAGCAGCTGGGCGTGGCCAGCCTGGACCCGTTCGGCTGTGCCGGGCTGGGTGCCGCGCTGGGCGCGGCCGGCGCGCTGCTGAACTACGCCGCCACCACGCAGGGCCAGTCGCTGCGCCATGTGCAGGGCGTGAAGGTGGAGCGCGAATCAGAGTACGTCGGCCTGGATTCCGCCACCCGGCGCAACCTGGAGCTGACCGAGACCCTGCGCGGCGGCGAGTCGCCGACGCTGTTCTCGCTGCTGGACACCTGCTGCACGGCCATGGGCAGCCGCGCGCTGCGCCACTGGCTGCACCACCCGCTGCGCGACCCGGCGCTGCCGCAGGCACGCCAGCAGGCCATCGGCGTGCTGATCGACCTGGGCACCGATGCCTTGCGCACGGCGCTGCGCCGGCTGGCGGACGTTGAGCGCATCACCTCGCGGCTGGCGCTGCTCAATGCGCGGCCGCGCGACCTGTCCTCGCTGCGCGACACCTTGCGCGCGCTGCCTGAGGTGCAGGCCTGCATCCGCGACGACCAGGGCAGCACCCTGCTGGCGCAGACCCTGCACGACCTGGCCGTGCCGCAGGACTGCCTGGACCTGCTGGTGCGCGCCGTGGCCGAAGAGCCGGCCACGGTGGTGCGCGACGGCGGCGTGATTGCGCGCGGCTACGATGCCGGCCTGGATGAACTGCGCGACATCTCCGAGAACTGCGGCCAGTTCCTGATCGACCTGGAAACGCGCGAACGCGCCCGCACCGGCATTGCCAACCTGCGCGTCGAGTTCAACCGCGTGCATGGCTTCTATATCGAGGTCACCAACGGCCAGGCCGACAAGGTGCCCGACGACTACCGCCGCCGCCAGACGCTGAAGAATGCCGAGCGCTATATCACGCCTGAGCTGAAGGCCTTCGAAGACAAGGCGCTGTCGGCGCAGGACCGCGCGCTCGCGCGCGAGAAGCAGCTCTACGACGGCCTGCTGCAGGCGCTGCTGCCGCATATCGGCGAGCTCCAGCGGGTGGCGGGCGCGCTGGCGCGCCTGGACGTGCTGACGGCACTGGCCGAGCGCGCGCAGACGCTGGACTGGTCCGCGCCGGAGCGCGTCGCCGAGAACGTGGTCGACATCGTGCAGGGCCGCCATCCGGTGGTCGAAGGCCAGCTCGCGGCGGAGTCGGTGGCGTTCATCGCCAACGACTGCCAGCTCAATGAAGCGCGCAAGCTCTTGCTGATCACCGGCCCGAACATGGGCGGCAAGTCGACCTTCATGCGCCAGACCGCACTGATCGTGCTGCTGGCCTGTGTCGGCGCCTACGTGCCGGCGCGGCGCGCCGTGATCGGGCCGATCGACCGCATCTTTACCCGCATCGGCGCCGCCGATGACCTCGCGGGCGGCCGCTCAACCTTCATGGTGGAGATGACCGAGGCCGCCGGCATCCTGCACCACGCGACCCCGGCTTCGCTGGTGCTGATGGACGAGATCGGACGCGGCACGTCGACCTTCGACGGGCTGGCGCTGGCCTGGGCCATCGCGCGCCACCTGCTGTCGCACAACCGCAGCCATACCCTCTTCGCCACGCATTACTTCGAGCTGACACAGCTGCCGCAAGAGTTCCCGCAGGCAGCCAACGTGCACCTGTCGGCAGTCGAGCATGGCGACGGCATTGTCTTCCTGCACGCGGTGCAGGACGGCCCTGCCAGCCAGAGCTACGGCCTGCAGGTAGCGCAGCTGGCCGGCGTGCCGCAGCCGGTGATCCGCGCCGCGCGCAAGCACCTGGCCTGGCTGGAGCAGCAATCGGCCGACGCCACGCCCACACCGCAGCTGGACCTGTTCGCGGCGCCGCCAACGCCAGAGGACGACGAGGACGACTTCGGCGCCGCCCCGGCGACCGTGTCCGGGCCGCTGGCGCCCGCGCTCGCACCCGAACAGGCCGCGCTGGTCGATGCGCTGGCCGGCCTGGACCCCGACACCCTGACGCCGCGCGCCGCACTGGAGGCGCTGTACCGGCTCAAGGCACTGGCAGGCGAGGCGCTCGACGCCGCATGAACGCTGCGCGCCGTGCCCTGCTTGCCATGCTGCTGCCGCTGCTTTGCACGGCCGGCATGGCATCGGCCGCGCCCGCGGGCCGCAGCGCCAAGGCCCCGGCCAGGCCACAGCTGACGCGCATCGCGCTGATCGCCGACCTGCCCCAGTGGCCGGCCGCGGAGGCCAACGCGGCAGCACTGCTCGACTACTTCGGCGAGCGCAAGCTGGACCTGGTCATTCATGCCGGCGGCATCAAGGGCGATACGGAATCGTGCAGCGATGCTGTGCTGGGCAGCCGCCAGCAACTGCTGAACCAGTCGCCGCTACCGCTGGTCTACGTGCCCGGCGAGACCGACTGGTCCGAATGCCGGCTGCCGGTCAACGGCGGCTTTGACGCGGTCGAGCGCCTGAACCGGCTGCGTGAGCTGTTCTTCCCTGAAGACGCCACGCTCGGCCGGCATCCGCGGCCGCTGCTGCGGCAGTCGGACCAGGCGCTGTTCCGCAGTTTCCGCGAGAACATGCGCATGGAGGTGGGCGATATCCTGCTCGTCGGCATGAACCTGCCGGGCGACAACAACCACTACCGCGACGAAGGCGGGCGCAACGGCGAGTTCGAGGACCGGCGCGAGGCCAACCGCCAGTGGCTGGCGCGCGCGTTCTCGGTGGCGCGGCAACGCGACCTGAACGGCATCGTGGTGGTGGTCCACGCCGACCCGCATTTTGCCAACGGCTGGGAGAAGAAAGGCCGCCCGACGCTGCTCGACGGCTTCATGCGCCACCGCACCCGCGATGGCTACCTGGAATTCAAGCGCCAGCTGCGCGAGCTGGCCGGTCGTTTCCGCGGCCAGGTGCTGCTGGTGCATGCTGGCGGAAACGGGGCCAACGGGGCCGACAACGGCTTCGGCATCGACAAGCCGCTGCGCGATGCGGCCGGCAAGGTCATGCAGAACTTCACGCGCGTGTCGCTGCCCACCGACACGGTCGCGCAATGGGCCGAGCTGGTGATCACGCCAGGCGCGGCGTCACCGTTCGCGGTCATGCTCAAGGACGCACCGGTGTTGCACTGAGGCGGCTTGCCGGCCGAAAACGAAAAAGCCGGCTGCGGCCGGCTTTTTCTTGGGGTGCGGAATACGATCCGTGCAGCGCGATCAGTGCAGCGTGCGCGGCGTGTCGTCGTCCTCGTCCTCATCCACGACTTCAACGCCCGAGGCGCCATGGGCGTGGCCGTGCTCGATTTCTTCGGCGGTGGCCTCGCGGACTTCGGAGACCTTCAGCCAGAAGCGCAGCGCCATGCCGGCCAGCGGATGGTTGCCATCCAGCACGACCTTGTCCTCGGCCACGTCGGTCACGGTGTAGATGACGGAGTCCTCTTCGTCGCCGTCCTCGGGCATGCCTTCGAACTGCATGCCGACTTCCAGCGGCTCGGGGAAGCGGTTGCGCGGCTCGACCTTCACCATATCGGCGTCGTAGTCGCCGAACGCGTCTTCCGGCTCCAGCTGCAGCTGGGTCTCGAAGCCCGCGTCATGACCGTCGAGCGCTTCCTCGATCTTGGGGAACGTGCCATCATACCCGCCGTGCAAATAAACCATGGCTTCATCTGACTCCTCGATCAGATTGCCTTGTGTGTCCGATAGCTTGTACATCACGGACACCACAGTATTCTTAGCGATTTTCAATTCTTGACTCCATGAACGATTCCGCATTATACGCGCAGGCCCTGCCCCCTGGCCCCGTCGATCCAGACACTCCGCTCGACCTGCTTGGTGGCATGACGCCTGCTGCATTCATGCGGGATGTCTGGCATCGCAAGCCCCTGGTGATTCGACAGGCAGTACCCGGAATCGTGCCGCCTGTGTCGCGCGAGGCGCTTTTCGACCTGGCCGACAGCGACGACGTCGAATCGCGCCTGGTGACGCACTTCCGCAACCGCTGGAAACTCGCGCATGGCCCATTTGCGCGCGAAAACCTGCCCGGCGTCAAGACCCGCCAGTGGACCCTGCTGGTGCAAGGGGTAAATCTGCACGACGCCGCCGCGGCGGAGCTGATGGGCCGCTTCCGTTTCGTGCCCGATGCGCGCCTAGACGACCTGATGATCAGCTACGCCACCGACGGCGGCGGCGTGGGCCCGCACTTCGATTCCTACGACGTGTTCCTGCTGCAAGTCTCGGGCCGGCGCCGCTGGCGCATTTCGTCGCAGACCAGCCTTGAGCTGATCCCGGACATGCCGCTGAAGATCCTCGCCGACTTCAACGCGGAACAGGAATGGGTGCTCGAACCCGGCGACATGCTCTACCTGCCGCCGCAATATGCGCACGATGGCATTGCCGAGGGCGAATGCATGACCTGCTCGATCGGCTTCCGCGCGCCGGCCTACCGCGAACTGGCCGGGCATTTCCTGGCCTGGCTGTCTGAAACGGTCGAAGACAACGAAGACCTCGGCGGCCGTTATGCCGACGCCGGCGAGCGCGCCGCCACGCGGCCCGCGCAGTTGCCCGCCGGCATGGCCAAGGCAGTTGCCGAGCGGCTCAAGGCGCTGCAATGGAATAGCCAGATGGTGTCTGAATTCCTCGGCAGCCATCTGTCAGAACCCAAGCCTGGCGTGGAATTCGCAGAGATACCTGACATGCCGTTGCGCCGTTATGCGACACTGGCGGCCCGCCATGGCGTCGTCCTGCCATCGGCATCGATTGCGCTTTACGACCGCGCGAATTTCTTCCTCAATGGAGAAGCCTACGAGCCGCCGGCCGAACTGATGCAGTGGCTGAAAAAGTTGGCCGATTATCGGCAACTTAGTGGCGAAGATGTTGCGGCTTGCGCGGATCTACCCGATCTGATGGAAACTTTCCATCACTGGACGCTGGAAGGATGGCTGCAATTGGGACCGCGGCTGTAATAATGCGTAACATTGCGAATCAGTAAATTTCGGCGCTACACAAGCCGGGAAAACGCGGATATAATCGTTGGCTGGCTAGTACTGTGGACCATTGCATTTGTCGGGACCCGGGAGGGCCTCTATTTTGCAGTTCAAGAGCGATAATTACCGGTAATTATTCATCGCCTGTTTTCCGTTATTACAAGTTAAAGGACGAACAATGAAGAAGTCTCTCCTGATCGCATCGCTGCTGGCCGCTGTTGCTCTCGCCGCTTGCGGCAAGAAGGAAGAAGCTGCCGCTCCGGCCGCTGAAACGGCTGCTCCGGCTGCTGCCGCTCCGGCTGCTGAAGCTTCGGCTCCCGCTGCTGCAGCCCCGGCTGCTGCCGCTGCTGACGCTTCGGCTCCCGCTGCTGAAGCCCCGGCTGCTGCCGCTGCTGACGCTTCGGCTCCGGCTGCCAAGCAGTAATCGGTTCCTGACCGATGAAAAAACCGGCCTTCGGGCCGGTTTTTTTATTTGGGCGCCGCTACCGCACTGCGCCCTGCTGCATCCAGGTATCCCTCAGACGCGCACTGCCTGCCAGTCCAGGCCCTCGTCCTGGTCTGCCACCAGCACCTCGGACGGCAGCGCACCCAATGCCACCGCCAGCGCCCCGGTTGCCAGCTCACGCGTATTGTTCTGCTTGCTGAGGTGGGCCGCGACCACGCGGTTCAGGCCGGCATGGGCAACTTGCGCCAGGATGCTGGCCGCCACTTCATTGGCCAGGTGGCCGAAGTCCCCGCCAATGCGCCGCTTCAGCGAAGCCGGATAGACCGAATTGCGCAGCATCTCGCGGTCATGGTTGCATTCCAGCACCAGCGCATCCACGCCTGCCAGGCGCGCCGTCACGTAGGGCGTCTCCATGCCCGCATCGGTCAGCACGCCCAGCCTCGCCTGCCCGTCCGACAAGACGAACTGCACCGGCTCGCGCGCATCGTGCGGCACGGTGTACGGCAGCACCTGCAGTCCGCCGATGGCAAAGGCATGGTCGGCGCAGCAGACGCGCACATCGGCCGCATCGGCGCCACGCAGGTGCGAAGTCGCCAGCCAGGTACCGTGGCTGGTGTAGACCGCCAGGCGATGGCGGGCTGCAAAGGCATAGGCCGAGCCGACGTGGTCGCCATGCTCGTGCGTGACCAGCACGGCGTCGAGCTGGTCCGGCGCGACGCCCAGGCGCTCCAGGCGCCGGGCGGTCTCGCGGATGCCGAAGCCGCAGTCCAGCAGCACGCGCGTGGTGGTGGTGTCTTCGCGGGATTCGATCAGCAGCGAGTTGCCCTCGCTGCCGCTGCCGAGGAAGGCGAAGCGCATCATGGCCGCGCCCTCCCCGCCAGGCACCGGCCAGGAAGGCCGGCTGGCAAGCCAGCAGTCATGCGCCGGCTCAGTGCAGTTGCTCGTCGATCAGCGACAGAATGCGCTTGCCGATTTCGCCGTTCTCAGGCTGGCCGGCATCGTTGAGCACCGTCACCAGCGTGCCGCTGCCCGTGCCCTTGAGCGCCACGCGATACTTCTTGGCGGTCTTGGAATCTTCCGGCTTGGTGAACAGCTTGGAGAAGAAGCCACGGCTGTCGGCAACGGTGCGCGGGTCGACATAGCGCACGTAGTACAGGCCCTGGCCACGGTCGCGGTCTTCCACGGTGAAGTTCACGCGGTCCAGCGACAGGCCGACCGAGCGCCAGGCGCGGTCGAACGGTTCGGGCAGCTGCAGCGCCGGGGCGCCGTTGACCTGGGACAGGTACGACTTGGCCGGCGCGGCGCCATCGGCACCAGCGGCGGCTGCGGTGCCGGCAGCGGCGGCCGTGCCCGCAGCGGCTGCGGCATTGCCCGCCGCCGCCGGGTTCTTGGCCATGCGGTCGGCCTGTTCCTTCTGCACGCCCAGGCGCTGGGCCAGGCGCGACAGGAATTCGGCTTCCAGCTCAGGATCGGCCGGACGCGGGGTCCAGACCGTGCTCGACTTGTCGATGCCGGTCAGCTGCTCCTGCGCGCCGCGGTGGCTGATGAAGACCTCCAGCGTGCCATTCTGCGAGCGCTCGACGCGGGTGCGGAACTTGTCGCGCTCCGAGGTCGAGTACAGGCCGTCGAAGACCTTGCCGATGGTGTTGCGGATGATGTCCTGCGGGATCTTGGCGCGGTTCTCGGCCCAGTCCGTTTCCATGATGCCGGTCTCGGGCGAGTCCTGCACCAGCAGGAATCCGCTTTCCTGCCAGAAGCCGCGCAGCTGCTGCCACAGCTGGTCGCCGCGCATGCCGTTGCTGATCACCAGCCAGCGCTGGTTGCCATCACGCTCCATGCGGATGCCCTGGGCGGAGGGCAGCACGTTCTCGCTCGGGGATTGCTCGCGCACCTTGGTGGCCTGGCTGTACGTCGACAGCGTCGAGGTGCCGTTCGCATCGGGCACCGAATAGCGGCGATCGCCCTCCAGCTTGGTCAGGTCGGGCGGGATATCCAGCGTAGGCGTGCGCTTCGAGGCCGACGACTTGTAGTCGATCTTGTCCGGCTGCATCGCTTCGTTGATGCTGCTGCAGCCGGTGATCACGCCAGCGGCGAGCACGGGCACAACCAGGGCGGCGCGGCGGACTTGCGTCGCGCCGCGGCGGTTAAGCTTCAGTTTCATTGACACGCAATCCTAGTAGGTGAGGCGACAGCAGGACGCCGCGAAAGATCAGGCCAGCAGGCCGGCGGCGGCCAGTGCCTTGCGTACATAGTCGTGGTTGGCCTCGGACAGAGGGGTCAGCGGCAGGCGGATACCGCCTTCCATCCTGCCCATCTGCTGGAGCGCCCACTTGACCGGGATCGGGTTGGCCTCGATGAACATGGCCTTGTTCAGCCCGATCAGTTCCATGTGCAGGCGGCGCGCGGTGACGACGTCGCCCTTGAGCGCCGCGACGCACATCTCGTGCATCTTGCGCGGTGCCACGTTGGCGGTGACCGAGATATTACCGTGGCCGCCCAGCAGGATCAGCGCCACCGCGGTGGGGTCATCGCCGCTGTAGATGGCAAAGCCTTCCGGCGCGTCCTTGATCAGCTGCGCGGCGCGGTCGATATTGCCCGTCGCTTCCTTGACGCCGACGATGCCCGGCACCTGCGCCAGGCGCAGGATGGTCTCGTTGTTCATGTCCGCGACCGTACGGCCCGGCACGTTGTACAGCAGCACCGGCAGCTCCACCGCTTCGGCGATGGTGCGGAAATGCCGGTACATGCCTTCCTGGGTCGGCTTGTTGTAGTACGGCACGACCTGCAGCGACGCATCGGCGCCCACCTTCTTGGCGAAGGCGGTCAGCTCGATGGCCTCCTTGGTGGAGTTGCCGCCGGTGCCCGCGATGATCGGAATGCGCTTGCCGGCCTGTTCCACGGCAACGCGGATCAGTTCGCAGTGCTCCTCGACGGAAACCGTCGGGGACTCGCCGGTGGTGCCCACGATCACGATGCCGTCGGTGCCTTCGGCCACGTGCCAGTCGACCAATGCGCGCAGGGCCGGGAAGTCCAGGCTGCCGTCTTCATGCATCGGGGTAACGATGGCGACGATGCTGCCGGTAATCTGTGTCATAACGTTAAGGAATTCGGGATGCGAATAACGGGATTGTACCGGAACCGCAGGCCGCTTCGACCGCCGCCCGGACAGGGGTTGATACCAACTGTTTCAACGTGTGCAGCGGCATTCTCGCCGACAGCGCCATGGCTGGCTCAGGCGTCGAGCCGGTAGCGTGCCGGCGCGGGCGCATCGGCGCCCGCAGCCGCCTCGCGCACCGCACATATCCGCTGCATGAAGGCTGTTTTCGGCACTTCGACCAGGCCATCCTCATAGGCGACCACGCGCAGGCCATACTGGCGCGCCACTTCGAGCAATTCGCCCGGCCGCAGCAGGAAATCCGGCCGCGACGGCTTGCCGACGGTTTCATTGCCGGCAGCAAAAGTTTCGTAGATCCACACGCCGCCGGGCGCCAGCGCCGCCGCCAAGTGCGGCCACAGCGGCCGGTGCAGGTAATTGGTGACGACGATGGCGTCGAACGGCGCCTCGCCGGCCAGCGGCCAGGCGCCCTGCTCCAGGTCGGCCACCCTGCCGGTCACGCCGGCCGGCAGGCCGGCGATGGCCTCGGCGTCGCGGTCGACGGCCAGCACCGCATGGCCGCGCGCCGCCAGCCAGGCGGCATGGCGGCCGCTGCCGCAGGCCAGGTCCAGCACCCGCGCGCCGGGGCGCAGCAGGTGGGCCCAGCGGGCAACCCAGGGGGACGGGGCAGAAATCCCAGTATGCATCATGGCGTTCCCCGGCACGTCAATGCAGCAGCATCACGATCGGGCGCAGCAGCAGCTCGATCAGCGACATCAGCACATTGACCACCGGCGTCATCCAGACCGTGGTGATCACCCCCGCGGCCACCAGCGCCAGCACCACGAAGATGCCGTACGGCTCGATGCGCGACACCGCGCGGGCAATGCCCTGCGGCAGCAGCGCGGTCAGCACGCGGCCGCCGTCCAGCGGCGGCACCGGAAACAGGTTGAAGGCCGCCACCACCAGGTTGACGCGCACGCCCGCCAGCGCCATCTCGCCGAAAAACGGCTCGCGCACGCCGCCCCAGGTCAGGCCGATGGCCAGCAGCACCCAGACGAAGGCCTGCACCACATTGCTGGCCGGCCCCGCCAGCGCCACCCACATGCCGTGCCAGCGCGGGTTGCGCAGGCGCTCGAACGCCACCGGCACCGGCTTGGCGTAGCCGAACACGAACTGGCCGCTGGTCATGATGTAGAGCAGCAGCGGCACCGCGATGGTGCCGATCGGATCGATATGGCGGATCGGGTTCAGGCTGACGCGCCCGAGCGCATAGGCCGTGTCGTCGCCGAAAAGCTTGGCCACGTAGCCGTGCGAGGCCTCATGCAGCGTGATGGCGAACAGCACCGGCAGGGCATAGACCGCGAAGGTCTGGATAAGGGAGGAATCCATGGTCCCTATTGTAACGGCCCGGCGCCGCCCGGGCGCACGCTTGTGCACCCGCCAGGCGGGGTGGCAGCGCCCGGGGGAACTCAGAGCCCGAAGCGCTCGACGTCGCCGCGGCCCGCGCGGATCAGCTCGGGCTCGCCGCTGGTCAGGTCGATCACCGTGGTCGGCTGCGCCGGCGCCGGGCCGCCGCACACCACCAGGTCAAGCTGCTTCTCCAGCCGCGCGCGGATTTCCGCCGGGTCGTTGAGCGGCGCTTCGTCGCCCGGCATCTGCAGCGTGGCCGAGATCAGCGGCTCGCCGGTTTCGCCCAGCAGCGCCAGCGGAATCGCGTGTTCGGGCACGCGCACGCCGATGGTCTTGCGCGCCGGGTGCGACAGCCGCCGCGGCACTTCCTTGGTCGCCTCCAGGATGAACACGTAGGGGCCCGGCGTGGCGCCCTTGAGCCAGCGGTACTGCCGGTTGTCGACGCGGGCAAAGTTGCCGAGCTCGGACAGGTCGCGGCACATCAGCGTCAGGTGGTGGCGGTCATCGATGCCGCGCAGCCGGCGCAGGCGCTCGACGGCGCCCTTGTCGTCGAGCCGGCAGGCCAGCGCATAGCTGGAATCGGTCGGCAGCGCAATCAGGCCGCCCTTCTGCAGGATCTGGGCGGCCTGCTTGACCAGGCGCGACTGCGGATTGAGCGGATGGATCTCGAAGTACTGTGACATGGACCAGGGAGGCGGATTCGGACGGATCGGAGCGGAATCTGGGGGGTACCCCGGCCAGGCCGGGCTTGCGCCTACCAGTCGTGCCAGACCGGCGTCACCGTCGGCGGCAGCGGCGGCAGCTTGCCCAGCTCGACGCGCCCTTCGCCGGGGCCGTGGAAGTCCGTGCCGCGCGAGGCCAGCAGCCCGTAGTGGCGGGCCACCTCGGCATAGCGGCGGTACTGGTCGGGCGTGTGGCTGCCGGTCACGACCTCGACGGCGCCACCGCCCAGCGCAGTGAACTCATCGAACAGCGCGTCGTGCTGGGTATCGGTGTAATGGTAGCGGCCCGGGTGCGCCATCACCGCGATGCCGCCGGCGGCGCGGATCCAGCCGACTGCGTCGGCCAGGCTGGCCCAGCGGTGGCCGACATAGCCGGGGCGGCCTTCCGACAGGTACTCGCTGAAGACCTCGCCCACGGTGGCGCAACGGCCCTGGTCGACCAGCCAGCGCGCAAAGTGCGTGCGCGAGATCAGGTCCGGGTTGCCCACGTGCTGCAGCGCCCCTTCATAGGCGCCGGTGATGCCCACCTTTGCCAGCGCGTCAGCGATATCGCGCGCGCGGCGCGCGCGGCCCGAGCGGGTATCGGTCAGGCCGTCGATCAGTTCCGGGCAGTGCGGGTCGATCTGCAGCCCGACGATATGCACGGTCTGCCCGGCCCAGGTCACCGAGATCTCCACGCCAGGCACATAGCGCATGCCGAATTCCTCGGCCGCGGCACGCGCCTCGGCCTGCCCGCCCAGTTCGTCGTGGTCGGTCAGCGCCCAGAATGCGACCCCCGCGTCGCGGGCGATCTCGGCGATGGCGCGCGGCGCCAGCGTGCCGTCGGACACGGTGGAATGGCAATGCAGGTCGGCATTGATGGCGTGGGCGTTTTGCATGGAGCCATTCTACTCCCGTCGCCCCCTGCATGCGTGACGCCGGCGCACCCTGGAAAGCCCTGCCGGCAACGCTGGCGTCGGCGGAAACGGGCGATGTGCGGGGTATAGTCGGGCCTTGCACCGTCCTTTTTGCGGGCACCTGGCGTGCCCGCCACGCCCAATGCCCACCGCTACCCCCCTCACACCAGCCCCCGTCACCACCACCGATGTCCTGATCGTGGGCGCCGGCCCGGTCGGGCTCTTTGCCGCGTTCCAGGCCGGCGTGCTCGGCCTCAGATGCGAGCTGATCGATGTGCTCGACCGCGCCGGCGGCCAGTGCACCGAGCTCTACCCCGAAAAACCGATCTACGACATCCCCGCCGTGCCGGGCTGCCTGGCGCAGGACCTGGTCGACCGGCTGCTGGAGCAGTGCGCGCCGTTCGACTTCCCGATGCACTTCGGCCAGCGCGCGGAAAGCTTGTCCGAAATCCCGCGGCAGCCGGCACCTGACGGGCATGCTGCCCATGAGCGCCTGCTGGTCACCACCGACAGCGGCAAGCGCTTCGATGTGGCCGCGGTGCTGGTCTGCTCCGGCGCGGGCGCATTCGCGCCGCAGCGCGTGGCGCTGCCCGAAGCACCGGCGCTGGAAGGCCGCCACGTGCACTACGCCGTGCGCGATGTGTCGCGCTTTGCCGGCAAGCGCGTGGTGGTGGCCGGCGGCGGCGACTCGGCGCTGGACTGGGCGCTGGCGCTGCGCAAGGTGGCCGCGCGCGTGACGCTGGTGCACCGGCGCGAAGGCTTCCGCGCGGCCGACGGCACCGTCGCGGAAATGCGCGAGGCGGCGGCGGCCGGCGAGATGGATTTCGTGGTCGGCATGCTCGGCGCCCTGCGCACCGAAGGCCAGGACGGCCCGCTGACCGAGGTCGAGGTGCGCACCCGCGACGGCAGCACGGTGCTGCCCGCCGATGAACTGGTGGCGCTGTACGGCCTGGTGTCCGAGCCGGGCCCGATCGCGCAGTGGGACATGGACATGCGCGCCGGCCGCATCCTGGTCGATACCACCACCTATGAAAGCTCGCGCCGCGGCATCTTTGCCGCGGGCGATATCGCCTACTACACCAACAAGCAGAAGCTGATCCTGTCAGGCTTCCACGAGGCCGCGCTGGCATTGCGCCGCGCCTACCACTACGCCTTCCCGGAAAAGGCGCTGGTGCATGTGCACACCAGCAACAACGCCGCGCTGAAGGAAAAGCTGACGCACGCCTGAGCGGCGGCGCCGGCGCTCACACCGCGCCGCAGAACGATTCCACCAGCGCCGCCACGGCGGCGGGCTGGTCGTGATGCAGCATGTGGCCGGCATCATCGACCACCGCTTCACGGAAGTCACGGAAGGCGCGGAAGCGCTCCTTGAATTCGTCGATGGCCTGCTTGTGGGCGATATTGCGCAGCGTCTCCGAATCGCGCGCTTCCACATGCAGCACGGGCGCGCTGACCTGCTCCCAGATCGCCATCACCTCATCGAGCCGGTACAGCATCGGGTTGACCAGCTTGTGCGCCGGGTCTCCCAGGATCTCCCAGCGGCCCTCGGCATTGCGGCGCGACCAGTGCTCGGCCAGGAAGGCGGCGCGGTCGTCGGGCAGGCGCGGGTTGGTCTTCTGCAGCCGGGCGGCGACGCCGTCCACGCTGTCATACGTCTTCAGCTCCGAGCCGGTGCGCAGTTCGTCGAGCCAGCGCGCATAGCGCTTCGGCGCATGCACCGGCCGCGTCGCCGTCATGCCGAAGCCCTCCAGGTCCACCACGCGGCGCACGCGCTGCGGGCGGATGCCGGCATACAGGCAGATCACGTTGGCGCCCATGCTGTGGCCGACCAGGTCGACCTGGCCGTCGGGCTCGTAATGGTCGAGCAAGGCCTCCAGGTCGGCGATATAGTCCGCGAACCAGTACGACTGCGTGCCCGGGTAGCGCGTGGGCCAGTCGGTCTCGCCAAACCCGCGCCAGTCGGGCGCAATCACATGCCAGTCGCCGCGCAGGTGATCGACCAGGAACTGGAACGACGCGGCCACATCCATCCAGCCATGCAGCATGAACAGCTTGCGCGCGCCGGGCTTGCCCCAGTGGCGCACGTGGTAGCGCAGCCCGCGCAACGTGATAAATTCAGACCGCGAGGTTTCCTTGATTGTCATTGTCTCCACCCTGGCGCGTGGGTCTTCCTGCCGCCGGGCGCGGCGCCACGGGGGCTGGCGAGGGAAGCCCACACAAAATAGAACGATCGTTCGCTTGAGCGCATTATAGCGGCCGCCGCCATCTCGGGGGCCGCCATTGCCGCGATCCGAACCTACCGGAGACCCTGGATGGCCGCAGCTGCCTTGCCGGCAAGCCGGCGCGACGACTATCGCGCCCTGTATGAATCCTTCCGCTGGGAAATTCCCCCGCATTTCAATATCGCCGAGGCCTGCTGCGGGCGCTGGGCGCGCGACCCGGCCACGATGGACCGCATCGCGGTCTATACCGAGCACGAGGACGGCCGCCGCAACGCGCATGCCTTTGCCCATATCCAGGCCGAAGCCAACCGCCTGTCGGCGGCGCTGCGCGCACTGGGCGTGGCGCGCGGCGACCGCGTGGCAATCGTGATGCCGCAGCGGATCGAGACCGTGATCGCGCATATGGCGATCTACCAGCTCGGCGCCATCGCCATGCCGCTGTCGATGCTGTTCGGGCCCGAGGCGCTGGCCTACCGCATCGCACACAGCGAAGCCAACGTGGCGATCGCCGACGAGACTTCCATCGACAATGTGCTGGCCGCGCGCCCGGAATGCCCGACGCTGGCCACCGTGATTGCCGCCGGCGGCGCGCATGGCCGCGGCGACCACGACTGGGACGTGCTGCTGGCCGCGCAGTTGCCCGTCTTTACCGCCGAGCAGACCAAGGCTGACGAAGCCGCCGTGCTGATCTACACCAGCGGCACCACCGGTCCGCCCAAGGGCGCGCTGATCCCGCACCGCGCGCTGATCGGCAACCTGACCGGCTTTGTCTGCTCGCAGAACTGGTATCCGCGGGACGACGACGTGTTCTGGAGCCCCGCTGACTGGGCCTGGACCGGCGGCCTGTGGGATGCGCTGATGCCGGCGCTGTATTTCGGCAAACCCATCGTCGGCTACCAGGGACGCTTCTCCGCCGAGCGCGCCTTCGAGCTGCTGGAGCGCTACGCCGTCACCAACACCTTCCTGTTCCCGACCGCGCTCAAGCAGATGATGAAGGCCTGCCCCGAGCCGCGGCAGCGCTACGACATCAGGCTGCGTGCGCTGATGAGCGCCGGCGAGGCCGTGGGCGAGACCGTGTTCGGCTGGTGCCGCGATGCGCTGGGCGTGATCGTCAACGAGATGTTCGGCCAGACCGAGATCAACTACATCGTCGGCAACTGCACCGCGCAGAACGACGACAACCAGCTGGGCTGGCCGGCACGGCCGGGCTCGATGGGGCGCCCCTATCCGGGCCACCGCGTGCAGGTGATCGACGACGAAGGCCACCCCTGCCCGCCCGGCGAAGACGGCGAGGTGGCGGTGTGCGCCACCGACAGCGCCGGGCATCCGGACCCGGTGTTCTTCCTCGGCTACTGGAAGAACGAGGCCGCCACCGCGGGCAAGTACACCGAGCGCGACGGCCTGCGCTGGTGTCGCACCGGCGACCTGGCGCGCGTCGATGCCGATGGCTACCTGTGGTACCAGGGGCGTGCCGACGATGTGTTCAAGTCCTCGGGCTACCGCATCGGGCCGAGCGAGATCGAGAACTGCCTGCTCAAGCATCCGGCAGTGTCCAACTGCGCCGTGGTGCCCTCGCCCGACCCCGAGCGCGGCGCCGTGGTCAAGGCCTTCGTGGTGCTGACGCCGTCGGTGGCGCGCTCGTTCGACGGCGACGCAGCGCTGGTCACAGAGCTGCAGGCGCATGTGCGCGGCCAGCTGGCGCCGTATGAATACCCGAAGGCAATTGAGTTCATCGACCAGTTGCCGATGACCACCACCGGCAAGATCCAGCGGCGCGTGCTGCGCCTGCTGGAGGAAGAGCGCGCGGGCAAGCGCGCCTAGCCCCTACCGTTGCGCTTGAAGCGCCAGCCTCACCAATTCCACCGCGCGGCTTCAGTTCATCTTTGTCTTCAGGCTTGCTTCCAAAAAAAAACCCGCCGGCTCTGGGGCTGGCGGGGTCCGGAAATCAGCGATCCTTGCGCAAGGGTCGCTGATAACACCAGGTCAGTTATAGGTGTACACCGCGGTCTTGTTGCTGTTGTTCAGCATCCGGTAGCCGAACAGCACCGCACGAACCGACGTCGGCGTCATGGCTGGAACCGGGGCATCCACTACGAGAGACGTGGAGCCCTTCGGAGCCTGCTGGGACGCGCCATAGGTGCCGTTCGTGTCCACAGTCACCGAAACACCGCCGATCTGCTCGGCAGCAATATTCTGGATCCAGTCGGCCTTGGTCGACGTCTGCGCGCCGGCAAGGCTGCCATTCGGATCCAGGAATGCCAACGTTGCGCTGCCCGGCGTGTTCCACGGCAAGTTGCCAGCCTGGGTGGCGACGATCATGTCGCTCAACAGGGTCTTGTGGTACGTGTAAGTCGCCGTCGTGTTGCTGCCGTAGAACAGCTCGATCTTGTAGCGCTGGCCCTTCGCAGGGAAGGTCGTATCGAGATTGTCGGCATTCTGCGCCCACACCAGCCCCCCCTGATTGTTGGCGAAGGTCGTAGCGGCCGTGCCAGTCAAGCCGGCGGTCCGGCCGATCCAGAAGTTCGGGCAGTTGTAGAACCGCGGGCCAGTGTTCGCGGCATTGTCGCTGCAGCGCGTGGTAGTGCCGACCGTCCCGGTCTTGTTGGTGACATCCATATAGTTCTGGCCGACTTCCTCAGGGACCGGAGCAATATAGACCAGGCCTGCCTTGGGCAGCATCGGGCCGGTAATGCGGGCATAGGCCAGGTTGCCGTTCGCTGTGACACTGCCCGGCCCCTTCGCGTTCACCTGGAATTGCAGGCCGGTCTGGAAGTGGCTGAAGGCCTGGGTATTGGCAGGGTTGAGTTGCTCAACCCTGCGGACCAACGGCCGCACACTGACGTCGACCGGCTGCTGGTTGCCGACCAGCCGCCAGGGGCTCGGGTGCGATTGCGTGGCACCGCCGGCGATGTTGCGCGCGACGGTGATCAGGTTGCCGGGATTGCCTCCCGCATCCAGGTACTTGATGTTCAGCACGGCTTCGTCCTTGCCCGACGCGGTGCTGCTTGCGCCGTAGAAAGCCATCACCTCAGGAACGCTGAACTGCGCACCGGTCATCGTATCGCTGGTGAGCGTGTTGTACAGATACTGGCCGGCCTCGTAACCATTGTGCAGGAACTCGACGCCTGCCGCGTTGTCGCTGGCGCCCGCGATATCCTGGCACTGCGGCGCCGCGGACGTCACCGTCGGGCCGCCCTGGGATTGCGGCACGGTGGTGTCGGTGGCCAGCACGCGCTGGGACGTTGGCAGCGCAAAGCAGGCAGTCAGGGATTTGGCGACGAGTTGCGCGGCCTTGGGCAGATCAGCCACGCCGGCGTCCGGCGCGGGCAGCGCCGTGCCGCTGCTGTCTGCGGTGGCCAGGGGCACCGGCGTCGGATTGTCGACGGTGGCGATTGCCGGTTTGCCGCTCGCGGGATCGGTCGTTACCTTGACGATATCCAGAAGCTGGTCAGCGGTGTTGCCCGAGCTGGAAGCCGTGGCCGCGGAAATAGAGGTGCTGAACGGGTTGTAGTCCGCGGGTGCGCCGATCGACGTCAACACGCTCGCAAGCTGCGTCAAGACGTTAGCGGTGACCTTTTGCAACGCGGCCGTATCCACGGTCTTGCTGCTGACCACGGAAAGCGCGTTACCGTCTGAAGCAAGCTGTGCCACGATGGCCGTGGTCAGCGGGGTGGCGTTGACCGTCAGCGCGGCGCCCGCGGCGGGGGTGGTGGTGGCCACGCTCACCAGCGGGGCACTGTTGCCGGTCGGGTCGGTCACCACGACAAAGAAGGGCGCCGTCTCTCCGCTCTTGAGGGTGCACGTGTAGGTGCCCAGGGCTGTCGTCGTGATCGACGATTCCTCGCAAGGCGAGTTGCCACTGCTGTTGGTGATGGTGACGTTGGCATTGGCCAGGGCCGCACCGGTTGCCGCGGTCCCGCTCATCACGGCTTTGGCTGCCGGCGCCGTCGTCGCAGGCGGCGGGGTCGTGGTGTTGCTGCTGGCGCTGTCTCCACCGCCTCCGCAACCGGCAAGCGTTACCAGTGCGGCGCCGGCCATGGCGAGGCCAAGTTTGGAGCGATTGCTCTTCATGCGGTACTTCCTCCCGGTCTTTTATGGGGTTCCTGTGTTGCGCGGGAGTGCCACGAACGGCGTGAAGTTGCAGTTCTCTCTTTGGGCTATGACGACCGCTGACTTCTCATCCGCGCACGTCAATGTATGGGGCCATGCGGGCTGGCGAATACCACCCCAAGGAAGGATGTATCAAATTGCCTCACTAACCAATTCTGGTGATGCGCATCGCTTCGGATTCTGCGGGGCAGTTGGGCGCCAGGCCCTGCGCGGCAATGCGGTAGCGATGGCCGTTGACTTCCCGTTCGAGGATGCGCATCATTTTTTCATGCAGCATCTCCGAGCCAAAGAATCAAGCGAAATCCAGTATCTACGCGGCATTCCGACTCGATGCCGCCGCGGAACAACACCGAGCTTGCGAAGGTAGGGCTAGGAGCGCGCCTCGTCTGCAGGAAAGACCCGCGCGCACAGAAAGTCGACCAACGCCCTCACCTTGGGCGAGGGATGCCTGCTCGCCGGCCAGAGCACGTGAAAGGCCTTGGCCGGCCCCACATGGCCCGACAGCACCTGGCACAGGCTGCCATCGGCCAGTTGCTCGCGGATGGCGAAATCCGGCAGGCAGGCAATGCCCAGGCCGCACAGCGCAAAACACAGGCGCGTCTCGATGTTGTTGCAGATCATCGATGTCGGCAGCGCCAGCTCGGGCTCGCCCGGCGCGCGTTGCAGCGGCCAGGCCTCGAGCTTGCCGGTGTGGGGAAAGCGGTAATGCAGGCAGGCATGGGCGGCCAGGTCGGCAGGCACCTTCGGCGTGCCACGCTGCGCCAGGTAATCGGGCGATGCCACCAGCATCGCCTGGAACGCACCCAGCCTGCGCGCCGACAGGCGCGAGTCGGCGGGCTCGCCGGTGCGGACCACCGCATCGAAGCCCTCCTCGATGACATCGACCAGTTGGTCGGTGAAATCCAGGTCCAGCTCGATGTCCGGATACGCGCGCATGAAATCGCCAAGCACGGGCAAGACCAGTGAGCTGACCAGCGGCAGGCTCACGCGCAGGCGCCCGCGCGGCGCCGCGGTGGCTTCGGCCAGCTCCAGCTCCGCCGCTTCGATCTCGGCGAGCACGCGGCGGCTGCGCTCCAGGAACAGCGTGCCTTCGGCGGTCAGCGTCACGCTGCGCGTGCTGCGGTGGAACAGCCGTACGCCGAGCCTTTCTTCCAGGCGCGCCACGCTCTTGCCGACGGCGGAGGCCGACACCCCCAGCAAGCGTCCCGCCGCGACAAAACTGCGGGTCTCGGCCACCTGCACAAACACTGCGAAGCCACTGAGGCTATCCATGATGCCCCCCCGATTGCGGACACAAAGTTCCGGAGAAAAAGGAACTGTAGCCCACTTTTTCTTTAATGGCCGGGTCCTTATCGTGAGCGGGTACTCATTGAACAAGGATTCCGCTGTGTCCCTCCCCACGATTGCACCGCGTCCAGGTGTGTCCCATGTATCCCCCCTGAATGCGCGCATCGACGTCGTGGTCCGGCAGGCGCTGGAGCAACGGCGGCTGGTCGGCGCCGTCGTGCTGGTCAGCCGTGACGGCGAACCGGTCTACCAGCAGGCGGCAGGCCTGGCCGATCGGGAAAGCGGACAGTCGATGCGCATGGATGCGGTGTTCCGGCTGGCTTCGGTAAGCAAGCCGATCGTCTCCGTGGCTGCACTGGTGCTGGTGGCACAAGGCCATCTCGACCTTGACCAGGGTATCGACCGTTGGCTGCCCGAATTTTGCCCGCGCCTGGCCGACGGCCGACCGGCACGTATCACGGCGCGGCAGCTGCTGAGCCATACCGCGGGGCTGGGCTATCGCTTCTTCGAGTCCGGCGAAGCCGGACCCTATGCCCGCGCCGGTGTCTCCGACGGCATGGACGACACCACCATCAGCCTGGCGGAAAACCTGCGGCGCATCGCGAGCGTGCCCTTGCTGTACGAACCGGGTACCGCGTGGGGCTACTCGCTCGCGACCGACGTGCTGGGCGCGCTGATCGAGCGCGTCCATGGCACGCCGCTCGACACGGCAGTGCGCCAGCTGGTGACGGGCCCGCTGGGCATGGACGACACCGGCTTCGTGGCACGCGATGCGCACCGCGTGCCGACCTCGTATGTGAATGACAGCCCGCACCCGCACCGCCTGCGCGAAGGCGAAACCGTGCCCGTGCTCGAAGGCACGGTTGGCATTCCCTACAGCCCCGCCCGCCTCTTCAACGCGCGGGCCTTCCCGTCCGGCGGCGCCGGCATGGCGGGCACGGCGCAAGACTTCCTGCGCCTGCTGGAAAGCTTGCGCCAGGGCGGCGGCGTGTTGCTGCCATCCGCCCTGGTCGAAGACATGGCGCGCGACCAGACCGGCGGCCTGGACCTGCCCGATGCGCCGGGAACCGGCTTCGGGCTGGGCTTCTCGGTGCTGCGCGATCCGCGCCGGGCGGGCTCCCCGGAATCCACCGGCACCTGGCGCTGGGGCGGCGCCTACGGCCACGCCTGGTTCGTCGACCGCAGCCAGGGGCTGAGCGTGGTGGCGTTCACCAACACGCTGTACGAGGGCATGTCCGGCCGCTTTGTCACCGATCTGCGCGACGCGGTCTACGGTGTCGCCCCCGCTGCCGCGTAACCCTCCACGCAACGCATCACCCCTGATCAAGGCGCCAACATGACCACAGCCACCAACACGCTTGCGAACGATGCACAGCAGGGCACCCAGCCTGCGCGGCTACCGCTTCCGGCACTGCTTGCGCTTGCCGTCGCAGGCTTCATCACCGTCCTGACCGAGGCCTTGCCGGCAGGGCTGCTGCCGCAGATCGGCGCGGGCCTTGCCATCTCCGAGCCGCTTGCCGGCCAGCTCGTCACCATCTACGCCTTCGGTTCTCTGGTAGCCGCCATGCCGCTGACGGCAGCCACGCAAGGGCTGCGGCGACGGCCGCTGCTGCTGCTTGCCATCGCGGGCTTTGCCGTCGCCAACGCCGCGACGGCCTGGTCCGGCAACTATGTCCTGACGATGGCGGCGCGCTTTCTTGCGGGGGTCTCGGCCGGACTGCTGTGGGCGCTGCTGGCTGGCTATGCCGCGCGCATGGTTCCCGATCACCTCAAGGGCCGGGCCATTGCTGTCGCGATGGTTGGCATCCCCCTGGCCTTGTCGCTGGGCGTGCCATCCGGGACCTTCCTCGGTGCGCTCATGGGCTGGCGCGCGTGCTTCGGCATCATCAGCATGCTGACGCTGGGCCTGGTTGCCTGGGTGCTGGCCAGCGTGCCGGATTTTGCCGGCCAGCCCGCCGGCCAGCGGCTGCCGATCGCGCGCGTGTTCACAGTGCCGGGCGTGCGTCCCGTGCTGTTCGTGACGCTCGCCTTCGTGCTGGCGCACAACATCCTCTACACCTATATCGCGCCGTTCCTGCGAGCCGGCAACGCCGGGGCACGGCTTGATCTGGTCCTGTTCGTGTTCGGCGTGGCCTCGCTCGCCGGCATCTGGATCACCGGCGTACTGATCGACCAGTGGCTGCGGGCGCTGACGCTGGCCAGCACCCTGCTGTTCGAGCTTGCGGTGCTGGCGCTTGGGGCCGGGGGCGGGCACCCGGCCGTGGTCTATGCCGCGGCCGCGATCTGGGGCCTGGGCTTCGGCGGCGTTTCCACGCTGTTCCAGACGGCGCTGGCAAAGACCGCCGGAAAGTCCGCGGACGTGGCCCAGTCGATGCTGGTCACGGCCTGGAATATTGCCATCGCCGGCGGCGGCGTCATTGGCGGGCTGCTGCTCGATGGCTTCGGGATCGGCGCATTCCCGCCCGTGCTGGCTGCCCTGCTCGCCGCCACCTGGCTGGCGGTCTGGTCGGCGCGCAGGCATGGCTTTCCGCCGCGCGGCTGAGGTACAGGACGGCAGGCCTAACCGGCCGATGCCTCCAGCCAGGCCAGTTCCTCTTCATCGAAGCCCGCCGCGCGCCGCGCCTCGAGATTGAACGGCCCGCGCAGCTTCGGCGCGCGGTACTGCCCGGCCAGCTGCGCGTAGGTGGCAACGGGGTCCAGGCCGCGCTGCGCGCACAGCCAGCGGTACCAGTGGTTGCCGATGGCGACGTGGCCGACCTCGTCGCGCAGGATGATGTCGATGATGGCCGCGGCGGCGTGGTCGCCGGCGCCGGCCAGCCTGGCGCGCACCGGCGGCGAGGCATCGAGCCCGCGCGCCTCCAGCGTGCGCGGCACCAGCGCCATGCGCGCGAGCACGTCGTCGGCGGTCTTGTCGGTCATCTCCCACAGGCTGTTGTGGGCAGGGAAGTCGCCGTAGGCCGCGCCCAGCGTGCCAAGGTGGTCGGCCAGCAGCGTGAAGTGGTACGCCTCTTCATCGGCCACGCGCAGCCAGTCGCGGTAGTAGCCGGGCGGCATGCCGGCGAAGCGCCAGGCCGCGTCCAGCGCCAGGTTGATGGCATTGAACTCGATATGGCACAGCGCATGGATCATCGCCGCGCGCCCGGCCGGGGTATGCAGCGAGCGGCGCCGCTCGACGCCCTGCGGCGCCACCAGCGGCGGCCGCGCGGGGCGGCCGGGAATGGCCTGGCCGGCACCGGCCTGGATCGCCTCGCCGGCGGCAAGCGCCTCGTCCGGCAACGTCGTCACATGGCGGTAAAGTGCCCGCGCCGCCACGGACTTCTGCCGGGGATCCGTCATGCACAGCACCGCCAGCGCCTGGTGGCGCGGCGAAAGTGACGGTTCAGGCAAGGCGGCGGCGGGTGTTTTTTCTGGCATGAGCGTAAAATCCGGGTCTGCCGCCATTGTAGGGCCTGGCCGGTGCCCGACTGCCGGGCAAGCCGCGCAGTCGCCTTGGCGCCGCGCGCCCGCACCCCACCCTGGCCCTTTAAAGTCCGGCGGCAACCCCCACTTCAACAAAAGCCTTTCGTGCAGGAGACCTCATGGCGCTTTACCAGCTCGGCGATGTCAAGCCCAATATCGACAGCGATGCCTACGTGGCCCCCGAAGCCACCGTCATCGGCAACGTGACCCTCAAGTCCCGCGCCAGCGCCTGGCCCGGTGTCGTGATCCGGGGCGACAACGAACCGATCGTGGTGGGCGAGGACACCAACATCCAGGAAGGCTCGGTGCTGCATACCGACCCGGGCTGCCCGCTGACCCTGGGCGACAAGGTCTCGATCGGCCATCAGGCCATGCTGCATGGCTGCACTGTGGGCGAAGGCTCGCTGATTGGGATCCAGGCCGTGGTGCTGAACCGCGCCGTGATCGGCAAGGAATGCCTGGTCGGCGCCGGTGCCGTGGTGACCGAAGGCAAGGTCTTCCCGGACCGCTCGCTGATCCTGGGCGCGCCGGCCAAGGTGGTGCGCCAGCTGACCGACGCCGACGTCGCCAACCTGTACCGCAACGCCGAGACCTACGCCACCCGGCAGGCCATGTACAAGCAACAGCTCAAGCGGATCGGCTGACGACCGCGGCGGCACTTACCGAATCATCGACAGATTATTGTGACCGATACCACCACCCCCGACACCCTGCAGAAATTCCTGTTCGACGCGGCTCCCGTGCGCGGCGAGCTGGTGCGCATGGAAGCCACCTGGCAAGAAGTGCTGGGCCGCCACAGCTACCCCGCACCGGTGCGCCGGCTGCTGGGCGAAATGATGGCCGCCGCGGCGCTGCTGTCGGCCAACCTGAAGTTCAACGGGGCGCTGGTGATGCAGCTGCACGGCGACGGCCCGGTGCGCATGCTGGTGGTGGAATGCCTGTCCGACCTGTCGATGCGCGCCACCGCCAAGCTGGCCGAGGACGCGCACATCGCCGACGACGCCACGCTGGCGCAGATGGTCAACGCCCACGGCCACGGCCGCTTTGCCATCACGCTTGACCCGAAGGACAAGCTGCCGGGCCAGCAGGCGTACCAGGGCATAGTGCCGCTGGCCGACGCGCACGGCCCGCTGGCCTCGATCAGCGCCGTGCTGGAGCACTACATGCAGGCGTCCGAGCAGCTCGACACGCGCCTCTGGCTGGCGGCGGACGACCACGTCGCCGCCGGCATGCTGCTGCAAAAGCTGCCGGCCTACGGCGGCACCGCGGAAGTCGGCGAGACCGGCGCGCCGCTGGCCAGCCATGCCCGCGCGCAGGACCTGGACACCTGGGACCGCGCCGTGCAGCTGGGCGCCACGCTCAAGGCCGACGAACTGCTGGCCGAGACCCCCGACACCCTGCTGCGCCGCCTGTTCTGGGAAGACCTGCAGGCCGCCGGCCTGCGCGTGTTTGAGCCGCTGACGCCGCATTTCCATTGCTCTTGCTCGCGCCCCAAGGTGGCGGGCATGCTGCAGTCGCTGGGCCAGGAAGAGATCGAAGGCATCATCGCCGAGCGCGGCCAGGTCGAGATCCACTGCGACTTCTGCGGCCTGCGCTATGAGTTTGATCCGGTCGACTGCGCCCAGCTGTTCTCGGCCACCCATATCGCCACCGGCGCCGGTGCCGGCGCGCACCAGCACC
Source organism: Cupriavidus sp. GW823-FHT06D04 (assembly GCF_058795055.1). Classification (NCBI taxonomy): domain Bacteria; kingdom Pseudomonadati; phylum Pseudomonadota; class Betaproteobacteria; order Burkholderiales; family Burkholderiaceae; genus Cupriavidus; species Cupriavidus sp. GW823-FHT06D04. The sequence goes on along the minus strand of NZ_JBXAHL010000031.1, from coordinate 16,293 downwards.
ACTGAGCGGCGGGCGCGGGGCGGCACGGCGGAAACAACCGCCCTGCCGCCCTGTCCAACGGCTGTACGATGGCAGCATCCAACTGCCGCAAGCGAGCCTGAGAACAGCCATGTCCGCCCGAGCCACCTCCTCCCTGCCTGAATCTCCCGCCATCGTGCCGGCCGTGCTGCGCGGCATTGCCGCCTGCGCCGCGACCGGCGCACTGCTGCTGGCCGCCGGCTGCGCAGAGCTGCCGCGCGACGTCAACGGCTCGCCGCCCACGGCGCGGCTCACGCCCAACGCCATCCCGCCAGCGCCGCTGACGGCCGACGACAAGGAGAAGCTCGACACGCTGAACCAGCAGATACTGCGCGAGCAGGCGGCCGCGATCGCGCTCGACCAGCAGGCCGCGGCCGCGCGCGCGGCTTATGGCTATCCGAACACCAGCTGGAACCTGTATTACGGGGGATGGGGTGGCGGCCACTGGGGCGGCGGCGTCAGCGTCGGCATGCCCGGCTGGGGCTGGGGCGGTTATCCGTACGGCTGGTGGTGACGACAGCGAGAAGCAAGGCGCCTCTTAGTGGCCACCTCTGCCGGCGACCGAATTCGGCGGCGGCGGCAACGGCGGCGTGGCGCTGACCTTGGGCGCCGGCGCGACAAACTGCACGAAGACCTCGCCTTCCTTCACCATGCCCAGCTCATAGCGGGCACGTTCCTCGATCGCGCCGGTGCCGTCCTGCAGGTCGGCGACTTCGCCTTCCAGCTTGGCGTTGCGCAGCTTGAGCGTCTGGGTGCGGGTGCCCTGCTCGGTCAGCTGCCGGTTCAGGTCCCACACGCGCAGCCATCCGCCCTTGCCCAGCCAGAGTGGGTACTGGATGGCAAGCAGCAGCACGAACAACAGCAGCGAGATCAGGCGCATGAAAGATGGCGGACAGGAAATTCCGCACAATGATCTGCGAACTCAGCCTATAAGGCAATTGCCAGGCAGATTTCGATACAAAAACGGCGGCGGCCAGGGAATCCCGGCCGCCGCCATTCCATCCGCTTGCTGCCGCTCCCGCGCGAGCGGGAACGACGGGGCAAGGTGTCAGCGCAGATTGTAGAACGCGCCCTTGCCCGGGTAGCTGGCGATATCGCCCAGGTCTTCCTCGATGCGCAGCAGCTGGTTGTACTTGGCCATGCGGTCCGAGCGCGACAGCGAGCCGGTCTTGATCTGGCCGGCGTTGGTGCCCACGGCGATGTCGGCGATGGTGCTGTCTTCGGTCTCGCCCGAGCGGTGCGAGATCACGGCGGTGTAGCCGGCGCGCTTGGCCATCTCGATGGCGGCGAAGGTTTCGGTCAGGGTGCCGATCTGGTTGATCTTGATCAGGATCGAGTTGCCGATGCCCTTCTCGATGCCTTCCTTCAGGATTTTGGTGTTGGTGACGAACAGGTCGTCGCCCACCAGCTGCACGCGCGTGCCCAGCTTCTCGGTCAGCGTCTTCCAGCCGTCCCAGTCGCCTTCGGCCATGCCGTCCTCGATCGACACGATCGGGAACTTGTCGCACAGGTTGGCCAGGTAGTCGGCGAACTGCGTCGAGGTCAGCTTCAGGCCTTCGCCCTCCAGCTGGTACACGCCCTCGCCTTCGTGGTAGAACTCGCTGGCGGCGCAGTCCAGTGCCAGCAGCACGTCTTCACCGGCGCGGTAGCCGGCCTTCTCGATGGCCTGCACCACGGTGTTCAGGCATTCCTCGTTGGACGAGAAGTTGGGGGCGAAGCCGCCCTCGTCGCCGACCGCGGTGGACATGCCCTTGTCGGCCAGGATCTTCTTCAGCGCGTGGAAGATCTCCGCGCCGCAGCGCAGGGCTTCGCGGAAGCTGGTCTGCGACACCGGCATGATCATGAATTCCTGGATGTCCAGGCTGTTGTTGGCGTGCGCGCCGCCGTTGACGATGTTCATCATCGGCACCGGCAGTTGCATCGCGCCCGAACCGCCGAAGTAGCGGTACAGCGGCAGGCCGGCTTCTTCAGCGGCGGCCTTGGCCACGGCCATCGACACGGCCAGCATGGCGTTGGCGCCCAGGCGGCCCTTGTTCTCGGTGCCGTCGAGGTCGATCAGGGTGCGGTCCAGGAAGGCCTGCTCGGAGGCATCCAGGCCCATGATGGCTTCGGAGATTTCGGTGTTGATGTGCTCGACGGCCTTCAGCACGCCCTTGCCCAGGTAGCGCGACTTGTCGCCGTCACGCAGTTCGATGGCTTCGCGCGAGCCGGTCGACGCACCCGACGGCACCGCTGCGCGGCCCATCACGCCGGATTCCAGCAGCACGTCGCATTCGACGGTGGGGTTGCCGCGCGAGTCGAGAACCTCGCGACCGATGATATCTACGATTGCACTCATGAATTCCTCTCTGACTGTTGATTCTTGCTGCTGCTGATTACTTCAAGCTGTGCCCGTGTCAGGCGCATGTCAAACTGCCCGACAACCCTCAGGCAGCGCCTTCCACCACGATCATGTTCATCTTTGCCGCGTGCTCGCGCGCCTTGCGGGCGGCGCGATAGGCTTCGCCGTCGTGGAACGACTTGGCGGCTTCATAGCTGGGGAATTTCAGCACCACGACGCGGGTCGGCGCCCACTCGCCCTCCAGCGGCTCGGTCTTGCCGCCGCGCACCAGCACTTCGGCGCCATGGATCTGCATGGCCTTGCTCGAAAGCACTTTGTACTCTTCGTACTGCTGGGGGTCGGTCACGTCGACGTAGGCGATGATATAGCCCGCGGCCATGGAAAATCTCCCGATTTTTTGTATTGTCTTTCGATATGGTTTGTCACCACCGGCATTGCGGTGGTGACAAAACCGGGCCTGCTCAGGCGCAGGCCGGCCAGCCGAAGTTGTCTTCCAGAAAGCCGGCACGCTTGACCAACGTGTCCAGGTCCTTGAGCACGGCCAGCAGTTCCTTCATGCGCGACAGCGGCACCGCGTTGGGGCCATCGGACATGGCCTTGCTCGGGTCCGGGTGCGTTTCCATGAAGAGGCCCGCGACGCCGGTGGCGACGGCGGCGCGCGACAGCACCGGCACGAACTCGCGCTGGCCGCCCGAGCTGGTGCCCTGGCCGCCCGGCAGCTGCACCGAGTGGGTGGCGTCGAACACCACCGGAGCACCGGTCTCGCGCATGATCGCCAGCGAGCGCATGTCGGACACCAGGTTGTTGTAGCCGAACGAGACACCACGCTCGCAGGCCATGAAGACGTCATCGGGCAGACCGGCTTCGCGCGCGGCGTCGCGCGCCTTGTCGATCACGTTCTTCATGTCATGCGGCGCCAGGAACTGGCCCTTCTTGATGTTCACCGGCTTGCCGCTCTGAGCGCAGGCACGAATGAAATCAGTCTGGCGGCACAGGAAGGCCGGCGTTTGCAGCACGTCCACCACGGCGGCGACGGGCTTGATCTCGTCGATCTCGTGGATGTCGGTCAGCACCGGCACGCCGATCTCGCGCTTGACCGTCGCCAGGATCTCCAGGCCCTTTTCCATCCCCAGGCCGCGGAACGACTTGCCCGAAGACCGGTTGGCCTTGTCGAACGACGACTTGTAGATGAACGGGATGCCCAGTTCAGCGGTGATGGCCTTGAGCTCGCCGGCCGTATCCAGCGCCATCTGCTCCGACTCGATCACGCACGGACCTGCGATCAGGAAGAACGGCTTGTCGAGGCCGGCCTCGAATCCACAGAGTTTCATGACTGTCTCTCCTGCTTGCCGCCGGGGCTTACGCGCCCTTGCGCTGCTGGCTGGCCAGCGCGGCTTCGACGTAGGCCTTGAACAGCGGGTGGCCGTCGCGCGGCGTCGAGGTGAATTCCGGGTGGAACTGCACGCCGACGAACCAGGGGTGCATCGACTCGGGCAGCTCCATCATTTCCGGCAGGTTCTCGGTCGGCGTGCGCGCCGAGATCACCATGCCGGCCTTTTCCAGCGTCGGCACGTAGTGATTGTTGACCTCGTAGCGGTGACGGTGGCGTTCATTGACCTCGGCGCCGTAGATCGTCGCTGCCTTGGTGCCTTCCTTGACCGGCACGCGCTGGGCGCCCAGGCGCATGGTGCCGCCCAGGTCGGAATCGGCCGAGCGCTGCTCGACCTTGCCTTCGCGGTCCACCCACTCGGTGATCAGCGCGACCACCGGGTGCTCGGTTTCCAGGTTGAACTCGGTCGAGTTGGCATCGGTCATGCCGGCCAGGTGGCGGGCAAACTCGATCACGGCCAGCTGCATGCCCAGGCAGATGCCCAAGTACGGGATCTTGTTCTCGCGGGCGTACTGGATCGCGCGGATCTTGCCTTCCGTGCCGCGCTTGCCGAAGCCGCCCGGCACCAGGATGGCATCCAGCGGGGCCAGCACTTCGAGGTGGCCCGATTCCAGTTCCTCGGAATCGATGTACTCGATGTTGACGCGCGTGGCGGTGTGCATGCCGGCGTGGCGCAGGGCTTCGATCAGCGACTTGTACGACTCGGTCAGGTCGACGTACTTGCCGACCATGCCGATGGTGATCTCGTGCTCGGGATTTTCCTGGGCGTTGACCAGCTTCTGCCACATCGACAGGTCGGCGGGCTTCGGGTCCAGGCGCAGCTCCTCGCAGATCAGGCGGTCCAGGCCCTGCTCGTTGAGCATCTGCGGGATCTTGTAGATGCTGTCCGCATCCCACACCGAAATCACGGCGTCTTGCGGGATATTGGCGAACAGCGAAATCTTGGCGCGCTCGTCGTCCGGGATCGGGCGGTCGGCGCGGCACAGCAGCGCGGTCGGCGAGATGCCGATTTCACGCAGCTTCTGCACCGAGTGCTGGGTCGGCTTGGTCTTGAGCTCGCCGGCGCTGGCAATGAACGGCACCAGCGTCAGGTGCACGAAGGCGCAGTGGTTGCGGCCCATGCGCAGGCTCATCTGGCGCGCGGCTTCCAGGAACGGCAGCGATTCGATGTCACCCACGGTGCCGCCGATTTCCACCAGCGCCACGTCGGCCTTGCCGTCGTGCGACGCCGCGGCGCCCCTTTCGACGAAGGCCTGGATCTCGTTGGTGATATGCGGGATCACCTGCACGGTCTTGCCCAGGTATTCGCCGCGGCGCTCCTTGCGGATCACCGATTCGTAGATCTGGCCCGTGGTGAAGTTGTTCGACTTGCGCATCTTGGCCGAGACGAAACGCTCGTAGTGGCCGAGATCGAGGTCGGTTTCAGCACCGTCTTCCGTGACAAACACCTCGCCATGCTGGAAAGGGCTCATCGTGCCGGGATCGACGTTGATGTAGGGATCTAGCTTGAGGAGGGTGACTTTGAGGCCGCGCGACTCAAGAATGGCCGCGAGCGAGGCAGCAGCGATGCCCTTGCCGAGAGAAGAGACGACGCCACCGGTGACGAAGACGAATTTGGTCATAAACCGAGCTTGCCGGGGAAATCGGGATTATACATGAGAGCCCGATTCCCGCCGACCCGGAAATTGTGACAGCACCCCTCCTCGGCGGGGCTGCAACAGGGTTTTCCGGTGTGTTGCGGCGCATGCGCCGCAACACCCGCCTCAGCGCCCCTCGCGGCGCATCGCGCCGATCAGGTCGCGCACCAGCTGCGCTGTCTCCTGCGGCCGCTCCATCGGGTACAGATGGCCGCCTTCGATAAAGCGCAGGTTCGGACCGACCAGCTTGCGGGTGGCACCCAGCCCGCACTGGCGCACCTCGCGGGAACGGGTGCCGGCGACAAAGCCGACCGGCACCGGCGCGCCGCGCGCCACCTTGCGCCCCAGGCTGGTCGGCAGCGTGCGGTAGATCCAGTATTCGACCTCGCGGTCAAAGCGCAGCCGCCGCTCGTTGTCCTTGCCGGTCGGCTCGGTGCCGTGGATGGCGTAGTCGCGCAGCACTTCCTGGTCCCATACCGCGAAGTTGGGCTTGGCGCGGAAGTGTTCCCAGACCGCCTCGGCATCCGGCCAGTGGGTGCGCCGGTTTTTGGTCACCGCCGCCGGGCCGGGCTTTTCGTCCATGCCGAACATCTGGGCGGTCTTCAGCAGCGAAGCACGCCAGCCGGCAATGATCGGCGAATCCAGCATCACCACGCCGCGCACGCGCGCCGGGCGCCGCAGCGCCGCCATCAGCGACAGGAAGCCGCCCAGCGAATGGCCCACCAGCCACACCGGCTCGCGGTACTGGCGGTCGATCTCGCCGAGCAGCTCCTCCACCAGGTGCGGCCAGCCGCGCGTCACCGGGAATTCGGGCTTGTGCCCGTAGCGGTCCACGGCGCGGAATTCGAAGTCGCCGTCCAGTTCGCCGAACAGCTTGCGGTAGGTGGTCACCGGAAAGCCGTTGGCATGGGAAAAATGAATGATCTCGCGCATCGCTTGCTTCCTCGCCCGGCCCTCAGTCCTGGGTACGCGACGGATTGCGCTTGGCGCGCACCGGCTGGCCCCAGCGGTCGGCCTCGCCGGGACGCGCCAGCGAGAATTCGGCGGGCGCGGCCGGATCCCACTCCGGGTTGTGGATCTCGCCGAAGACCTGGCGCAGGCGCTGCCCCCAAGTATCGCGGATCATGCGGAAGTAGGCGTTGCGCTCGTCGATGTTGACGAAGCGCGTCACGCACAGCGTATCGGCCTCATAGACCAGCAGGTCCAGCGGCAGGCCGACCGAGATGTTCGACTTGAGCGTCGAATCCATCGAGATCAGCGCGCATTTGGCCCCCTCGGCCAGCGGCAGCGACGGGTGCACCACGCGGTCAACGATGGGCTTGCCGTACTTGGCCTCGCCGATCTGGAAATAGCAGTTCTCGGGCGTGGCCTCGACAAAATTGCCCGCCGCGTAGATGTTGAACAGGCGCACCCGCTCGCCGCGCACCTGGCCGCCGAAGATCAGGCTGACATTGAATTCGATGCCGGCATCGCGCAGCGCATGCGCATCGCGCTTGTGCACCTGGCGCACCGCCTCGCCGACGATGGAAGCGGCCTCGAACATGTCGCGCGCGGTCCACAGCGAGCGCTTCTCGTCATGGTTCTCGGCCAGGATCTGGCGCACCGACTGGCTGATCGCCAGGTTGCCGGCGGTCATCAGCACCATCACGCGGTCGCCGGGTTCTTCGAACACCGTCATCTTGCGCGACGTGGAGATGGCATCTACCCCCGCATTGGTGCGGGAATCGGACAGGAATACCAGGCCGGCATCCAGCCGCATGGCTACACAGTAAGTCATGGTCTTGTTTTGGTGTGCTTCGCGGCGGCCGGAAGTGGCCAGCCGATGGCCTGCATACCCCGGATTCTAGCGCCGGTGCCGCGGCACCGCGCCCTGTCTGGAATCAGGCACCTAATCAGGGAAAAAGCGGCGTTATGCTCACATCGACTTCAAGCGTCTCGCCGGAACCCCCTTCCAGGATGCCCCTTACCGGCGCAGCCGACGCGTAATCGCGCCCCACCGCGAGGCGTATATGACGCTCGTCGGTCAGGCAGCCGTGGGTGATATCGACGCTGCACCACACCTCGCGCGCCGGGTCCAGGCATACGTCGGCCCAGGCATGGCTGGCCATCTCGATCGCGGCCGGATCGTAAAAGTATCCGCTCACATAGCGTGCCGGGATACCCAGCGCCCGGCACGCCGCCACCATCACCTGCGCCTGGTCCTGGCACACGCCGCTGCCCAGGCTGAAGGCCTCGGCCGCCGAGGTGCCGACGTCAGTGGTGTTGGGCTTGTAGCGCACCCGCTCCGCAATCCCCTGGGCCAGCGCCAGCAGCGCCGGAATCTCGTGCCCGGCCGCCAGGAACGGTGCGGCAAACGCCTGCATCTCCGGCGGAGCCGAGGTCAGTGGCGTGCTGCCGAGGAAGTACAGCGGCGACACCCGCGCTTCGCCGGGGGGCGGTGCGTCGCAGAACGCATGGTGGCCGTCCCGGTCGAGGTCGCCATGCGGCTGCAGCACTTCCACCTCCCCGCTGGCTTCGATCGAAATGGTGCTGGTCGGTCCGGCCACCGTGAAGTTGTGCACGATGTTGCCGAAGCCGTCATGCGCCGCTGACGGATTGCCAGGCGCGACCAGTTGCCATCGGTGCACGGTCTGCAGCGGGCCCGAACGCGGCTCGAGCCGCACTTCGTGCACGCTGCGGCGCACCGGCTCGGCGTAGCGGTAAACAGTATGGTGGTGGATCTTGTATTTCACGGTATCAGGGCGCGGCGGCACATGGAGGCTGCCGGCGGCCCATCTCAGGCAGCCAGCAGCGGCACGAGGAAGTCCCGGCTGATGCCATTGCCGAGATCGCCGATGCGCTCCAGGAAGCTGGTCAGGTACGCGTGCAGGCCGACAGCGAAAATGTCGTCGATGCGCGCGTACTTCAGGTCGGCGTGGAGTTTACCAGCCTGGCGCTCGGTTTCCGCCGATTGCTGGTTGCGCACCGTGTGCAGGATGGCCACCACCTCGTCCATGCTCGACACCAGCGAGCGCGGCATGTCGGGCCGCAGGATCAGCAGCTCGGCCACGCGCTGCGGCGTAATGACCGCGCGATAGACCTTGCGGTAGACCTCGAAGCCCGATACCGAGCGCAGCACCGCGGCCCAGTGATAGAAATCGTTCTGGTCGCGGTTGGCATCGCTCTCGTCGCTGCCCGATGCCTGGAACTTGACGTCGAGGATCCGCGCGGTGTTGTCGGCGCGCTCCAGGAACGTGCCCAGCCGCATGAAGTGGAAGGCATCGTCCTTGAGCATGGTGCCGAACTGCACCCCGCGCGCCAGGTGCGAGCGGAACTTGACCCATTCGAAGAAGCGCGACGGGTCTTCCTTCAGCACGCCGTCGGCGATCAGGCGCTGCACCTCCAGCCAGGTGGTGTTGACGGTCTCCCAGACCTCGGTGGTCAGCGACCCGCGCACCGCGCGCGCGTTCTCGCGCGCCGCGCGCAGGCAGCTCATGATGGACGAGGCGTTGGTCATGTCGCGCACCATGAAGTCGATCACATCGTCGCGCGACAGCAGCCCGTACTTGTGGTCGAAGACGTCGGTCAGCTCGGAGATATCGAGCATGGCCCACCAGCCCTGCTCGGCCACCTCGGCCGATTGCGGCAGGAGCGAGGTCTGGTAGTTGACGTCGAGCATGCGCGCGGTGTTCTCCGCGCGCTCGGTGTAGCGGGCCATCCAGAACAGGTGGTCGGCGGTGCGGCTCAGCATGCGGGCTCTCCTGGCATGGCGGCGGTCGCCATGGCGGTCATTGCGGCGGTCATCACGTGGTTCGCGTTCATCGTTCCAGCACCCAGGTGTCCTTGGTGCCGCCCCCTTGCGAGGAATTCACCACCAGCGAGCCTTCGCGCAGCGCCACGCGGGTCAGGCCGCCGGGCACCATGCGCACCTCCTTGCCCGACAGCACGAACGGGCGCAGGTCGATATGGCGCGGCGCGATGCCCGACTCCACATAGGTCGGGCAGGTCGACAGCGCCAGCGTCGGCTGCGCGATGTACTGCTCCGGGCGCGCCCTCACCACTTCGCGGAAGGCATCGATCTCGGCCCGCGTCGCGGCCGGGCCGACCAGCATGCCGTAGCCGCCGGCGCCGTGGGTCTCCTTGACCACCAGTTCTTCCATATGGTCCAGCACGTACTGCAGGTCGTCCGGGCGTCGGCACATATAGGTCGGCACGTTGCTGAGGATCGCCTCTTCGCCCAGGTAGAAGCGGATCATGTCGGGCACGTACGGATAGATCGACTTGTCGTCGGCCACGCCCGTGCCAATGGCATTGCAGATGGTCACGTTGCCGGCGCGGTAGACCGACAGCAGGCCGGCCGCGCCCAGCGAGGAATCGTGGCGGAACACCAGCGGGTCGAGGAAGTCGTCGTCGACGCGGCGGTAGATCACGTCGATGCGCTGCGGGCCCTGCGTGGTGCGCATGAACAGGTGGTCGTCCTCGACGAAGAGATCGCTGCCTTCGACCAGCTCCACGCCCATCTGCTGCGCCAGGAAGGCATGCTCGAAGTACGCCGAGTTGTACATGCCCGGTGTCAGCACCACCACGGTAGGATCGGCAATGGCCTGCGGCGACACCCCGCGCAGCATGTCGAGCAACAGGTCAGGATAGTGGGCCACCGGCGCCACGCGGTTGCGCGCGAACAGATCCGGGAACAACCGCATCATCATCTTGCGGTTTTCCAGCATGTACGACACGCCCGAGGGCACGCGCAGGTTGTCTTCCAGCACGTAGAACTCGCCCTCGCCGGCGCGCACCACATCGATGCCGGCCACGTGCGCATAGATGTCGTGCGGCACGTTGACGCCGAGCATCTCGGGCCGGTACTGGGCGTTGTTGTAGATCTGGTCGGGTGGGATCACGCCGGCGCGGATGATGTCCTGGCCGTGGTAGATATCGTGGACAAAGCGGTTGAGCGCGGCCACGCGCTGGCGCAGGCCCTTTTCCAGCAGCGCCCATTCGCTGGCCGGGAAGATGCGCGGGATCACGTCGAACGGAATGGTGCGTTCAGTGCCGCTGTTGGCCTCATCCTTGTCGCCGTAGACGGCAAAGGTAATGCCCACGCGCCGGAAGATCAGGTCGGCCTCGGCGCGCTTGTTGCCCATCGTGCTTTCAGACTGCCGCGCCAGCCAGTCAGCGAAATGCCGGTAATGCGGGCGCACCGCGCCTTCAGGCAATGCCTGCCCCGCCTGGATGACTAATTGCGCCCCGTCCGTGCGCCAGTCCAGCATCTCGTCGAAATACCGCCCCGCCATGATGGCCGTTCCTCCATGTCGCGGGCTTCCGGTGCTACCGCTTCATTGCGACTTCGTGGTCGCTACCGGCTGCCCTGGTTTTGCCCTGGCTTTCCTGTCCCCAGCCCGCCGCGCCTGCCCGTTCGGGGCGCCCACGGCGATACTGTCGAGTCACTGGCCCTTTCAGCATACCCGTACCGGCGAATCCCGCAAGCTGGCGGGTGCCGGCCGGCACGGAAAGTGAACTAGCAAGATGTCTGCCAGCGCACGCAAAAACGGCCGCCAGCCAGGCTGGCGGCCGCTTGCGGGCTGCGCGGGAACGAGCCGACCGGAACGGCCGGCGCGGTCAGCGCGCCGCGCCGGCGCCCTGCGACACCGTGGCCTGCAGGATGGTGGCGACCAGCGCCTCGGGGGACTGGCGGATGTCGAGCACCAGCGCGTCGCTGGGCTCTTCCAGCGTATCGAACTGGCTTTGCAGCAGGTCGGGGTTGAAGAAGTGTTCCGTGCGCGCGGACAGGCGCGTGCCGATCAGCGATGCGTCGCCCTTCATGAAGACGAAGGTCACGCCGCCGTCGGGCGGAGTCAGCCGGTCGCGGTAGGCCTGGCGCAATGCCGAGCAGGTGAACACATGGGTGCGGCCTTCGGCCCGGGCCGCGTCGATGGCGGCACGCATGGCCGCCAGCCACGGCCAGCGGTCTTCGTCGGTCAGCGGGATGCCCGCGTGCATCTTGGCCTTGTTGGCGTCGCTGTGGAATGCATCGGCGTCATGGAAGCCGCAGCCCAGGCGCTGCGCCAGCAACTGGCCGACCGTGGTCTTGCCGCTGCCGGAAACGCCCATCAGGATATAGATCATGTCTGCTCCGTCGGTCTTGGTATCGGATGGTGTCGCCATCCTTGTCTGTCCTTGTCGGTCCAGCTGGGCGTCCTTGCGGCGGCGCAAGGACGCCCGGGGGCGCTGCCGCCCCGCAGGAAACTTCAGGGGAAAATCGGCCTCAGGCCTGGCTATTGTGCGACGGATTGCGCCGCTGCGGTACGTTGGCGCCGGCCTGCGCCGGCCTCGGCATCCGCCTCAGACAGGTCAAGTGCGCTGCCGCCCTCTTCCGCGATGCGCGCGTGGCGCCGGAACAGGCCGAACAGGCCGCGCCCCAGGCTGAATTGCGCGAAATCGTCGTCCGGCGCCGCGGCCAGTTCGCGCGCCGCGAATTCGCCTTCGTCGCCCAGCCACTGCAGCGTGCCGGCAACGGCATCGACACGGATGCGGTCGCCATCGCGCACGCGCGCCAGCGCGCCGCCGGCCAGCGCCTCGGGGCCGACGTGGATCACCGCCGGCACCTTCCCCGACGCGCCGGACATGCGGCCGTCGGTCACCAGCGCCACCTTGTGGCCGGCGTCCTGCAGCGCGCCCAGCACCGGAGTCAGGCGGTGCAGCTCGGGCATGCCGTTGGCGTTCGGCCCCTGGAAACGCACCACCGCGACCAGGTCGCCGGTCAGCTCGCCCGCATCGAAGGCCGCCTGCAGCGCCTCCTGCGCATCGAACACCCGCACCGGGGCTTCGACCACGCGGTGCTCCGGCGCCACCGCCGAGACCTTGATCACGCCGCGGCCCAGGTTGCCCTGCATCAGCCGCAACCCGCCCTCGGCCGAGAAAGGCTCCGCGACCGTCGCCAGCACCTGCGCGTCGCCGCTGTGCGCCGCGCCGTCGCGCCAGCGCAGCACGCCGTCGGTCATCACCGGCTCCTGCGCATAGCGGGCCAGCCCGGGGCCGGCCACGGTCTGCACGTCCTCGTGCAGCAGACCGGCCTGCAGCAGTTCGCGGATGACGAAGCCGGCGCCGCCCGCGGCATGGAAGTGGTTCACATCGGCCGAGCCATTCGGGTAGACGCGCGCCAGCAGCGGCGTGATGCGTGACAGCAGGTCGAAATCATTCCAGTCGATGACGATGCCCGCGGCGCGCGCCATCGCCACCAGGTGGATGGTGTGGTTGGTGGAGCCGCCGGTCGCCAGCAGGCCGACCATGGCGTTGGCAATGGCGCGTTCGTCAACGATGCGCGCCAGCGGCAGGTATTCGTCGCCGCGCGCGCGCAGGGCGATCGCGCGTTGCGCGGCCGCCGCGGTCAGCGCATCGCGCAGGCCGCTGTCCGGGTGCACGAAGGCCGCGCCCGGCAGGTGCAGGCCCATGATTTCCATCAGGAACTGGTTGCTGTTGGCGGTGCCGTAGAAGGTGCAGGTGCCGGCGCCGTGGTAGGCCTGGCATTCGGCCTCGAGCAGCGCATCGCGCCCGACCTGGCCGGTGGCGTATAGCTGGCGCACGCGCGCCTTCTCCTTGTTGGGCAGCCCGCTGGCCATCGGGCCCGCCGGCACGAACACCATCGGCAGGTGGCCGAACTGCAGCGCGCCCATCAGCAGTCCCGGCACGATCTTGTCGCACACGCCCAGCATCAGGGCCGCATCAAAGGTGTTGTGCGACAGCGCCACCGCGGTGCCCATGGCAATCGCATCGCGCGAGAACAGCGACAGCTCCATGCCCGGGTTGCCCTGCGTGATGCCGTCGCACATCGCCGGCACGCCGCCAGCCACCTGCGCCACCGCACCGACCGCGCGCGCGGCCTCGCGGATCACGGCGGGGTAGCGCTCGTACGGCTGGTGCGCCGACAGCATGTCGTTGTACGCGGTGACGATGCCCAGGTTGGGCGCATGGTCGACGCGCAGCTTCAGCTTGTCGTTGGCCGGCAGTGCGGCAAAGCCGTGCGCCAGGTTGGCGCAGGACATGCCGCGCAGCGGCCCCAGTTCAGCCTGCGCGCGCTCGCAGCGGGCAAGGTAGGCTGCACGGCTGGCGCGGCTGCGCGCAACGATGCGCTCGGTGACGGCAAGAAGCTCGGCATGGACGGCAGAAGGCATGGCGGAGACGTTCCTTGTGGGCTGGGTGGCAGCGCGGCAATGCCGCGCCATCGCATGTAGATTTTCTACAGATCGCTGCCATTATACCGAGCACAAGCGCGCCGTCGACCTGCTCATGCATCACAATTGCGCAGAAATTCCCGGAATCAGGGCAAACCCCGAGGGCGGACGACGCACCATTTCGGGCAAGATGCGGCGCCATCCGATGTAGAATCTCTACATATCCGAACCCCCGACACTGCCACCCCGCCGCCATGCGCGACCGAATCCTAGCCGTCTACGACACGCTCCGCCCTTCTGAACGCCGCCTGGCCGACTATGTCGCCCGGCATGGCGCCGCCGTGATCCGGCTGTCGATGCCCGAACTGGCTGAGCGCGCCGGCGTGTCGCAGCCCACCATCGCGCGCTTCTGCGCGGCGCTGGGCTACGACGGCTTCCGCGAATTCAAGCTGCAGTTCGCGCAGAACGTCGGTGGCGGCACGCCCTTCGTGCACCAGGACGTAGCGGCCGACGACCGCCCCGCGGACATCGCCGGCAAGGTCTTCGACCGCACCATTGCCACGCTGATGAGCGTGCGCAATGCGCTCTCCGCCGACCAGATCGAGCATGGCATCCAGCTGCTCGCCGGCGCGCGGCGCATCGAGTTCTACGGCTGCGGCAACTCCGGCATCGTCGCGCTGGATATCCAGCACAAGTTCTTCCGCCTGGGCATGCCGACCGTTGCGTATTCCGACCCGCATGTGTTCAGCATGTCGGCCGCGCTGCTCGCCCGTGGCGACGTGGCCGTGCTGGTCTCCAACAGCGGCCGCACCTGGGACATGCTGACCGCCGCCACGCTGGCGCGCAGCAGCGGCGCCAGCGTGCTGGCGATCACGCACAGCGGCTCGCCGCTGGCTCGGCTGGCCGACGTGTGTGTGTTTTCCGACGTCGAGGAAGACAGCGAGGTCTACACGCCGATGACGTCGCGCATCAGCCACCTGGTGCTGGGCGACGTCCTGGCCGCCGGCGTGGCGCTGGCGCGCGCGGACACCGTCGCCCCCCGCCTGCAGCGCGCCAAGGCGCATCTGCGCGAACGGCGCATCGCCGGTGCGGAGCCGGCCCGGCCAGTACCGCCGGCACGAAGCCGCGCCAGGCCCGCTGCGGCCGAGCCAGCCACGCCCGCCACCCGCACGCGCCGCCGCAAGGCCAGCTGACTCGCTAACGCGGCGCCGGCGGTCGCGCCCGCCAGTAGCGCGGCTGCGCCTGCCGGAACATTGACAACGCAAAGCCCCCGGGCGCGGTGTCCATGGTCACCGCGCCGGTTTCATCGGTCCGGTAGCGCAGGACACCCGCGCGGCCGCAGCGCTCCCACACTTCGCCAGTCGGGTGGCGAACGCAGCTGCGCGCATTGCTGGCAATGGCGGCCTGCTGCGCCTGCTCCGCGAGCGGATGCAGCACGGTAAAGCGCAAGCGTGCGTTGATCGACAGGTTGCCGGCCGAGGCGCTGCGTGCCGACGTGCTGGTGGTGGCCCACCATGGCAGCGGCACCTCGTCCGGCGCAGCCTGGCTGGAGGCGGTGCGCCCGTCGGCGGCGGTGTTCCAGCTGGGTTATGCCAACCGCTAGCCCGCCGTGCAGGCGCACGCGCGCGGTGGCGACCGGCGCGACCAGCAGCCCGACCCCGAGCGCGGCCAGCACCAGCGCCAACGGCCCCGCGCTGGCCGCTTCCCACATCGCCCATGGCAGCGCGGAAAGCCAGCCCAGCACCGCGGCCAGCGCCACCATGGCCAGGTGGGCCACCGCCAGCACCGGCCCGGCCAGTGCCATCGGCAAGGCCGCGCCGAGCAATGCCAGCGGCGTCACCACCAGGCTGACGAGCGGAATCGCCACCGCATTGACCAACGGCGACACCACCGATACCTGGCCGAACAGCACCAACGTCAGCGGCACCAGCCCGATGGTCACGGCCCACTGCGTGCGCGCCCCGGCGGCGAGCGTGGAACGCATGCGTTGCCAACGCCCTTGCGTCGAAGCATCCCGCCCGGGCCGGGCCGCGAAGAAGATCACCACCACCGCGCCGAAGGACAGCCAGAAGCCGGGCAACATCACCGCCCACGGATCCAGCAGCAATGCCACCAGCGCCGCCCAGGCCAGCGCCACCGAGGCGGGCGGCGCACGCGCACCCCACACCGCAATGGCCGCCACGCAGAGCATGGCCACGGTGCGCAGCGCCGGGATCTGCATGCCGGCCAGCAATCCGTAAGCCAGCGCACTGGCCACGGCCGCCACCAGCGCGGCCTGCCGGGCCGGCAGCCACAGCGGCAACGGCCGGCGCAGCCAGCGGCCGAGTCAGAACGAATGCCGCCACAGCAGCCCGGCAAGCGACGCCGCCATGCCGGCGATCATGGTGATATGCAGCCCGGAGATCGCAACCAGGTGGCTGACGCCGGTGCGCTGGAACAGTTGCCAGTCGTCCGCGTCGATGCCACGCTGGTCGCCAATGACCAGTGCGATCAGCACCGGACCGAAGCGCGCATCGGCCGGCAGTGCCGCGCGCAGGTGATCGCGCACGGCGGCGCGCCAGGCTTCTATTTGCCACGCCAGCCGCTCTCCTGACACATCCTGGAGCGGGCCCTGCGCACTGCGCACATAGCCGGTGGCGCCATAGCCTTGCGCCAGCAGCCAATAGGCGTATTGACATCCCCCCGTCCTCAGCCTTCGGCTGCCGCCTTACGGCGGAAAGGACGAGGATTCCTACGGCGCTACGTGATGCTCTACGT
>NZ_JBXAHL010000030.1:0-103763 GCF_058795055.1 Cupriavidus sp. GW823-FHT06D04 | reverse complement strand
GCACGTAGGAAGTTTGATCGTCGGTCGACTAGCCCCAACCTCCCAAAGGGACTTGACAAACCACTGCTCATAGAAGGGAGGGGAACCTGCTCGGCCTTCTTCGTCGAATTGCGCCGGATGTCCGGCGCACTTGCTCACGGAGCCACTGTGCGTCGTTACGGCGAAGTTGAGACCAAATTGCCGGATGTCGCTTTCTAAGCTCCTGGGACGACGCGCAAGGGTTAGCTTCCAACAACAGCAACCATTGCGTTTTGGCTGCCGCGGTGCGCGCCCTGGTTGCACGCGCCCTCGCACTCTCCGTCCCCTCGGTGGCAGCAAGAATTCTGTACGCAGTGCTGAGAGATACCTCAAAGCGGCGAGCAACCTCTCTGGGATTCTGTCCCCCTCTAAGGGCAGTCTCGAGTTCCCCGAACTTTTTGTTATCTATTTGCCTATGGCGCGCCGATTCGTGCCCGGCTCGCCTCGCCATGTAGGCCAGAACAGAGGCGTTCACACCTGACAGCCGTGAAACCGCTCCAAATGAGCCATGCAATTCGTACAGCGCCGCTAGATTCTCGACCTTCGGCAACTCCCGTACCTCTCGTTTCAGCCGTGGTTTCACGCGTATCGTGCATTCGCAATTTTCAGCGAACCAGGCGAATAGCATGCACCATACAGGGTGGATGGCGCGGTCTCTCCTGAGAATCGAGCGTATCGCTGCCTCGATGTATGTCGCTGTCTGGGTCAGTGCTTTGAGCCGGGCGTCGGCGAAAGCGTCATCAAAGAATCGCTGAAATTCGACCAGCAAGTCGGCGAGATGCAAACGACCACGTTCGGTAGCCCATCCAGAAGCGCGAAGCTTCTCTATCAGGAGGTCCTTGTGATACCCGGACTTCAGTGGAGGAGCCTCGAGGCAGTCCGAAACTCGAGCAGCGAACTCAATAGCGACCTGCAGTTGGTACGGTGTCAGCTTCCCCCTGCATAAAGTGTCAAATATCCGCTCCTCCTTCGGCATCACTCGAAGTTCACAGAGGTGCCGTGGGCAGGCGCAAACAAAAGGCGCCATCGTGTTGCGGTGGACGAATGGGAATCCGAGCTCTCGGATTTGCTCATCGCGGCATTCTGGGCACTCCATGCGAACGCCTTCAGTTTCAGTAAACAAGATTGGCAGCCGGCACAGACGAACTGGTCCTGGGATAGTTTCCAATAGACGCTCACGCTGTGACTCGTGCTTGCCAAGTGGGAGTCCACAGCAATAGAGCGATGACCCCGTATGGTCCTGAATCAATGCGTCGAGGTCGCCATAGAGGTAGCCAACAATCCGGTGAAACTGCCGCAT
Organism: Cupriavidus sp. GW823-FHT06D04; assembly: GCF_058795055.1. Classification (NCBI taxonomy): domain Bacteria; kingdom Pseudomonadati; phylum Pseudomonadota; class Betaproteobacteria; order Burkholderiales; family Burkholderiaceae; genus Cupriavidus; species Cupriavidus sp. GW823-FHT06D04. The sequence goes on along the minus strand of NZ_JBXAHL010000030.1, from coordinate 102,445 downwards.
GCCGCTCGGCATTAAGTCGAGCCCAGGCTTGCGGGCAAGCAAGCGGCGACAGGTGAGCGCAACTGAAGGAATGCAATTGAATTGACTTGCCCTTCTAAGGTATGAATTGACAACCTCGCCATCTGGGAAAGGGGAAGCGAGAAACACTTGAGAACTCAATTCACTCATGAATCACCTCGCAAACTCGTGGAGCCATTGCTTGTACCCGGAGCGGCGAAAGAGGGCCGCGGGTAGATGGTCCATATAGTTGAAGAAGTCTGTCTTATCGGAGACGGAGGTGTCAGAAATTCTGTGTGCTGAGGTCGGTTAAATAAATCTCAGCGTAGGGCGTTGGTGAAGCGGTCACCGAAGAGAATGGCGAACTGGTTGGCCGCTTGTTTCCAGGTGATGGGCGGCATCTTCCAATCTTTCTCGATGTTGCGCAAGGCCAGGTAAAGCAGCTTGCTGGCCGCCTCGTCGCTGGGGAAGTGACCTCGGTTCTTGACGATCTTGCGCAACTGCATGTGCATGCTTTCGATGGCGTTGGTCGTGTAGATGATCCTGCGTACTTCGGGCGGGTAGACGAAGAACGGGATGACCTGTTCCCATTGGCGGCGCCACATGTCGGCCACCGTCGGGAATTTCCGGCCCCAATCGCTGGCGGCGAACGCCTGCAGCGCGCCGGCGGCGGCGTCGGCCGTGGCAGCCTGGTAAATCGGCTTGAGCGCGGCCGCCAGGCCCTTGCGGTCCTTCCAGCTCGCCAGGTTCAGCGAGTTGCGGATCAGGTGGACGATACAGGTCTGGATTTGCGCGCCGGGGTAGACGGCCTCGATCGCTTCGGGGAAGCCACGCAGGCCGTCGACGACGGCGACCAGGATGTCGTCCAGGCCGCGGTTCTTCAACTCGTTGAAGACCTTGAGCCAGAACTTGGCGCCCTCGGTTTGCTCGATCCACAGGCCGAGCACCTCCTTGCGCCCGTCGGCGCGGATACCCAAGGCCAGGTAGACGGCCTTGTTCCTGACGGTGCCTTCGTCGCGGATCTTCAGGCGCAGCGCGTCGAAGTAGACGATGGGGTACATCGCCTCCAGCGGACGCTGCTGCCATTGTTCGACCTCGGCCAGCACTTCGTCGGTGATGGTGGAAATCAGGTCAGGCGAGACCTGCAGCCCATACAGTTCCTGCAAATGGCCCTGAATCTCACGCACGCTCATCCCGCGCGCATACATGCTGATTACGTGGTCGTCGAAGCCGGACAGCCGGCGTTGGTACTTGGCGACCAGTTGCGGCTCGAAGGTGGCTTGCCGGTCGCGCGGAATGTCCAGTTCCAGCTCGCCGTTGGGCGTGATGACGGTCTTTGCACTGCTGCCGTTGCGGTGATTGCCGCTCTTGCCTTGCTTGGCCTCGCTGGCCAGATGGTGCGTCAGTTCGGCGGCAAGCATACGCTCGGCCAACTGCTTCTTGAGCAGGCCGGCCAAGCCTGATTCACCGAGAATCGACTCGGCGTCCTTGTTCTGTACCTGAGCCAGTAGTTGATCGATCAACTCATCCGGAAACAGCTTCGGCGCGCTCGATTTCTTGCTCTTCTTGGTCATGCTTGTTGTTTCGGTCATAAGGGCGTTTCTTTCGATATCGTCTCATGACCTCAACACACAAGAAATCTGACAGGCTCGGCGACGTCGCCATTGATTGCGCACTCAGTTGCGACAAGTCTTGCCCCCGCGTGCACTCGCAGTCGCACTTCGAACACTTTGCGTATGACATCCTCTGTCAGCTTTCCTGGCCCAAGTAGATGTGGCTTCTTTACGAGTTCAACGTGCAACGCCTCGAAGCCTTGCACCAGCCATCCAGGCCGCCCAATAGTTAGGCGATGGGTCCACTGTGGCAATTCATCTGGCATTTTGATTTCGTTTGAGAACAACCCCAAAGACCAGAGCCACTCATTCATCTGGTGCCAAATCCCCTTTCTTTCGGCGTGGGGCGCAGACGCGGCTGCCCTGCTGCTCGGTTGAGGCAACGGGTCAAAGTTCAAGGACGGGCCACAAAGGAGATTTGAGCTTGTGCTTCCGGCCATTCCAGCTACGTGCATGAAGGGACTGGAGCCCGAGAGCACAACTGGAATACCCGAGTACTGCTGCAGTTTCTGCAGGAAACCAAGAACCTCAAGAGGCTTACCGGTCATCGTTGACTCAGCGCACGCTCCATCGACAACAACAAGTGCGACGTTCATCAAGATGCATAGCGAGATTGCGGCATTAATTCCTTCAGGTCCACGTAGTTCCGAGAACACGCCGACTGGCGTGTCTGCTCTGCCAACTTCGGACACGACTTTGTCCCTGAGGTCTCGTAGGAGACCATTCGGCGTTCCGCACGAGGGATATGAGAGATTGAGGCAAGGTATGACCCACATCATGGCGGGCCCAGGCGATTCCAGTTCGACCTGAAACGGAGATTTGAGAATCGTGCGAATGCGTTGAAGAAGGGCTGTACGTCCCATTTGGGATGGGCCGCAGAGGCTAATACCCACACCAGTAAGCGAACTTAGGTTCGCGGGAAGCGGGCGCAGGTGCCCCCCACGCAGCGCGTCGCGGGTGCCATAGAAGAACTCCCGGTATCTCTCGTCAGCGAAATTCTTGGAAGACAGAGCGTTCCGCACCTTTGCCAAGAGCATCTCGGTGAAGGTCAGGCTCTCATCTATTGGTAGGTATGCGTTTGGTAGCTTCGAAAGGGCATCGAGCTTCCGACCGGTATCTGCGGTCCATAATTCTTGGTCGCTCGGCACCCCCCTGTTCTGGAGCAGCGACTTCACCTCGCTGGTGTCCCGAAACTGCATGAGCTCAGCGAGTCGCTCCTCACCTTTTCTGCAAGCAGAAATCAGCGGCGCGCTGAGTCGGGAGGCATTTGACAAACGCCGGACGTCATTGCCAGTGCTGGGGGCAAATGCGTTTGCACTGCTCATGCTCCACCTCGTACGACCAGCACTGCTGTTGCAGCGCGAGTGAGGCCGGACTCCACTGACTTCCCATCAGTGAAACCCCTTGGCGCGAGAGCTCGTCGCGCGCAACGCTGAGAGATGCGTGCCGATTGACCGGCAGGAACTGCCTGTGCATACACGCGGTAGCGAGGAAATTGATTCCGCATATGGTCGAGGTTCATCCTCCCGCGGCTCAAAAACCGAGCGGGCAGGGGTTGACAACGCCCCATAGCCTTGGCACCATACGCGCGCGTAGAAGCGTTTGATGCTCCTCTATGAGGACGCTCAAATGGAACGGGGACAAGGTTGCCGCCTTGTTCCCGTTTTTGTTTTGGAGAATTTGCTTGGTCAGTTGGCCGTGTCGGGTCTCCTTCGGTCGATTCCGCGGCGCATTTGCGGCGCTTGCGAAAATAGCATTTCGTGATATAGTGCAACCTCGGAGCTAGTTGCGAGCTCATAAATAGGGCCCACTCATCACCGGGCGGCGGGGATGGTACCCGATTGCAATTGAAGTGTGCAAGAGGGCCCGATACAGTTCAGCCTGCTTACCAGGCGGCGCCCTTCGCGGCACAGCCTTTCTCCGCTACCTAGTAGCCTTGTCTAGCAACTCAATTAACGCCTCGCATAGTCTCTCTGACGCGAGGCCGCGCCTCCCATCCAATATCAAACTTCGGTCGGTAAGCCTGGCGACAATTTGGCTACAATCGTAGTCGAGCAAGACCGGACTAACCGGACGCCTTCTCTCCATGTCAGCGTGAAGCCATTCCCGGCGCGATGACACGGGTCTCAGACCTTGTCGCAAGACCTTGTTCCCGGGAAGAGTCGCTCCCACGACGTTCCGTTGGACTGTAAGTGGGAGTTGACTTACGGTGGCCCTGTAGCCAAGGTAGTAGACCCACCAGCTGTGCAGAACCACGCGGGTAGTTGGGCAGGCACGCAGCACGCGTTCCAGGAACGGATTATTCTCGAATGTGGCATGGCCGGACACGCGTAAGTGCGGCTTCTGACCACGGTTGAGAGAGATTTCGGAGGGATGCAAAACGCCGTCGACTCCGAGGTAAAGGGTCGCTATTCCCATAACGACACCTCTTAAAGAGCTATACGAGCCGTAGTAAGCAAGCGGAAGCGTTCATGCCCATCCGGGCTTAGAATTCCGTAATGCTCGCTCCGTCGTCGACGTAGATAAGTCCGGCTTCTTCCTTTTGAGTGGAGTTCTGCTTATATGAAGTCGACCTTCAAGACAGCTCACCGCCTACGCGGTGAGCGGTGTTTTACCTTATGTGAGAAGGTTGTACCGTGAGCCATGTCGATACTCCGTGGACCCGCCTTGCGTCACGAACAGCACGAGGATTGCTTGCTCGCAAAGGGGTCAGCTATGACGAACTTGCGAAGGCCCTCTGTGCCATGGGAATCCCGGAATCGTTAAGAGCTGCTGAAAGTCGAATCCAGCGCGGCACCTACCGATTCGCGTTCTTCCTTCAAGTTTTGCGAGCTGTCGACTCCGAGTACCCAGATATATGGGATACATGGCTGGAGACTGAAGAGTCTTGGGAAAGCGCTGCAAAGCATATCTTCCTCCATGAACTCACTACACACGCGCTCGACGCCGGAAAGCTTGAGCTTCGCCTAGCGAAGTTGGGTGTCTTGCTAGGGCCCGCCTCTCTCACTACGCAGATTTCATCTGGCGACTTCCCATTCACGCTGGTCCTCCAGTTGTCACTGGTCGCACCTGTTGTCGGATTGGACCGTTTCGTCGACCAAAGAGACATCGAACGCGCCAGCCTATCCGACACGTAGTGGGGATTCGACTGCGCCTTTGTGGCTCAGCTTCTACCCGCTCAATGTGGTACGTAAAACCACGCACTCGAAGTCTATGCCGCCTTAAGCGAAAGGCAAGAGTAATTACACTTCATGCACGGGGACAAGGCAACATCACTCCGCTCAAGGCGCTATCGCGTGGGAAGGTCGCACAGGTCGCACAAGCCGCTGCCGCTTTTGCGGAACGATAGGAGCCGCAGCAGGCTCCGACAGAAGCCTTTACTGGTCATGCTCAAGGTATCGCGAGTACTCGCCTGTGACGTCAACGGTCTCCACCAATCTTGGGTCAAATGCTGCGTACATGGCTGCAACCTCAACGGCAACGCGTCGTGGCCCCGGCCTTCCTATTAAGGAGAAGCTGAGGCCACGAGCTGTAGTTCCGGTGAGTTTCGCCGGATTGAAGCGAACGATAGCAGGCGTAGCCCAATACCTACCGTCGCCTGGAAGTTTGCCGACAAAGTGCCGCTCGCCAAGATATGTTTCTACGACACGCCATTCTTCCAGCGTTCGCTCCCCCGTCTGCACTACCCATCCCCGAGCAATTGCCGACATAGTGGCCACCGATTACGCTACTTATCAGATTCCGTGGGTGCCACATACTCACTGCTGACGTCCTTCGTCTCGGTAACGTCATTGTGCCTAGCCCATAAGCTCCACACGAGTATCGCGTCCGCATCGAGACCTGGTCCGCGTGACAAGACATATCGTCGTCCGCTACGAGTGATGCCCGCTCTTGACGCGGCATCAAAGGAAGCGATTGCAGAACTCACACGCCCAGAATCGTTTTCCACACAATAGCCAACGAAATGACGCTCGCCTCGCTCAGTCTCGAAGACTCTCCAACGGCGAAGCGTTATATCAGGCTGCTCTTCAACCGGTGCAACTGACCAAATTGGCATAGGTGCCTCCTTGCCGCATGGCACGGCACTTGATGTCTGCCCTGGAGCTATCGCGTCAGCCTCGCTCTAGTTGGCAACTAGCAGGCAGCTCTGTCCCCGCCCCCCCAAGTGAGCGCTGAGGGGGGGGCCGAGAACGTGAAGCCGCCGAAGCAGGTTCACACCAGCTTGTTATCGACGGCGTGAGCGAACGCATTGAGCAACAAAATGCTTCGTGCGCTAGCGGGTATGCAAACAGGATTGGAAGAGACGCTGCCGAGGTGTAGTTCTGCTTCTTGTGGTGGCAGCAAGGCACGGGGAGACCCGCAAATGCAGTGTAGGCCGTTCGCAGAAGGATGCAAGCAACTGCTTCCCGGATAGTTGCGTCGGCTATCGGGCACCGTCGCGAGGATAGTGAGCCCGAAAGGCATGAGGACGAAGACGTCAGTCGCGCCCCTACTTTAGGAGGGGGCGTCCGGACTGGAGTCAGGTAGGCAACGCCCCCATCCCACAGCTTAAGCAAACATTTACAATGTATGGGCATCTCAGAATCCAGAATCGAAGATTGACGCCGGCCCAGGCGGCCCGGCCGGAACTGTCCGAAGTAGGTCTATTGGATGGCAAATGAACGATAAGAAGCTGACTGATAGCCAGTTGCTAGGCACCCAAGGAACGGGCCTGATAGAACTGAGAGTATCCCGAATGGGACTCGTGTGGAGACCCACCGCGCAACATGACGCAGGAATAGATGGCGAAATCGAGATTCGAGATGCGTCCAACGGCCGAATGACCGGCATGCTCATCAAGGTGCAAAGTAAGGCGGTCTCGGCATTCCAAAATGAAACGGACGATGGCTTCGATTATTGGCCAGATGCCCGCGATATTGCGTACTGGCTTGCCCATAGCGTGCCGGTCATCCTTGTAGTTTCAAGGCCTGCTACCAGTGAGGCTTACTGGCAAGTCATCAAGGCGCCCTCAGAGGGCGGAGAAAAGCGACTCCGATTCGTCAAGAGCCGAGACTCGCTGGAAGAAAGTAGCAGAGGCCGGCTTGTTGAACTAGCGCAGGCAGCCTCGCCCCGCGGCGTTGCACCTGCCCTCACGAAGCACGAGACACTTGTCAGCAACTTATTGCCCGTTATCAAGCTCCCCGAACGCCTCTACCTGGCTGAAACGCGCTACCGAACACCCAAGGAAATTGGGCAGGCGCTACGCGAGACCAACCTGCGGCTCGAATTCGTTCTGAAGAACGAGCGAATCCTCACGGTCCGGGACTTGACGGACCCGCAGTATCAAGAGGTGTGTGACCGAGGTACGGTCGAAGATTTTGGCGTCAACGAATGGGCATCGTCGAAGGACCCCGACCGACAACGCGATTTCGTGAACCTCATGAATAGCTGTTTGCGAGAGAAGCTTCGCTCAATGCCCGAGGCGCTTCGATTTGACAAGGCAACCCGATGCTTCTTCTTCCCTCCCTCCGACGACAAGAAGCCGTATGACTACGCATATCGAGGGGAAAAGAAGGCCACAGCCAGAGAGGTATTTAAGGAGCGCATCAACAAGCAAAAGAAGCATCTGATGGGCTTCCGACATTCAGCAATGAAGGCGCAGTTCTATCGCTTCGACGACGACTGGTACCTTGAAGTTACTCCGACCTACTTCTTCACTAAGAATGGCTTCGAGCAGAGCAGGTGGCACGAGGACTGGCTGAAGGGCATCAAGGAATTGGAGAAGAACGGTGCGATACGTGGCCAGCTTATGATGTGGGCCGACATTTTACGTAACCCTCCGGGCCTTTTTGACGAGGGTTATTCATTTCTTGCTTTCGGGCCGCCTTTGGCATTCAGCACCGACCGCGGTATTGACGATGGCGCGTGGACCTCATCAGACGCCATCGAGAAGCAGCAAGGCAACAGTTCATCTCCTCCGTTATTCGAGCTTGCGTGATGAAACTAGACTTCCTTGAAGAGCCGGAATTGGAGTTTGGCGGGCACCACAGGCATGTGGACATGCGCCAAGGGATTGCACTCTTTGGCCCACTGGATAGCATTGAGGGCCAACCACGTCGTATTCGTCTTGGCATAGTCGGGACGCAGCAAACGGTGGATGGAATCCTGCAGTGGCTCGAGCGCAGCAAGGTGGGCATTAAGGCCAAGGCGAGTCGCCAGCCACACCTTTTCCCGGACTTCCCCGGCTTCGGCGCTGATTCACCGTTCCGTGCTGAATTTGAAGTTGACCCAAGCTTGGTTAGAACGCTGTCGACAAGAGAGCTGGCCCGTATAACCTCGCAGTCCCAGATAATGGCTATTGCCGAGGGAGAGTCGCTGCTCTACAACGAAGTCCAGGCGGTAAGCGAGTCGGGACGACCTGACGTGGTCATCGTCGGAGTGCCGCCTGAGCTAGTTGCCTTGGAGGAAGATGACGCTAGCGAAGTAACCGCCGAATTCAACCCCGAGCAAGACGCCCTAGATTATGGGAGCACCCTTGACCTTCGCCATATGTTGAAAGCGAAGGTCATGCGAATGAACCAGCCCATACAGCTTGTGCTACCTCAAACGTATGACGATACGGCGAAGGGCAAATCAAGCAAAAAGGGAGAGAAGCGCGTACTCCAGGATGAGGCAACCAGGGCTTGGAACTTTCATACCGCGCTGTACTACAAAGCAAACTATCGACCATGGCGCATCGTCCGCGACCCATCAGAGCTTCACGCCTGCTTTGTTGGCATCAGCTTCTATCGGTCTGTCGACCAAGCCAACCTGGTAACCAGTATGGCCCAGGTCTACGATGAGCGCGGTGAGGGTGTAATCGTGCGCGGAAAGGCAGTTGAGCTAGCTAAGGACGATAGGCAGCCACATCTCTCCCGCAATGACGCGCATCTACTACTCACAACTGCATTGAAGGAGTATAGGCGCGAGCACAAGCACCCTCCGGCGAGGGTCGTTGTCCATAAGAGCTCTAGGTATAGCGTTGACGAACTCGATGGCTTCAACGCGGCCGTGGATGACCAAGGGCTTGAAACAGCAGATTTCTTGGTCGTGACCAAGTCATTCACGCGGCTCTTTCGTGATGGGAACTATCCGCCGCTGAGAGGAACGTTACTGAGTCTCGACCAAGCGAACCATTTGCTATACACGAGAGGCAGCGTTCCATACTACGCGACGTATCCTGGCATGTATGTCCCTCGGCCATTGAAATTTCAGATTGCGCAGGCGGATACCAGCCCACGTCGGCTCGCGGAAGAAATACTTGCGCTAACGAAACTCAACTGGAATAACACCCAATTCGATGGCGGTGAGCCCATCACAATGCGAGTTGCTCATCAGGTCGGAAAGGTGCTCAAGTACGTGCCTGAAGGTGGCATTGTGCAACCTCGCTACAGCTTCTACATGTAGTTGGGCTGGGATGCTAGTACTCAGTAAGATTTCATCGAGGGCCGACCGATAACTTGCATCAATTCGTCAGTGAATACACCGATAGCGCTGAGGAGGTAGACAATTTCATGGGGTACCGCACACGCATTGACCCTGCGATGGGGCTTCCAGGTCAGGCCGGCGGGTTGGCAACGCTGCAAAGCGACCGAGGTGATGAGACTCAGGCGTTGTTTCGGTATCAGTGGTCTGCGGGGGTAGTACTTCTTGCAGGAGCGCTTGCCGCCAACAACGACTTCGTCGCCATTTGGTGCGAGCATCATGACGACCTGCTCGGAGAACTCGCCAACGGGCGCTTCCATGCGATTCAGGTGAAGACGGAATCTTCGCCTGGTGCTCGCTGGCGTTGTCGAGACCGCGGCTTCTTGGATGCTATGCGAAAGTTCGTTGACCACGAATCTAAGTTCGCACTGCAGATTGAGCAGTACATCTTCTATTCAAACGTCGGACCGTACATCCCCGGACCGACGGCAACTAAAGCAGGGACGCTGTCGACAAGTCCGGTGCGGCTTTGCAATGCTTGCAGAACTGCGGAAGGTCCCGACAGCATCCCCCCGCCCTACAACGACGCGTTTGACGCTCTGGTTAAGGCAATTTGTGCGGCCCCGGAGCTCGTTTTCAACACGTTGCGCAAGCTTGAGTTTCAAAAGGGTCTTCCCTTGGAGGGCTACCGCGAACAGTTAAGTGCAGTAGTCAGCGGCCTCGCCCCATGCCGGCAATTCACTATGGCGTGGATTGACCAGCTGCGCGATGAACTACTGCTAATGGTCGGCGACGCGAGCTCTATGGCCATACCTGCCATCGATTTCTTCTCGTCCATCCTTCGCGCTGATGGGCGACCAGCGAACGTAGTTCGTGGTAAGCGCATCGGCGCGGGGGATGTCGAAGCCAGACTCAAGCAACATCCCGGTGCAGGCTTTCGCTACGCAGATATTGGTGGCTTCTTGCAGGTTGGTGATGTACAGGGACAGAGGGATGTGCTTCGTCGAAAAATGACTGCGGGGTATGTCGGCAACTACTTCCCTGCTTTGTGGCTTCAGGCAATTTCTGCAGAGCAGCGTTTGCTTGAAGAGGCTCTGGTTGACCCCGAAGCAGCCTTGCGAAAGCGAAAGCAACTCCTCAGCGTAATGCTAGTAGAGTGCAAGAACGCTGAAGTCCGCGCCGCCACAGAGGACGATGAGCGCAAACGGGGAGCCCTCATCCTACAGCGCCTTGTGGAGCGGGCCTCCGAAAGAGCGCTTCATGACCGTGCCAGTGTAGAGAACGAGCGCGAGGAAACTCTCATGGGCGTTGCCGGCCTCCTATCGGGCAGTTGCCACTTTGCTTGGGGAGTACCCCTTGAGGAAGACGGCAATGGCTCTTGAACTGGTGCAAGCGCTAGCAGAGACCGAACTCGACGACAATTTGCACATGGCAAGATTGCTCATGCTCATGGCTGCGCACTCCGGCAAGAAGGGGAAGCCGATTGAAGGCGTGACTAAGCTCGCCAAGCTGGACTTCCTCCTTCGGTATCCAAATTGTCTCGAACGAGCATTGCTGGCGCGCGATAGGTCCATCGCTGACGCAAACATCCAAGACTTTGAAAGGACGACTATCGAGTCAAAGATGGTTCGCTTCCGCTATGGGCCGTGGGACCGCAGGTATCGGCGCTGGATTGCGTTACTGGTAAGCAAGGGCTTAGTCCACGCGGGCGTTGACGGACGAACCGTTAAGCTATGGCTTACTGAGCGCGGGGCTGAGGCTGCGGCCAAGTTGAATGATGATGCCGACTTGGAGGACCTCGCTGCCCGTGCGGCACTTGTATCTCGCACCTTCGGTGCCATGTCCGGGTCAGGCTTAAAGAACTTCGTTTACGAGACTTTCCCCGAAATTATGAACATGCGCTGGGGCGCCGCTATCACGATATGAGACTGAGACTGAAGTCCCTGCAGTTGAACTTCCGGCGGTCGGTAGAAACCCTGGAGTTTGGACATATCAACTTCTACTGGGGAAAGATTGGTGCGGGCAAGACCAGCATTGCCAAGCTGATTGACTACTGCTTGGGCGCAAAAATCCAGCTCACGCCGGCACTGCAAACTGAGTTCAACTCGGCAGTGCTCAGTCTCGAGGTGTCGGGGTGTCCGCTCACCATCTATCGAGAACGTGAGTCCAACAGCGTAATTGCTAGTTGGCTTGAAGGCGACCAAAGAATCGAAGTGCTCATGCCTGCCCGAAAGGCTGACGACTTTGTCGTCCCAGGCACGAACATTCAAGTTCTTTCAGACCTCGTCTTCTATCTTGCAAGACTTGACGCGCCCAAAGTCCGCAAGGGACGACGCACGGGCAATGAGCGCTTGGAGCGTTTAAGCCTGCGCGACCTGTTCAGGTTTTGCTATTTGGACCAAGATGACATCGACAGTGACTTCTTTCTGCTTGACGTTGATGGAGACCAAGTCAGACGAGCCAAGAGCATCGATGCAATGCGTTTCATCCTGGGATACCACCAGGACCAGGTCGCCCAAATGGAGGCAGAGCTACAGCAGTTGCACGAGCGCAAACTTGCCGCAAAGGTGGCCGCCGAAGCACTGACCAAGGCCCTGGAAGAGGCCGGTTTCTCGAATCCAGCGGAGATTGACACCCGCATTGAGTCGTTGCGGACCCAGTCAGAGGCCGTCCGCACGGCTGCGCTGAACGCACGGCAGAACCGAGATACAGGCGGGCACGCAGTCGAAGCGTTGCGAGCGAAAGGAAGAGCTCTTGCGGCCGAAGCAAAGAACCTTGAGGACATGACCTCGGCGGTGCAACAAAGGGGCGAAAGTACCGAGCGACACATCAACGAGCTGAAAATGCTCTCCGTGCGATTCAACCGGACGATGTCAGCCCGAGCGCTCCTCGCGGCCGTAGACTTTACGAGCTGCCCGAGATGCACGCAGCAGCTCCCCAACAGAAATCCCGCAGTTTGCCCGGTCTGCGGGCAAGACGAGCGTGAAGAGCCGCACGAGCATCTAAGCAGCGAGGTAGTCGAGGCGGACCTCAAGATGCGACTTGGCGAACTCCAGGAGACCTTGCAGGGCCTACACAAGCAAGAGCTCCTTATCACGAGGCAGCTTGAGCGCATCTTGGCAGACAAGGCACGCGTAGACCAGGAGCTCAATCAACGCATGGCGGACTACGACTCTGCATTTTTGTCTCAAGCACTGCAGTTTGAGCGCGACGAAGCCATTCTCGAACAACAGGTGAGCGCTCTACAGTCCTATCGCAAGTTGCCGGAAAAGCTCGATGAGTTACTGTCTGCCGCTGACAGCCTCCATGGAGAGGAATCCGAGATGCGAGCCAATCTAGCAAGAGCGCGAGAGAAAGCGTTCCAAGATAGACAGAACCTCCGTGACTTGGAAGAGTTCTTCCTGAACTGCTTGGTTCGCTCACGATTCCCTGGTGTGAGCGAAACCGATAAGGTCGTCATCGACCCCAGGACTTTGGTGCCGGAAGTGATGCCAACCGAGGCCGAGGACTTTGCAGTAACGTCCTTCGCGAACATGAGCAGTGGTGGCATGAAAACCATCTTCAAGGCCTGCTACGCAATTGCACTACATCGTCTCGCGGCCAAGACCGGAGCTGCGCTGCCGAGCCTGCTCATCGTCGACTCCGCCATGAAAAATGTGAGCGAGCGAGAGAACCGCGAGTTGTTCCAAGCGTTCTATGGAATGGTCTATGAGTTGGCGGCATCTGAACTAAAGGAGACGCAGTTCATTCTTATAGATAAGGAGTTTTTCCCGGTTCCTGCTGGTCTCGAGCTCGATGTGCGCGAGCGCCATATGGCGCCGGGCAGCCAAACAGAGCGTCCGCTTATTCCTTACTTCAAAGTACCCGTGATACCAGCTGCGGTAGAGCCAGATGGAAAGCAAGATGACGACGAAGATTTGTAAACACCGGCTCGTAACGCTTTGCCTGATGTCCTCTTCATCTGGGGATGATAGATGACTCAATTTAATGAATGGTGCATAGAAACGGAGACTCCACTCGCAGCCCACAAGCTGCGCTTGCTAAGTGCAGACGCCGCGAAAGAGGAGCATGCCGTCGCGGTGGTAGCAAAGGCCGTTCCCGACCACTACACGTCCCCAGACCGAATTGCCAGCCTGCTCGCCCGACTAGGACGCGCCGCAGTTGCAAAGCATGTTGCAGACAAGCTGCCCACCACAATCTCCATTAAGTCTGGTGACTTGGGGGAGATATTGTGTACGGCGTATATCCGTGAAGGCACGCCCTTCAAGCTTGGCATCAAGCGCCTACGCTGGAAAGACCACCGAAACATGGCGATGCGCGGGGACGATGTCCTCGCGTTCAGCCTCGGGCCAAATGGGAAAGGCATCAAGGTTCTTAAGGCAGAAGTCAAGAGTCGCGCATCTCTCCCGACAGCAGTCATAGAGGAGGCCCGGAAGGCTCTTTCTGGCGATGGAGAACTCCCGTCGGCGCATGCGGTTGGGTTCGTCGCTGACCGACTCGGAGAGACTGGAGATAAGCCGCTAATGGATGCTCTGGACGACGTTTTGCTGAAGGAGGGATTCAAGTTATCCCAAGTGACCCACATGCTATTCACATTCTCCGGCAACGACCCAAGCAATTTGCTTCACGCCAACCTGGCAACTTACACTGGAGTCGTGCCACAGCACTACGTCGCCCTTCGGGTCAAGACTCACCAAGCCTTCATCAAGGCTGTCTTTAGCGCTGCTGCGGGTAACTAATGGCTTCCACACTGGAAGAACTGCGGGCAAGCATCGAAGCGGCGATTGCACCTGGATATAGGCAACGATTGCTGGCGCGGGGGCAATCCCGCGGAATGATTTGGCGAGACGGCGCTCTGCCCGAGGACGCCCCCAATTTCAGCCCTGACCTGTCTGACAATTTGCTGTCGTTCGGGTACTCGCTGCTTCTGCACGGGCTGCGATTCATAGACCTCGACGGCGAACGCAGCTTGGCAAGGAAAGCATTCGAGGTCGCAGCGGAAGCGCTGGAGGCGGTTGTAGCAAGGGGGGCCAGCAACCCTGAGCGCGACTTTCACCGCTTAATGGCTGCCGCATCCTATCACCTTGGGCGCTTCTCTGCCCGTGCCTACTCACTGTTGCACGATAGCCTTGCGGAGTCGAATCTGTCTGTCGTGGAGCGTGTCCTGGCCAAGTTGATGCTCCGTGACCTTGATGGCCTTGCGTCGGATGTCTCCGCCTGGTTTGCGTCAGGTGTCGGCACCGATGCGGCTCTTATAGAAGTCCTTACTCCGCCCGAGCAGCAGGGCGATGCAGACGACGGCGATGAACAGAGTGAAGATAGCGTCTTGGAGGCTATGACGCTGGCCCTTGAAGGCAACTTCATGGCAGCTATGTCACAGACTTTGCTGGCCCTAGAGAGGGGGGAGCAAGCCTTGGTCGTAAGCGCGCGCAGAAGGCTCCAAGAAGGGCTTGGAGTTGCAGGGCAGCTCAACTTGGTCGCCCAATGGTGGGTTCATCGCTTAGCCATCCACCTAGTGGACGGGCTTTGGAGTACCAGCTTCCATGCAATTCTGCCTCACATCGGTCCCGCCGGCGCCGAGGTAAATGACTGGGAACAACTGAGAAAACTCTTCATTGCTTCCTTGTACCGACGGAGGCGCGCGGAGATAGAGCTCTGGCCGTCTCAGTTGCAGGCCACGAAGCGTGTGCTGGACTTCGATGCCAACCTAGTACTCTCCCTGCCAACAAGTGCAGGCAAAACCCGAATTGCCGAGCTGTGCATCTTGGCCTGCTTGGCCTGCGGCAAGCGCGTGGTCTTTGTGACGCCACTTCGCGCCCTATCCGCACAGACCGAAGTCGGCCTTCGGCGGACCTTCTCCGCCCTTGGCAAGACTGTTTCAAGTCTCTACGGCAGCATTGGAGCTAGTGGCACCGACATAGATGCCCTGCGCTCAAGGGACATCGTGGTCGCAACCCCGGAAAAGCTCGATTTCGCGTTGAGAAGCGACCCAGATTTGCTCGACGACGTCGGCCTCGTGGTTCTTGACGAGGGCCACATGATTGGGCTTGGAGAGCGGGAAGTCCGCTACGAAGCGCAGATACAGCGATTGCTTCGACGGGAGGATGCAGCCTCGCGGCGAATCGTCTGCTTGTCGGCCATATTGCCAGATGGCGAGCAACTCGATGACTTCGCAGCCTGGTTGACCGGAGACAAGGTGGACGGGCTTATCAAGGACAGCTGGAGGCCGACACGGCTGCGGTTTGGGGAGGTCGACTGGAAGGCGCCAGGGCAGTACGCGCAGCTCAACATTACTGTGGGCGATGAGACCCCATTTGTACCCAAGTTTATTGTTGGGAAAAAGCCGACGAAAGGTAAAGGTACAAAGCTGTTCCCTTCAGACCAGACTGAATTGTGTATCGCCACTGCCTGGCGTCTCATGGAGGATGGTCAAACAGTTCTAATATTTTGTCCTCTGCGCGTGTCGGTTCTTCCGTTCGCCAAGCGCATTATCGAAATGCATAAGCGTGGGCACGTCCAGTCTGTCCTGGAGCACCCAGTGGCAGTACTGTCCGCAGCACTGTCGGTCGGGGCGGAGTGGTTTGGTGCCGACCATGAGATTCTCCAGTGCCTGCGTCTTGGCGTCGCCGTGCATCATGGCGAGCTGCCAACCCCATACCGCAAGGAGATTGAGCGGCTTCTGCGTGATGGCACACTAAGGCTTACCGTCTCGTCGCCAACTCTTGCCCAAGGACTCAACCTTGCCGCCACAAGCTTGGTCTTTCACGGCACCACTCGGGACCGGAAAACTCTGGAGGCGTCCGAGTTTCGTAATGTGGTGGGACGAGCCGGGCGCGCCTATATCGACATTGAAGGATTGGTCCTCTATCCGATGTTCGATGAGCACTATAAGAGGCGAGCGGCGTGGCGCAGCCTCATCGATAGCGAAAAAGGTCGCGAAATGGAGAGTGGACTGGTCCGACTCATCGCTTCATTGCTACGGCGAATGATTAAGAAGCTTGGTTCCAATGACCTCGCGCAACTTCTTGAATACGTAGCGGGCCAAGGGGCATGGGAATTCCCAGCGCTTAGCGGCGAATCAGAGGAGGCTAGTGCCCAGGCTGGCGCCCAGTGGGCAGGCCACCTCGCCAGTCTCGATACAGCCATCTTTAGCTTGCTGGGTGACATTCAAGTCGACGATGACCAAATCGAGGCGAAGCTCGATGAGGTTCTCGCGTCATCCCTATTTAATCGTAGACTGGCTCGCCTAAATGAAGGAGCACAGAAGGCGCTGTCTAATGGACTGACTGCGAGGGCAAAGTTTATTTGGGCAAACTCCACCGCGCAGCAGCGCCGCGGGTATTTCTTGTCCGGGGTCGGTCTTGCTACTGGCAAAAAGCTGGATGACCTGGCTTCAGAGCTTGAGGCATTGCTTTTGACAGCAAACTTCGCAATTGGTGCTGGCGACGCCGGGACCGCTATCGATGCCATCACTGCCTTTGCAAGGGTGGCTTTCACGATTGCTCCCTTCGGGCCAAATAAGCTCCCTGCAAATTGGGAGCATGTCCTTCGTCTGTGGCTGCTCGGACGGCCTGTCACCGACATTGGCGACGATGATTGCGAGGCGGCAGTGGCACTCATAGAGCATGCCTTCGTTTATAACTTACCTTGGGCAATGGAGGCAGTCCGCGTACGTGCAGGAGCGCATGAGGACATATTCTCGGATGAACCTAAGCTGTCAGATTATCCTCGCGCGCACGCAGTGGCTGCAGTGGAGACTGGCACCTTACTGGTACCAGCTACGACGCTTATACAAGCTGGCTTTGCGTCGAGACTTGCTGCGATTCACGCAGTGGAGTCGACCGGCGCGTCGTTCGACTCCTTGTTCGGAATGATGTCTTGGCTAAATTCCGATGAAATTAAAGCACTATCGTCAAACCCGGCTTGGCCGACCCCGGATTCCCATGAGCTTTGGCTTGCCTTCATTGAGCCAAACATCACTCGGTCAACGAAGCCATGGTCGGCCGTCACATATGAGGGGCCTGTGTCATGGATTGACGTTCCAATGCCTCCTGGAACTCCACTGAGACTTGGGGGTGGTCCCGGAAAGGAGCGTTCCATATATACCGCAGACTTCCAGGAGGTTGGCACAATGGGCTGGACCCCGAATCCTGCGGCCATTGGGTTTAGCTGTGCGACTGCAACTGGCGAGTCAGACAAAGTTCGGTTTGAGTACCTCGGGCCGGACCACCCAGCACTTCAGCATTAAGCGACTGATTCCCGGGTATTAGGCAAACTACCCGCGATTCAAGCATCAAGCGTCCGCCACTCGCCCCTCCGTACGAGGGCCAAGTAAAGCTTGACCGTAGCCTCGCAGCTGCTTTGAATTTTGGGTTCGAGAGAGCGTTGAACGCAAAGTAACAGGGCCCCGACAAGCGGGGCCCCTCATTTGCTGATAGCACTCTCATGGAAAAAGTGTCTCTTCGAAGGGGTGAAAGCTCTATCGCTGCGAACCCTCACGGAGCATCACAGGAAGCGTTTCATTCCTTATAGGGCAAGGCCTTGCGCGGCTTATGACCGGCACAGACCCCGTCCCTTTGAAACGCTTTCATTTCCCGTCAACACCATCTGACGATGGTAGGAGTGCCTTACTCCACCGTTACCGACTTCGCCAGGTTACGCGGCTTGTCCACGTCGGTGCCGCGGGCGCAGGCCGTGTGGTAGGCCAGCAGCTGCAGCGGCACAACATGCAGGATCGGCGAGAGATCGCCGTAGTGCTCTGGCAGGCGGATCACCTGGATGCCGTCGGACGACTGGATCTGGGTGTCGCTGTCGGCAAACACGTACAGGCGGCCACCGCGGGCGCGCACTTCTTGGATGTTGGACTTGAGCTTTTCCAGCAGTGCGTCGTTGGGGGCGACGGTGACTACCGGCATGGCTTCGGTGACCAGTGCCAGCGGGCCGTGCTTCAGTTCGCCCGCCGGGTAGGCCTCGGCGTGGATATAGGAGATTTCCTTGAGCTTGAGCGCGCCTTCCAGCGCGATCGGGTAATGCAGGCCGCGGCCGAGGAACAGTGCGTTCTCGCGGCGCGCGAAGTCTTCCGACCAGGCGATGATCTGCGGCTCCAGCGCCAGCACGCCATGCAGCGCGACGGGCAGGTGGCGCAGGTTGGTCAGGGCCTTGGCCTCGGCGTCTTCGGTCAGCAGGCCGCGCACCTTGGCCAGCGCCAGCGTCATCATGTAGAGCGCGGCCAGCTGCGTGGTGAAGGCCTTGGTCGAGGCCACGCCGATCTCGGTGCCGGCGCGCGTCAGGAAGCGCAGCTCGGTCTCGCGCACCATGGCGCTGGTGGCCACATTGCAGACCGCCAGCGTGTGCACGTGGCCAAGCGCGCGCGCATGGCGCAGCGCGGCCATGGTGTCGGCGGTCTCGCCGGACTGCGAGATCACCACCACCAGCGCGCGCGGGTTGGGCACGGTTTCGCGGTAGCGGTATTCGCTGGCGACCTCGACCTGGGTCGGGATCTTGGCAATGCTCTCCAGCCAGTATTTGGCGGTGCAGCCGGAGTAGTAGCTGGTGCCGCAGGCCAGGATCAGCACGCTGTCGATGCCGGCAAAGACCTCGGTGGCGCCGCTGCCGAACAGCTCCGGCGAAATGCTTTCAATGCCTTCCAGCGTGTCGCCCAGCGCGCGCGGCTGCTCGAAGATCTCCTTCTGCATGAAGTGGCGGTACGGGCCCAGTTCCACCGATGCGGCGTGCGCTTCGACCACGCGCGCCTCGCGCTCGACCGGGTGGTCGTCGACGTCGTGGATGGTCACGCCGTCCAGCGTGATCTCGACCACATCGCCCTCTTCCAGGTAGATGATGCGGTTGGCGGTGCCGGCCACGGCCAGCGCGTCGGAGGCCAGGAAGGCCTCGTTCTCGCCCAGCGCCACCACCAGCGGCGAACCGGCGCGCGCGCCGACCACGCGGCCGGGCTGGTCCTTGGCGAACACGGCGATGGCGTAGGCGCCGTGCAGGCGCTTGGTCACCGCGCGCACCGAGGCGAACAGGTCGCCGCGCGTGGCACTGCTGGGATAGGTGTAGGCCTGGTGGATCAGGTGGGCGACCACCTCGGTATCGGTCTGCGATTCAAAGCCGTAGCCGACCGCGCGCAGTTCTTCGCGCAACGGCTCGTAGTTCTCGATGATGCCGTTGTGCACCAGCGCGATGGTCTCGCCCGACAGGTGCGGGTGGGCGTTGACGGTATCGGGCTTGCCATGCGTGGCCCAGCGCGTATGCGCAACGCCGGTGAAGCCGGACAGGCCGGAAGCCTGCGTCTGCGCGTCCAGGTCGGCCACGCGCGACACGGTGCGCGCGCGCTCGACCGCATCGTCGCGCACGACGGCGACGCCGCACGAGTCATAGCCGCGATACTCCAGGCGGCGCAACCCTTCGATCAGGACCGGAACGATATTGCGCGTGGAAACCGCGCCGACGATGCCACACATGCTGAACCCCCGTTTGCTGGCGCCTGCCCGTAGACCTCAGGCGCCGGTATGAATCCTGTGGCGCCGCCTCACCGAGGCGGCGCGTGCCCTGGCCGCCCGCGGACGGCCCTCTGACGCTTACTTCTTCGGCTGCTTGACCGGGCGCTGCCAGGCGTCGATGGTCAGCTGCTTGGCCCGCGACAGCGTCAGCTTGTCGGCGGGCGCCTCCTTGGTCAGCGTGGTGCCGGCACCCAGCGTGGCGCCGCGGCGCACCGTCACCGGGGCCACCAGCTGGGTGTCGGAGCCGATAAAGACATCGTCCTCGATCACCGTGCGGTGCTTGTTCACCCCGTCATAGTTGCAGGTGATGGTACCCGCGCCAATATTGACGCGCGACCCCACCGTGGCATCGCCCACATAAGCCAGGTGGTTGGCCTTGCTGTGCGCGGCTACCTGGGCGTTCTTGACCTCGACAAAGTTGCCGATATGCACGTCCTCGCCCAGCTCGGTGCCAGGGCGCAGCCGCGCGTACGGCCCGATGCGGCCGGCGGGGCCAACCCTGGCCTCGTCGATATGGCAGAACGGGTGCACCTGGGCGCCGGCGCCGACGGTGCTGTTGCGGATCACGCAATGGGCGCCGATGCGCACACCGTCTTCCAGGTGCACGCGCCCTTCGAATACGCAGCCCACGTCGATGGTAACGTCGCGCCCGCAGCTCAGTTCGCCGCGCACGTCGATGCGGGCCGGATCCAGCAGCGTCACGCCGGCTTCCAGCAGGCGCCGGGCCTGGTTGCCCTGGTGGATGCGCTCGACCTCGGCCAGCTGCAGCTTGCTGTTGACGCCGAGCGTCTCCCAGATCGCCGCCGGCTGGGCCGAGACGGTCTCCACGCCATCGGCCACGGCGCGCTCGACCGTGTCGGTCAGGTAGTACTCGCCCTGGGCATTATCGTTGCGCAGCGTCGACAGCCACTTGCGCAGGTGGCCGGTGGGGCACACGATAATGCCAGTGTTGATCTCGCGGATCGCCTTCTCGGCGTCGCTGGCGTCCTTCTGCTCGACGATGCGGACGATGCTGCCCGCGGCATCGCGCACAATGCGGCCATAGCCGGTCGGGTCGGGCATTTCCACGGTCAGCACGCCAAAGCGCTGCGTGCCGGCTTCGGCTACGAGTGCCTGGAGCGTGGCAGCGCTGGTGAGCGGCACGTCACCATACAGAACCAACGTGGGCTGGCTGTCGTCCAACAAGGGAAGTGCCTGCATCACCGCATGGCCCGTGCCAAGCTGCTGGGGCTGTTCGGCAAAGGCGACATCGTCGGCGGCAACGGCCTCGCGCACGCGCCCGGCACCGTGGCCGACCACGACCACCAGCCGCGACGGCGACAGCGCACGGGCCGTGTCCAGGACATGCGCGAGCATGGGCCGCCCGGCTACCGGGTGCAGTACCTTGGGCAAATCGGAATACATCCGCTTGCCCATGCCCGCGGCGAGAATGACGATATTCACAAGGAGACCCCTAAGTGAGTGTGTCCGAAAATATTCTTGAAAACGCCAGCCGGGTGTTTGGCGGACTGCGCCGCCAGGTTTGGCGAAAACGTGCGGCCAGGCCTGCGCATAACCCCGCAAACCCTTGCCAGGACTTGGCTGGCGGCCACCTGGGCAGGCCGGCATCAATGCGCGCCGATTTTAACATGGCGGTTTCTGCGCATCGGGCCGCCGTTTCTGAATTTCACAATTGCTGGGCCCGGCGGATTTTCGCGATTCTGGGCGCAGCGGCCTTGTGCGCCTGCAGCGCCATGAAGCTGGGATACCAGCAGGGTGACCACCTGGCGTACTGGTGGATCGACAACTACGTCGATGTCACCACAGCCCAGGAGCCGCTCACGCGCGAGGCCATTGCGCGCTTTTTTGCCTGGCATCGCAAGGCGCAATTGCCGGAAATCGCCACCTTGCTGCAACAGGCCAAGGCCGAGGTGCGCCAACCGGTGACACCGGCCACGGTCGAGCACTTCCAGGACGCCTCGCAGCAACTGGCGCGCAAGTCCTTCGAACAAGCGATGCCCGACCTCGCCGACCTGTTGCTGACGCTGACGCCTGAGCAGATCGGCCGCATGGAGAAGAAATTTGGCGAGGGCAATGCCAAGTACCGCAAGAAATTCCTGAATCCCAACCCTGCCGAGCGCGAGGAAGCGCGCTATGACAAGGTGATGGAGTACGCGCGGCTGGTCTACGGCAACTTCTCCAGCGATCAGGAAAAGGCCATCCGCGCCAGGATAGGCCCGGTGGCGCAGAATGCCGAGGCGCGCTACGCCGAGCGCGTCGCCCGGCAGCAGGAATGGCTCAAGATGGTGCGCTACGTGCAGGCCACGCAGCCACCCAAGGCACAGGTGATAGACGTGCTGCACCGCTTCCGCGAATACTGGCAGAACCCGCCAGCCAGGCTTGCCGCCAGCCATGAAGCCAGTGACAACGCAGGCATCGCGCTGACCGTGGCCATCGCCAACATGACCACGCCGCAGCAGAAGGCGCATGCGCAAGACCGGTTCCAGAAATGGATCGACGACACGCATGCATTGATGCGCGATAAGGCAAACGCCCCGGTGCGGGCGGCGGCTGCGAATTAGGGCAATTGAAAAATGCCGATTGTTTTCTCCCTCTCCCGCTTGCGGAAGAGGGAGAAAACAGGCGGGGCAGTCTTACTGCGTGCCGGCCTGCTCAGCCGCCGGTGCCGCGGCAGCCGCGGGCGGGCGCTCGAAGCGCACGAACTCCATCCGGTTCTCTTCCACGTTGCCGGCAAACATCAGCGGCTGCTGCTGGAAAGTGGTTTCGCCGAACAGTGACGCTTCATCCACCTTGGCCAGCCCAGTGGCCAGCCCGGTGAACGGGAACAGGTCGGTATCGGCCAAGTGCGACGGCACCACGTTGCGCAGCGCCGAGAAGATATTGTCGATACGGCCCGGGTTCTGGCGCTCCCAGTCCTGCAGCATCTCGCTGACCTTCTTGCGCTGCAGGTTTTCCTGCGAGCCGCACAGGTTGCACGGGATGATCGGGAATTCCATGGCACGCGCGTACGACGCGATGTCCTTCTCCGAGCAGTACGCCAGCGGGCGGATCACGATGTGCTGGCCATCGTCGGTCGACAGCTTGGGCGGCATCGCCTTCATCTTGCCGCCGAAGAACATGTTCAGGAAGAAGGTCTGGACGATGTCGTCGCGGTGGTGGCCCAGCGCGATCTTGTTGGCGCCCAGCTCCTTGGCGGTACGGTAGATCACGCCGCGGCGCAGGCGCGAGCACAGCGAGCAGGTGGTCTTGCCCTCGGGCACCTTCTCCTTGACGATCGAGTAGGTATCCGCCTCGACGATCACATATTCCACGCCGACCGATTTCAGGTACTCCGGCAGGATGTGTTCCGGGAAGCCGGGCTGCTTCTGGTCCAGGTTCATCGCGATCAGCTTGAACTGGATCGGCGCGCGCTTCTGCAGCGCCATCAGGACAGACAGCATAGTGTACGAGTCCTTGCCGCCACTCATGCAGACCAGCACGGTATCGCCGTCCTCGATCATGCCGAAGTCACCGATGGCCTTGCCGGTTTGCGATTGCAGCCTCGTCTCGAGGCGGTAGAAGTTGTTCGAGTGGCTCATGGAGCATCCTGTTGCGTGGCGCCCGCCGGATGGAATGGCCGGCGCGGCGCGAAGGGGCAACATTTTACTTTAGGCGCCCGCACGGTGCTGGCGCCAGTGGAACCGCGGCTCAGGCCTGCTTGATATGGAAGACCTCGACCCCGACCGAATCGCAGTCCGGGTAGACGTCGGGCTTCTCGGTCGAGACGCGCACCGCGCGCACCTTGGGATGCTTCAGCATCGCGCGCGCGACGTCGTCGCACAAGGTTTCCTGCAAGTGCACGTGGCCCTGCGCCATGCGCTCGGCCACGGTGTTACGCATGAAGTCGTAGTCGACCACTTCATCGAGCTTGTCGGCCTGCGGGGTGCTCTGCGCCAGCGGCACGAACAGGTCGATATTGATCAGCACCCGCTGCTCGCCCTTCTTCTCGAATTCGTGCACGCCGATATTGATCTGCACTTCGTAGTTGCGCAGGAACATGCGTCGGCAGTCTTGCAGGCTGGGGTGGGAAAGGGCGGCGAGCATGGTCATGAGCGGGCTGCTGAGGGGAAAAAGGAAGCCGCGCCCGGCGGACGCGGCACATCAGGCACTACGGTATTCGGTTGCTGGCTTCCAGCTTACTCGGTCAGGAACATCACGTCGCGCGCCAGCGGCATCAGGTGCTGGCCGCCGTCCACGTACAGCGTGGTGCCCGTCACGGCGCGCGCCTGCGCCAGGTAGGCCACCGCCTGGGCGATATCCTCGGGCGTGGACGACTGGCCCAGCGGCGTCACGCGATGTGCGCGGCGGAAGCTCTGCTCGGACTGCTCGCCCGACACCAGCGTGATGCCGGGGGCCACGCCCACCACGCGCAGGCGCGGCGCCAGCGCTTGGGCCAGCTGCACCGTGGCGGTCTGCAGCGCGGCCTTGGACAGCGTGTATGACAGGAAGTCCGGGTTCAGGTTGTCCAGCTTCTGGTCCAGCAGGTTGATCACCACGCCGCGCGGCTCGATGGCCTTGTCGTTGCCGGCAGCGGCGCCCAGCGCCTTGTGCAGTTCGCGCGCGAGCAGCAGCGGCGCCGCCACGTTGGTGCGCATATGCGTATCCAGCGACGCATATGAGAAGCTGGTCGCCACATCGTACTGGAACAGCGAAGCGTTGTTGACCAGGCAAGTGGGCACGCCCAGCGCGGCGGTGCAGTCCGCCACCAGGCGGCCGGTGGCGGCTTCGTCGGCCAGGTCGGCGCGCAGCACCGCGGCACGGCGGCCCAGCGCGCGGATCTGCGCGGCCAGGGCTTCGGCCTCGTCCACCGAGCGATGGCAGTGCACGGCCACGTCCCAGCCCTGCGCCGCCAGTTCAAGCGCGATGGCGCGGCCCAGGCGGCGCGCGCCGCCGGTCACCAGCGCCACGCCGCGGGCGGTGGCGCGCTGGCTACCAGTCTGGCTATGGGTCTGGTCACCGGTCTGGCTGGCAGGAGTCTTGGATGCGGGCATTGCTACAATCGCAGGATGCAGAAAGCCGCTAGTTTACCCCTTCCCCCCGCCGACGCGCAGGCCGCGTCCGATACCCTTACGGCCCGCATTGGCGAATCCATCGACGCGGCCGGCGGCTGGATCGGTTTTGACCGCTATATGGCGCTGGCGTTGTACGCGCCCGGCCTGGGCTATTACAGCGGCGGTTCGGCCAAGTTCGGGCGCGATGCCCGCGACGGCAGCGACTTCATCACCGCCCCGGAGCTGAGCCCCTTTTTCGCGCGTACGCTGGCGCGCCAGTTCGCGCCGCTGCTGGCGCAGGGATTGCCGCGCATGCTGGAATTCGGCGCCGGCACCGGCCGGCTGGCGGCGGACCTGCTGCTGGGGCTGGAGCAGGAAGGCCAGTTGCCGGACACCTACGCCATCGTCGAACTGTCGGGCGAGCTGCGCGCGCGCCAGCAGGCCACGCTGGCGCAGCGCGCGCCGCACCTGGCGGACCGCGTCACCTGGCTCGATACGCTGCCTGCCAGCTTTGAAGGCGTGATCGTCGGCAATGAAGTGCTCGATGCGATGCCGGTACAACTCTACGCACGTAGCGGCGGCCGCTGGCATGAGCGCGGCGTAGTGCGCGGCGACGATGCCACATCCGCCTTCCGCTTCGAGGACCGCCCGCTGGCCGATGCCGACGTGCCCGAGGCCCTGCGCGACATCCCCGGCGACCACGAGCTCGTCACCGAGACCCATGCCGAAGCCGAGGGCTTTACCCGCGCGGTCGGCGCCATGTTGGCGCGCGGCGCAGCCTTCTTTATCGACTACGGCTTCCCGGCGGGCGAGTACTACCACCCGCAGCGCGCCGGCGGCACGCTGATGTGCCACTATCGCCATCATGCGCACCCGGACCCGTTCCTGTACCCGGGCCTGCAGGACATCACCGCCCACGTGAATTTCAGCGGCATTGCGCTCGCCGCGGTGGATGCTGGACTGACCGTGGCGGGCTTTGCCTCGCAGGCGCGCTTCCTGATGAATGCAGGCATCACCGAGCTGCTGATGGCGCTGGACCCGTCCGACGCGCGCGCTTTCCTGCCGCAGGCCAATGCGGTGCAGAAGCTGTTGTCAGAAGCCGAGATGGGCGAGCTGTTCAAGGTGATCGCGCTCACGCGCGCCCTGGACGACAGCGAACCGATGGACGGCTTTGCCCGCGGCGACCGCTGCCATACCCTGTAACGGCACCGGAGCCCCCATGCTGCGCTGGACCCTGACGATTTTCCTGAGCGTGATCATCCTGTCCGCGGCGCTGCCCTGGCTGCAGAAGGTCGGGCTGGGACGGCTGCCGGGAGACGTGCGCTTCCGGCTGTTCGGGCGTGAGTTTGTACTGCCGTTTGCTTCGACAATCCTGCTGTCGATGGTGGCGCTGGTGATCGGCAAGCTGCTTTAGCCCACCTGATCACTTGATCGCGCCGACGGTAAACCCGGCGACGAAGCGATCAAGGAAACTGTTGTAGAGCGCAGCCACCGGCACGCTGACGATCAGGCAGGCGCCCATCAGCGAACCCCAGAAATAGACATCGCCCCGCACCAGGAAGGTCGGCACGCCGACGCTCACCGTGTACTGCGACGAACTGGTGATAAAGGTCAGCGCATAGACGAACTCCTGCATCGCCAGCGTCGCGCTGAAGATAACCACGGTCAGTATCCCGCTCGACGACAGCGGCACCACCACCTTCAGGAACGCGCCGAAGCGGCTCAGGCCGTCCATCATCGCGGCTTCCTCGATGTCGCGCGGCACCGCCTTGAAGAACCCCATCATCAGCCAGCTGCAGAACGGCACCGTGAAGCTGGGATACACCAGCACCAGCGACCAGAGCGAATCCTGCAGTCCGAGTGAGCCGATGATGCGCGAGAACGGGATGAACAGGATGGTTGGCGGAATCAGGTAGGTCAGGAAAATGCCGATGGCCCACTGCCGGCCCCAGCGGCCCGACAGCCGGGCCAGGCTGTAGCCAGCGGGCACGGCCAGCAGCAGCGTGATCAGCACCACGCCCACTGCCACGACCAGGGTATTGAGCACCCAGCGCAGATAGCGGGTCTCGCCGAACAGGATCCGCAGATTCTCCATCGTCGGCGGCAGGTTGAACAGGAACGGGTTGTTGGCGGTGTTGATCAGGTCGTGCACATCCTTGAAGGTCGTGATCAGCATCCAGTAGAAGGGAAACGCGCAGAACGCCACGAAGGCGGCAAGCAGGCCGAAGTGGGCACCGCGCGCAGCCCAGCGCCGGTAAGTGATGGCAGCGGCGCGCATTTCAGGTCACCTCCGCGCGGCGCGCCACGGTCAGCAGCACAATCACGACCGCCACCAGCACCGGGAACAGGAACAGCGAGATGGCGGCCCCTTCCGCCAGGTCACCGCCCTGGATGCCGGTGAAGAAGGCCAGGCTGGCCAACACCTGGGTGGTGTCGTACGGCCCGCCGCGGGTCAGCACGTAGATGATGATCATGTCGGTGAAGGTGAAGACGATGCCGAACAGGAGCGCCACCAGCATGATGGGCATCACCAGCGGAAGGTTAATGAGGAACAGGTGCCGCCAGAAGCCGGCGCCATCCATGGCGGCGGCGTCGTGGATGTCCTGCGGGATGCCGCTCAGGCCGGCGAGGATGATCACCGTGGCCAGCGGCAGCAGGCGCCAGACATCCACCACGATGACCGAGGCCATCGCCAGCTCCGGCTGGCCCAGCCACACCGGCCAGTTGCGCGGCCCCAGCACGCCGACGGCGGCCAGGGTCCAGTTGATGATGCTGTAGACCGGATCGAAGATCCACAGCCAGCCGATGGTGCCGAGCGAGATCGGCGCCACCCACGGCAGCAGGATCAGCAGGCGCACCAGCCATTTGCCGCGGAATTCCTGGTACAGGGCCATTGCCAGCATCTTGGCCAGCACCACCACCAGCACCTGCGACACCAGCGTGAAGACCAGCGCGTTGCGCAGCGAACGCCAGAACGTATTGCTTTCCAGCACGCGCCGGAAGTTCTCCAGGCCGACGAAGTGCAGCACCTGGCTGCCCACCGTGGCATCGGAGAGGCTGTAGTAGATCGACAGCATGAACGGAAAGCCGACCAGCAGCGCGATGTAGATCACCGCCGGGGCCAGCATGGCGCGGCCGAGCCAGCGGTCGTCGTCGGCCAGGCGCTGCGCGGGCTGGCGCGCCTGGTCCTGCGCGGGCTGCCCGGTGGCGATATGCAGCGGCTTCACGGCGCGGCCCCCAGGCTGGCCCCGGATTTCGCATCGAAGCGGCGCAGGTCGCGTTCGCGCACCACGAAGCGGTGACCGGCGCCGGGCTCGATCGGGACCGTCACCGTGCAGGGAATGCGCGAGACCACGCTGGCCGGCGGCAGCGGCGCTTCCAGCTTGCCGTACACCAGGCGGTCCGAGCCCAGGTTCTCGATGCGCGTCACGTCCATGGCAAAGGCGCGCAGCGCATCCGCCGCGGGATAGGCTTCGCGCGGCAGGAAATGCTCGGGCCGGAACCCGGTCACAACCCCGTCGGCCTCGATCAGGTTCATCGGCGGCGAGCCGATAAAGGTGGCGACAAAGAGATCGGCGGGACGTTCATAGACCTCCTGCGGCGTGCCGATCTGGTGAATCCTGCCGTGGTCGAGGATGGCGATGCGGTCGCCCAGGCCCAGCGCCTCGATCTGGTCATGCGTGACGTAGACAGTGGTGATGGCGAGCCGGCGCTGGAAGCGCTGCAGCTCGTCGCGCGCCGAGGTCCGCAGCTTGGCGTCGAGATTGGACAAGGGCTCGTCGAGCAGGAACGCCACCGGCTCGCGCACCACCGCGCGCGCCAGCGCCACCCGCTGGCGCTCGCCGCCGGACAGCTGGCGCGGCTTGCGCTGCAGCAGATGTCCGATGCCGAACAATTGCGCGGCCCAGTCCACCTTGCGCCCGACCTCCTCGCGCGACATGTGCCTGGCCCGCAGCGGGAAGGCGATGTTGTCGAACACATTCAGGTGCGGGTACAGGGCGTAGCTCTGGAACACCATCGCCATGTTGCGCAGCCTGGGCGGCAGCGCCGTGACGACGCGGCCGTCCACCAGGATATCGCCGTGGCTGGGCGTCTCGAGCCCGGCAATCAGGCGCAGCAGCGTGGTCTTGCCGGAACCGGACGGCCCCAGCAGCACCAGGAACTCGGCATCACGGGCGCCAAGGTCGACGTTATCGACCGCGTTGGCACCGTCGAAATGCTTGGTGAGCGAGCGAACCTCTACTGAAGCCATATCCTGCCGCGAGCTACACCATGCCCTTGTCGCGCCACTTCGAGAAAATGCGCTTGCACGCGGCATCGGCGATCCGGACTGCGTTCTCCGGCGTCTCGTCGCCCGTGGCTGCCTTGGCGAACATGGTATTGAGGACCCAGGTATTGAAGATCTCGTCGACGGCCGCGTTGGCGTAGCCGGGATAGCCGACATTGGTCGCCTGGTTCATCAGCGCGCCGAGCACCTTGTACTTGTCGCGCGGCGTGGCTTTCTGGTCGTCGGCGATCAGCTTCTGCAGGTCTGGCACGGTACTGGGGAAGCAAGGGAAGTTGTAGAACTCGCTGCCCAGGAAGCCCTGCCGGAAGTTATCGATATAGTCGACCAGGAACTTCTTCGCGCCGGCGATGTTCTCGGCGAATTTCCAGATCACGTAGCAGTCCATCACGTGTTCCAGCGCGATGCGCCGCACCGGCCCCTGCAGCGCCTGCGTGAGCCAGATGTCGCGCGCGATCGGCAGGTTCTTGTTCTCGGCCTCGCGGGTGATGGAGATGGCGTTAAGGCAGAGCGAGATCTTGCCCGCCAGCATGGCGCGGTTGTTGGACGACGGGTCCCATGCCAGCACATCCGGCGTCATGGCCTCCTGGTACAGCGCCTTGACGAACTTCACCGCTTCGATCGTGTTCTTCGAGTTGAGCACCACGGTGTGCCGGTCGTCCTGCACCGAGCCGCCGAAGGCATACAGGATGGCGCGCATCGCCATCGCGGTATCAAGTTCCGCGGACAGCCCCACGCCGACCGGGATGCCGCTCTTGGCCTTGATCTTGCGCCCGGCGGCCAGGACATCCAGCCAGGTGTCTGGCGGCTTCATGCCGGCCTCGTCCCAGAGGTCCTTGCGGTAGTTGATCGGGTCCGGCACGAAGCTGTCGGAGAAGCCGAAGTACTTCTTCGTCTTCGGGTTGTAGGTACTCTTGATCGCCAGCTCCATCGGCTTGCCATGCTTGCGCTGGCATTCCTCGTAGAGTTCGCGATGGTCGATCACCTGCTCCTCGTAGACCGGGGGCGGCGACAGGAACATGAACAGATCGTGTCCCTTCTGCGCGGACACTTCGGCGGCGGCACGCGTGGCCAGCGCCGGGATGCCGACGTGGTCGACCACCACCTCGGTGTCGTTCTTCTGACCCCACTCCTTCACATAGGTGTCGTCGAACCACTTGTCGTAGCCCGGCACGAAGTGGTTCCACTGCAGGATCTTGAGCGTGTGCTTTGCCGCATGGGCATAGCGCGGGATCACGAAAGGTCCGAGGCCGGCGGCAAGCCCGACCGCGCCAGTGGCCCGGATGAATCCGCGCCTGCCGGTATTGGTATTTGTATTGGGGCTGGTGGCGACTGCCACGTGGGTACCACCTGGATGCGCTGTCTTGGCCATGGCTATCTCCTCATGCGAGAAAGCGGTCGGCTCCCATCCCGGTCGAGCAACGATCTGCCTGATCATCTCAAGCGTAGGCCTCATTTCATGAATAGGGAATCCCGGGAACACCTCATGGAGTGATGGACCCGTGACATACGGGCACTTCCGCTTTCAGAAATGAGTCCTACGTTGGAGAGAGTGAGGAGGTGCCATGAAAAACGCATCCAAACAGGACTCACCAGGCGATCCCAGGCCCGCTATCCATTTGCGCCATGCCGCCGTCTGCGCCCTGGCTGGTCTTGGCCTGGCCGTGTCGGTCCCCGCCGCCGCCAAGGTGGAGGGCGACACCATCGTCCTCGGTGCCGCGGTTTCCCAGACCGGCAAGTACTCCACCAATGGCAAGAACACCCAGGACGGCTACAACCTTGCCGTGAAACGCGTCAATGAGATGGGCGGCGTCAAGGTTGGCGGCAAGGCCTATCAGTTGAAGGTCCTCTACTACGACGACGAATCCACCTCGGCCCGCGGCGCACAGCTGGCCGAACGGCTGATCAACCAGGACGGCGTCAAGTACGTTCTGGGGCCCTATAGTTCGGGGCTCACCAAGGCGATCGCCCCGGTCACGGAGAAGTACAAGATTCCGATGGTCGAGGGCAACGGCGCGGACCGCAACCTGTTCACGCAGGGCTACCGCTACATGTTCGCGGTGCTCAACACCTCCGACTACTACCTGCGCTCGGCCATCCAGCTCGCCGCCGAGGAAGCGCAGCGGGCAGGCAAGTCGCCGAAGAGCCTCAAGGTGGCCATCGCCATCGAGAACGACAACTTCTCGCGGGACGTGCGCGACGGCGTGGAAGAGGATGCGAAACGCCTGGGCATGCAGGTGGTAATCGACGACAAGCTGCCGCCTGAGCTGAACGACATGTCGGCCACGCTGGCCAAGGTGAAGGCGCTCAAGCCGGACATCCTGGTGGTATCCGGCCATGAAAAGGGCGCGGCGCTGGCGGTGCGGCAGGTAGCGGAGATGCGTATCGACGTGCCGATGCTGGCGCTGACCCATTGCGACTCCGCGCAGGTCATCGAGAAATTCGGCAAGAGCGCCGAATTCGCGGTGTGTGGCTCGCAATGGGACCGCACGCTTGGCTACAAGGACCGCTGGTTCGGCACGGCTGACCAGTACGCGCAGCGCTTCGAGAAGGAGTACCACTACGAGGCGCCATACCAGGCGGCCGAGTCCACCGCCGCGGTGCTGGCGTTCGCCGACGCCTTCGAGCGTGCCGGCTCGTTCGATACGGAGAAGGTCCGCGATGCCCTGGCAAAAACCGACCTGATGACGTTCTACGGCCCGCTCAGGTTTGACCAGAGCGGCAAGAATATCGCCAAGTCGATGGTGCTGTACCAGGTGCAGGACGGCAAGTTCAAGGTGGTCGCGCCGGGCAAGTGGGCGTCGTCGAAGGTCATCTATCCGGCACCTGCCTGGGCGCGGCGCAAATAGGGGGCTGCTACGCGGCCTGACGCAGATGAGCAATCTCGCGGTCCTCTTCCAGAGTCCCGAGCTGAACCTGCAGCTCGTGGTGGATGGCCTGCTGGCCGGCGCGATCTTTGCGCTGGCGGCCTACGGCATGGCGCTGGTATGGGGCGTGATGAATCTCATCAACATAGCCCAGGGCGAGCTGGTGATGCTGGGCGGCTATATCGTGATCTGGCTGGTTGGCAAGGGCGTGCCGCCGATGCTGGCCGTGCCGGTTGCCGCGGCGGTGATGTACTGCGTGGGCTGGGGTCTCTATCGCATCGTTATCTTCCGCCTGGTCGAGCGCGATCTCTTTGTCTCGGTGCTGGCCACCTTCGGCCTGAGCATCGTGCTGCAGCAGCTCGCCAACCTGGCCTTCGGCGCCAATGTGCGTACGGTCGATGCGGGGCTGGGCAGCCTGTTGCTGCCGGGCGGACTGGTGGTGCCGAAGATCAAGCTGGCAGCGTTCGCCGCAGCGCTGGCGCTGGGCGCCAGCCTGATGCTGTTCCTCAGGCATTCGCGCCGCGGCCAGGCGATCCGGGCGACCGCCCAGAACGCGCGCGCTGCCCGTGTGCTGGGGGTGGACGCCGATCGCATCTATGCCTCGACCTTCGCGCTCAACGCCGCCATCTGCGGCGCGGCGGGCGGGCTGGTGGCAATGACCTGGATTATCCACCCCTACCTGGGCCTGCCCTATACCGTGCGCGCCTTCATGATCGTGGTGGTGGCCGGGCTGGGCAGCATGCTGCCGGTGCTTGGCGCCGGCGGCGGGCTGGGCATTGCCGAGAACTATGCCGGCTTCCTGCTCGGCACCGAGTACCAGACCGCCTTCCTCTACGCCCTGCTGGTGGCGATCCTGGTAAGCCGCAACCTGATGCTGCGCCGGCGGCGCGGCTACCTGCGATGAACCCGCACCTGCGCGGCGCACGCCGGCCCGAATCGGATCTCCCGGTCACCTCGGCCGCCGGGGCGGCCTGGATGGCGCTGCTTGCGGGCAGCGTGGGCGCGCTGATCGCGCCGTGGCTGTTCGCCGGCATCACCACGCAGCTGACCTTTCTCTGGCTGATGGTTCTATTTGCGCTGACGTGGGATGTGATGGGCGGGCAGATGGGCTATAACTCGTTCGGCAACATCGTGTTCTTCGGCGTGGGTGCCTATGTCTGCGCGGTGGTGCAGCGCGACTTCGGGCTGGGCTACTTCGCCGGGCTGGCGGTGGGTACCGGCCTGGCGGCGCTGGCGGCCGTGGCGGCGGCGCTTGCGCTGGGCCCGGCCATGCTGGGCTTGCGCGGCCACTACTTCGCCATCGGAACACTGGGCCTGGGCATCGCCTGCGCCGATGGTGCCGCCGGCTGGGATTTCATCGGCGCGGGATCGGGCATGACGCTGCCGCTGTTCCCGGGTGCTGCCGGCAGCCGCGAGCCGTTCTTCTACTACGCGATGCTGGTGCTGGCCGTAGTGACCCTGCTGTCGCTGCGCTGGCTCTATGCGCGACCGTTCGGTCTCGCGCTCAATGCCATCCGCGATGACGAGGACAAGGCCGAGGCGCTCGGCCTGCACACGACGCGCTACAAGATCCTGGCGTGGTGCGTGTGCGCCCTCTTCCTCGGCATGGCGGGCGCCCTGACGGGCAACCTGGTGGGCTTCATCGATCCGCGCGAACTGGCCTTTGCCGGCGCCACCTTCGGCGTGTGGATGGTGGTGATGGCAATCCTGGGCGGCAAGGGCACGCTGTGGGGGCCGGTGATCGGCGCCGCGCTGTTCCACCTGACCCAGGAACTGTTCTGGACTTACCTGCTGAACTGGCAGCGCGTTGCGCTGGGCGTGCTGATCGTGTTGATCGTGGTGCTGTTCCCGACCGGCATCATGGGCTGGCTGCGCGACTACAGTGCCAACCGCCGCCGCATCACGGGGAGTCCCGCGCCATGAACAACCTGCTTGCGGTGCGCGGCGTCACCAAGCGCTTCGGCGGTGTCGTCGCCAACCATGACATCTCCCTGCAGGTGCCGCACGGCAGCATCGTCGGCCTGATCGGGCCGAACGGTTCGGGCAAGACGACCCTGTTCAATTCGATCGTCGGCTACCACTCGATCGACGGCGGGTCGATCGCGTTCGACGGACGCGAGATCTCGCGGCTGCGCGTTCCCGAGATCGCCCGCCTGGGCCTGGTGCGCACCTTCCAGCAGACGCGGGTGTTCGGCAAGATGAGCTGCCTGCAGAACCTGCTGGTCAGCGTGCCGCATATGCATGAAGGACTCGCCGCCATGTGCACGCGGCAGGCACCAGCAGTGACGGAGCGGGCCCGGCAGACCCTGCGCATGGCCGGGCTGGAGGACCACGGGGACCAGCGCGGCGCCGACCTCTCGTTCGGGCAGCAGAAGCTGCTCGAGATCTGCATGGCCCTGATGAACGAGCCCAGGCTGCTGCTGCTCGATGAGCCCACCGCCGGCGTGAACCCGGTGATGATCGACAGCCTGATCGCGCTGCTCAGGGACATCAACGCGCGGCTCGGCATCACCCTGCTGGTGATCGAACACAATATGCGGGTAATGATGCAGCTGGCCGGCCACATCTATTGCCTGGCGCATGGCGAGGTGCTGGCGCAGGGATCGCCAGCGCAGATCACGGCCAACCCCACGGTGATCGAGGCCTACCTGGGAGGACAGCCATGATCAGCGCGCACACCGCGGCCCAGCCGGCTGTCCACGCACCAGCCGCCACGCTCGCCGCAGCGCTCTCGCGTCCCCGGCCAACGATCGGGCAACTCGAGCAACTGGCCGGCGGCACGCCGATGGTCGCGGTGGACAACCTGGTCGCCGGCTATGGCGCCATGGAAATCGTGCACGGCTTCAGCCTGCGCGTGGCGCGCGGCGGTTCGCTGTGCCTGATCGGCCCGAACGGCGCGGGCAAGTCCACCGTGCTACGCGCCATCTACGGCCTGGCCCGGGTCATGTCGGGGACCATCACCGTGGCCGGCGCGCCGGTCACCCACCTGCGTGCCGAGCAGAAGCTGCGGCAGGCAGGCGTAGCCTATGTGCTGCAGGAGGGTTCGATCTTCCCTGACATGACGGTCGAAGAAAACCTGCTGATGGGCGGGTACCTGATGCCGCACCCGCGCGACGCCAGGGCTGCGGCCGAGCGCATCTTCCAGCGCCATGGCGCGCTCGCGCAACGGCGCGGCGAGCGCGCCAGCGTGCTCTCCGGCGGGGAGCGCAGGCTGCTGGAAATCTCGCGCGCGCTGATGATGGACCCCGCCGTGCTGCTGGTGGACGAGCCCTCGATCGGGCTGGAGCCGCGCTTTGTCGACCTGGTGTTCGAACACCTGCGCCAGCTGCAGCAGGATGAGGGCAAGACCATCATCCTGGTCGAGCAGAACGCCCGCAAAGGGCTCGCCTTCGCCGACCTCGGCTATGTCCTGGTGGCCGGGCAGCTGGCCATGGCCGGCACCGGTGGCGAACTGGGCCGGGACCCGGAGGTCGGCCGGCTATTTCTTGGCGCCTGAGCCACCGCTGCGGTGCGGCGCCGGCTTACAAGGAGACCAAAATGTTCAAGCATCTGCTCGTGGCGGTCGACGGCTCGGACCTGTCCGATACGGCCTACCGCAAGGCCATCGAGCTGGCCAGCTCGATACAGGCCCGCCTCACCGCGATCCAGGTCGTCGCGCACTATGACGTGATGCGCCTGCAGACCGCCATGCTCCAGGAAACCCGGCAACGCTTCATGCAGGAAGCCTACCGGCAGGCCGAGGCCTACCTGGCAACGATCGCGCAGGAGGCCGCCGCGGCGGGCGTGCCGTGTGAAACCGCCTGCCCCACCGGCGACCACATCTTCCAGGCCATCATCGACGAGGCTGAGGCGAGGAAGTGCGACCTGATCGTGATGGCCTCGCATGGGCGGCGCGGGCTACAGGCGCTGCTGATCGGCAGCGAGACGCACAAGGTGCTGACACACGCGACGATTCCAGTGCTGGTTTTTCGCTAGCACCCGAGCCGCTGCGCCACCGCCGCCACGCGCGCCGCATGAACGCGGTCGCGGATCTGGCTGACATCATCGCCGCATGCGCGCGCGACGGCGCCGGCGTCGACGGCCGCCGCCGCGTCCAGCGCGGCCAGCAAGCGCGCCGCCTGGGGATACGCGCTCGCCTCAAAGCCCTTGCGTCCGCGCATGTCGGCCTCGCAGGCCTGCAGTGCTTCGGCAAAGCGGGCCGGCTTGCGCAGCGCATCGCAGCGTTCAAGCAGGCGCACCACGGCCGCCGCGCTGAATTCCAGCGAGCGGTGGATATTGCCATGCTCGCGCGCCACCACCACCGCCAGGTCGCGGCAGTCGTTGGGTACGCGCAGCCGCGCGCAGACGGCTTCCAGCAGCTTGACGCTGCGCATCTCGTGGCCGGTATGGCGCGGCAGCACGTCCTCAGGCGTGGTGCCCTTGCCCAGGTCATGCACCAGCGCGGCAAAGCGCACCGGCAGCGGCGCGCCCAGCGCCGCGGCGCAGTCGATCACCATCATCACGTGCACGCCGGTATCCACCTCGGGGTGGTAGTCGGCGCGCTGCGGCACGCCCCACAGCCGGTCCAACTCGGGCAGCAGCCGCGCCAGCGCGCCGCATTCGCGCAGCACCTCGAACATGCGCGACGGGCGCGCCTCCATCAGCCCGCGCGCCAGTTCCTGCCAGACGCGCTCGGGGACCAGGGCATCGACTTCGCCCGCGGCCACCATCTCGCGCATCAGGCGCATGGTCTCGGCGGCAACGGTGAAGTCCTGGAAGCGCGCGGCAAAGCGCGCCAGCCGCAGGATGCGCACCGGGTCTTCGGCAAAGGCATCGGATACATGGCGGAACAAGCGCGCGGCCAGGTCGCGCTGGCCGCCATGAGGGTCGATCACGGGACCGGCCAGGTTGCCGTCGGCATCGACGGCGCGCGCCATGGCGTTGATGGTCAGGTCGCGCCGGACCAGGTCGTCCTCGAGCGTGACATCGGGCTCGCAGTAGAAGGCAAAGCCCTTGTAGCCCATCGCGGTCTTGCGCTCGGTGCGGGCCAGCGCGTATTCCTCCTGGGTGCGCGGATGCAGGAAGACCGGGAAATCCTTGCCCACCGGGCGAAAGCCCGCGGCCTCCATCTGCGCCGGGGTCGCGCCAACGACCACGTAGTCGCGGTCCTGGCTGGGCTTGCCCAGCAGTTCGTCGCGGATCGCGCCGCCGACGGCATACACCTGCATCGTTCTGGCCTCGTCGTGGGCTGGTGCCGGGCTGGCGCTCGGCACCAGCGGTATTGCTAGTGGTTGATGATTATCGCATCGGGACGATCCGGGGCCAGCCGGTAGGGTTCGTCGTCGGCCAGGAAGTCGCGTTCCTCGCGTGCGCCGGCAATCCATTCCTGCATTGCCGGCAGCGCCAGCATGAAGTCGGCATAGGCCTTGGCGTCCTCGGCTTCGTCGGGCAGGTGGATGCCGTAGGTGGCAAAGCGGCTCACCACCGGCGCGAAGAACGCGTCGGCCACGGTGAACTCGCCGAACAGGAACGGCCCGTTCGCGCCGTGCTGCTGGCGCAGCCCTTCCCAGATCGCGGCGATGCGCTCCACGTCGCGCTGCACGGCCACGTTCCAGCCGCGTCCGGGCAGCACCGCGGTCACGTTCATCGGCAACTGGTTGCGCAGGTTGCCGAAGCCCGAATGCATCTCGGCGCAGACGGCGCGCGCCACCGCGCGCTGGGCACGGTCGGCCGGCCACAGGTGCTTTTCCGGGAAGCGCTCGGCCAGGTATTCGGAGATCGCCAGCGAATCCCACACCGTGACCTCGCCATCGACCAGCGCCGGCACCTTGCCCGCGGGCGAGTAGCGCGCGATCTCGGCAGCGAAGCTGCCGGTGAACAGGCGCACCTGCACTTCTTCGAAATCAATGCCGGCCTGGCGCAGCAACAGCCACGGGCGCAGCGACCAGGAGGAATAGTTCTTGTTGCCGATGACGAGCTTCATCGTGGGTCCTTGGGGGAGGAAACGGAGGGAGACGGCGCAGGCGCGGCGCCTGCCGCCTGCAGGACGGCGTGGCGGCCGCGCGCCGGACTGGTCATTCTGCCAGCGCGGCCGTCCGCGTCAAAGTGAATTGCGCTAGCAACCGATATGAAATCCGGTCACATAGGGCGCACCGGCCGCCGGGCCCGTCAGCGGTGCACGCTCGCGCGCATATGGGTCAGCGTGGTATCGCGGTTGCGCCCGGCCAGCGCGTCGGTCATGATCGACTCCAGGCTGGCCGGATGCAGGTTCAGTTCGGGTGCGACCGGGTGTTCCAGCACATTGTCGAGCTGCATCGAGTCGAGGTTGTCACGCGACAGCAGCGGTTCGCCCGGCATATGCTCCATGATGCTGGCCTGCACCCGTGCCAGCGCATCGGGCAGCGCGATCACCGGGCGCGGATGCCCGGACGCGCGGCCGGCAAAGCGCACCAGCTCTTCCAGCGTATAGACCTGCGGTCCGCCCAGCTCATAGCCGTGGCCGATCGTGGCCGGGTTCACCATGGCATTCAGGTAGGCCTGCACCACATCCTGCACGAATACCGGCTGGAAGCGTGCATGCGCGCACGCCAGCGGCACCACCGGGGCCATCTGTTGCATGTGGGCGAACAGGTTCAGGAAATGGTCGTCGGGGCCGAACACCACCGAGGGCCGGAAGATGGTCCAGTCTAGCCCGCTGGCGCGCACCACGCGCTCGCCGTCGCCCTTGCTGCGCAGGTACATCGACGGCCCGTTGCTGTCCGCGCCCAGCGCGCTCATATGCAACAGCCGGCGCACGCCGGTGGACAGGCACGACGCCGCGATCTGCCGCACCATCTCCACATGCGCGCTGGCAAAGGCTTCGCCGTAGGGGTCGGCGCGCTCGCCGTGCAGCACGCCCACCAGGTTGACGACGATGCCATCCACGCCCAGCGAGCCGATGGCGTCGTCCAGCGCGGCATTGTCGGCCAGGCCCAGCTCCACCACTTCCACGCGCGGCAACAGCAGCAGGTGCTGCGCGTGCTCGATATTGCGCGTGCCGACTACGATGCGGTCCGGGGCGATGGGGGAATCGGGGTTGGCGCCGGGCTCCAGCGGCGCGCCCGAGGCCGAGGCAGCCCCGGCCAGGCGCGAGACGAGGTGGCTGCCGATAAAGCCGGCACCACCGATGACGAGGACGTTGCTGGTCTGCATGATGCCTCCGTGCCAAGAAAACTGCACGCCGCGGCACCCTGCGCCAGCCCGGGCCCGCCGGATCGTCCCGGCAGGGCCCGTCCTGCCCGCCCCCGCAGGGGCAACTTCAGGGCAGGCTGGTAGTGGTCACCGCCGACGGCGCGACCATGCCCAGGCGCGATTTCAGCGACTGCGGCCGGCCACTCATCAATGCAGCATAGTACGTGGCGTTGGAAAGCACATTCTTCACATAGCCGCGCGTTTCATTGAACGGAATGGTCTCTGCAAAGATCGCGCCTTCCACCGGCCGCGCCAGCGTGCTGCGCCAGGCCTTGGGCCGGCCCGGGCCGGCGTTGTATGCAGCCGAAGCCAGCGTCCACGAGCTGTCCAGGTCTGTCAGCACCATGTTCAGGTAGTTGGTGCCGAGCAGGATGTTGATATTGGGATCGGCCATCATCGACGGCGAAAAGTCGGCCATGCCGATCTTGCGCGCGACGTACTTGGCCGTGGCCGGCATCACCTGCATCAGGCCATGTGCGCCCGCCGACGAGCGCGCGTTCATGAGGAAGCGCGATTCCTGGCGGATCAGGCCGTAGACCCACGCCATGTCCAGGCCGACATCGTCGGTGGCACGCTGCATGATGTCGCGGTACGGCATCAGGAAACGCAGCGTGAAGTCATGTTCGTTGCGGGTGCGGTCGGCGGAGTTGACGGTGCGGTCCAGCAGTTCCAGGCGGCGCGCATATTCGGCCGCGGCCAGCAGCTCGCGGTCGCTCATATTGCGCAGTTCCCAGTTCCACTCGCGGTTGCCTTCGAAGCGCAGGTTCATGGCATAGAATTTCTGCGCCCGCTGAAAACCGGCGCGCGTGCGCATGGCCATGGCCTCGGCGTCGCTGACGGCGGTGCGCGCTGGCAGCGTGATGCGGTTGCCCAGCTCTTCGCTGGCCAGCTGGCCGTAGAAGTTGAACTGGCCGGCGATCTGCTGGAAGTTCTGCTGGGCCTCGGTGTCGCGGCCGTCGGCCTTGAGCGCGCGGCCATACCAGTAGATCCAGGCCGGATCCTTGGCGCGCAGTTCGGGGCGCATCAGCTCCACCGCCTGGCGCACCTGCTTCCAGTCGCCCTGGCGCAGCGCGGCGCGCACGCGCCATTCCTGCGTGTCGTCGGAGAGCCATTGGTTGCCGCCCAGGTCCATCTGGCGGCGGTAGTAGCCGGCCGCATCGGGCAGCAGCTTCTTGGCCGCGAACTGGCCGATCACGCCCCAGGCCGCACCCTGCTCGTCGCGCGACAGCGCACCCTGGACCGTGCCGAGGTAGGCGGCGGCCTGCGACGGGTCGTTGCGCGCCATCTTGACGACGGTGGCCAGCGTATCGCCATCCGCACGCGCGTCGGGCACCAGCGCGGCGATCTTGCCGGCCAGCGTGACAAAGTTCTGTTCCAGCGCCAGCCGCGCCTGGTAGGCGACATCACTGCGCTGGATCTGCTGGCTTTGCGCCAGGTAGCCGATCAGGTCGACACAGCCTTCGCCGTAGTATTTGGGGTCGCTCAGCACATTGCGCGCATCGGCGGCCACGTTCTGGCCCTTGAGTGCACGCGACAGCAGCGCATAGCACTCGACCTGGGTATCGTCCTTGAGTGCGAACTGCGGATACTCGACATCGAAATTGGCCCAGTCGCGCTTCTTGCCCAGCACCAGCAGCCAGTCATTGCGCATGCGGTCGGCAATGGCGTCGCCCTTGTAGCGCTGCAGGAATGCGCGCACCTGATCGTCGGGCGCATCGATGCGCGCCAGGCCGCTGGCGTCGAACAGCTGCGGCTTGATGCGGAAGTACTCGACATAGGACGGGACCGGGTAGTCCACCAGCGTGGCCGAGATCGCGTAGGCGCGCTCTACGTCGTTCTTGCGCGCGGCTTCGCGCAGCGCGGTGAAGGCCTCGTCGGGATCGCTCGGGATCACCGCCGCCTGCGGGCGCGACACCGCCTGCGGGCGCTTCTGCGCATGGACGGGCGTGACAAGCAGTGCACATGCCAGCGCGATCCAGGCGGCCCGGCCGGCACGCTGCAGATATACTCCCTTCAGCATTCTTTGCTTCCTTGTCGATGACGGCGGCGCCGGCGCCTGCAACCTTGTGCCCAGCCGCGGCTCCGCCGTCCGTGTTTGGTTCGTACGAGGGGCATTATCCCACGCCATGTCATCCACTCCTGTCACGACCGCACCCAACCCTGCCGCCGACGACCGTCGTGCACTGCGCACGCAGTTGCTGGCGCAACGCGCCGCCCTGCCCGCACGCGCCGAAGCCGACGCACGCATCGCCGCCGCGCTGTCCGGATTGCTGGCCGGCCTGGCCGTGCGCTGCCTGGGTTTCTACTGGCCGATCCAGCAGGAGTTCGATGCGCGCGACGCGGTCGGCCGCTGGCTCGCCGCCATGCCTGGCCGCAGCGCCGCGCTGCCGTCGGTCAGCCGCCCGGGCGCGCCGCTGGATTTCCACCTGTGGACACCGGACACGCCCATGGCCACCGGCCACTACGGCATCCCGGTGCCGGACGGCACCGAGGCCGTGACGCCCGATGCGCTGCTCATACCCTGTGTCGGTTTCAGCCCGGACAAGTTCCGCCTGGGCTACGGCGGTGGCTTCTACGACCGCACGCTGGCGGCCATGGCGCAGCGGCCAGTAGCGATCGGCATTGGCTACGAAAGCTGCCGGCTACCGTTGCAGGCGCAGCCGCATGACATTGCCATGGACTGGATCGTTACGGAATCCGGCCAGTTCTAGTGTCCTGTTCCGCAGATAGCTTTGCCAAAATGAAATCGTCCAGTTGGTCGTCAGGCTAGGCGCGAGGAGGCGCCATAGCCGTAGCTATGGCAACGACGAGCAACGACGCTTGGCGGCCAACTGGGCGATTCCATGGCAAGGTATTTGCGGAACAGGACACTAACCCGGCCCGGCCTCGGCGCCCCGCACCAGCTCATCCACCAGCGCACGCATGCAGCGCCAGTGCGAGCCCTCCCAGAACACGCGCCGGCACTGGTCGCAGGTAACAAAGCTGCGATGGCGCTCGAGCACCCCCTCCGGCACGCGCCCGGCCGCGCCGGCCGCATCCAGCGCGCGCAGCGGCGCGTTGCAGTCCAGGCACAGCGAGAACGGCCGTGCGCTGCGCGCCAGGTCCAGCCGCGCAAAGATCTCCCGCACCTGCAGTTGCGACTTGATCGCGCGCACATA
This sequence comes from Cupriavidus sp. GW823-FHT06D04, assembly GCF_058795055.1. Lineage (NCBI taxonomy): Bacteria > Pseudomonadati > Pseudomonadota > Betaproteobacteria > Burkholderiales > Burkholderiaceae > Cupriavidus > Cupriavidus sp. GW823-FHT06D04. The sequence goes on along the minus strand of NZ_JBXAHL010000030.1, from coordinate 60,338 downwards.
GCAGCCGTGGGTGATGCCGCGGCGCTTGAGCAGCTCGCGGTCGCGCGTCAGCACCACGCGGCCCTGGTCGACGGCGATGCGCTCGATCTCGCTGTCTTCGAAATGGTTGTCATAGAGGGTGTCGAAGCCGGTCATGCGCAGCAGGTGCGCCAGGCCGCCCAGGTGCGCGTCGGCGACAAAGCGCATCACCCGCAGCGGCTGCTCGCGTACCCGCAGCAGCGGGGACACGTCGAGCCGTTCGAACTTGGGATAGACCGAGACCCGGTCGCCATCGCGCAGCTGCCGCTCGAAGCCGGACGATTCGCCATTGACCAGGATCAGCTCGACTTCGGTATGCGGCACGCCCAGCGCCTCGATCATGTGCTTGACCGTGGCGGCGCGCGCGCAGGCGCAGGACAGGTCACGCCGGCGCTGGTCCGGCGCGAGGAAGTCGTTCAGTTCCTCGTAGAAGCGGAAGGTGGCGGTGACCATGGTGCCGAGTATGGCACTGTCGGCAGATCGGCGCGATAGCGGCACCTTGCCTCAGCCCGCATTCCCCAGCCGCAGCGCCGCCTCTACCGCCAGCTTCGCCCAGGGTGTCATCGCGCCGGGCGACTCCAGCGCCGCCGGCGGCAGGCTCAGGTAGTGGCGCATGGTGACCTCGCGCTTTGCCGACTGGTAGCGGAAGGGCTCGCTGCCCTCGGCCTCGAACTTGCCGCGCGTGGCGTCATCGGCCTTCAGGTAGCAGGTGCCGCCCGACACCAGCGCAAACATCAGCCCGTCATAGAACAGGCCATGGCCGCCGAACATGCGCCTGGCGCTGACAGGGCCGATGCGCGCCGCCAGCGGCCCCATCAGCTCGAGCAGATGTTCGATGAAGGGATCGGGGCGGCGCGTGGCCATGGCGGGCGTTACAGCTTCAGGCGCTGCCAGATCGCCTTGGTGGCGCCGGCGGCATTGAGCGTGTAGAAGTGCAGACCCGGCACGCCCGCGGCGAGCAGGCGCTCGCACAGCGCGGTGACCACGTCCAGGCCGAAGGCGCGGATCGATTCGCGGTCGTCGCCGAAGCTCTCCAGCCGCTTGGCCACCCAGCGCGGCACTTCGGCGCCGCACATCTCGGAGAAGCGCATCAGCTGCGAGTAATTGGTGATCGGCATGATGCCCGGCACGATCGGCACCTCCACGCCCTGCGCACGCACATCGTCGACAAAGCGGAAGTAGGCGTCGGCGTTGTAGAAGTACTGCGTAATGGCGGAGTCGGCGCCGGCCTTGACCTTGCGCACGAAGTTGTCCAGGTCGTGGCGCGGCGACTTGGCCTGCGGGTGGTACTCGGGGTAGGCGGCGACTTCGATGTTGAACCAGTCGCCGGTCTCGGCACGGATGAACTCGACCAGTTCGTTGGCGTAGCGGAACTCGCCGATCTCGCCCATGCCCGAGGGCATGTCGCCGCGCAGCGCGACGATATGGCGGATGCCGCCGTCGCGGTACTGCTGCAGGACGGCGCGGATGCTCTCGCGCGACGAGCCCACGCACGACAGGTGCGGCGCGGCCTCGATGCCTTCGCGCTGGATTTCCAGGACCGCGTCCAGCGTGCCCTGCTGCGTGGTGCCGCCGGCGCCGAACGTCACCGAGATGTACTTGGGCTTGAGCGGGGCCAGCTGCGCACGCGTGTTGCGCAGTTTCTCGGTGCCCTCCGCCGTCTTGGGCGGGAAGAATTCAAAGCTGAAGTAGCGGTCTTGCATGATGGTGGCGCGCCGCGTTGGCGCGGCGCGCGGTATGGGATTCGTGACAGTGCAGGCCGCGTCAGGCGGTGCGTTCGCCCAGCAGCAGGCTGGCCAGCAGCCACGAGATCACGCTGTACAGGATGGAGCCCAGCAGGGCCGCCCAGAAGCCGCCGACGGTAAAGCCCGACAGCAGGTTGCCGACAAACAGGAACAGCAGCGCGTTGATGACGAAGATAAACAGCCCCAGCGTCAGCAGCGTGACCGGCAGCGTCAGGATCACCAGGATCGGACGGATCAGCGTATTGACCAGGCCCAGCACCAGCGCCGCCAGCATCGCCGAGCCGAAGCTCTTGATGTGGATCGACGAGATGAGGTACGGCAACACGAACAGCGCAACGGCGTTGATGACCCAGACGACCAGTAGTCTCATGACGGCTCCTTGAATGTGGTTTCTCCCCCTCTCCCGCAAGCGGGAGGGGGGCCCTGCCTTACCTGCGCGGATCAGTAGCGGTAGTGGTCGGCCTTGTACGGACCTTCCTTCTTCACGCCGATATACGCGGCCTGCTGTTCGGTCAGTTCGGTCAGCTGCGCGTTCAGCTTGCGCAGCTGCAGGCGCGCCACCTTCTCGTCCAGGTGCTTGGGCAGCGTGTAGACGCCGACCGGATACTTGCCGCTGTCGCGTTCCTGCCAGAGTTCGATCTGGGCGATGGTCTGGTTGGCGAACGAGCTGCTCATCACGTACGACGGGTGGCCGGTGGCGCAGCCCAGGTTCACCAGGCGGCCCTTGGCCAGGATGATGAGCTTCTTGCCGTCGGGGAACTTAACGTGATCGACCTGCGGCTTGATCTCATCCCATTCGTACTTCTCGATCGAGGCAATGTCGATCTCGTTGTCGAAGTGGCCGATATTGCAGACGATGGCCTGGTCCTTCATTTTGGCCATGTGGTCATGGGTGATGACATGGTAGTTACCGGTGCAGGTGACGAAGATATCGCCATGCTCCGCGGCGTAGTCCATGGTCACCACGCGGTAGCCTTCCATCGCGGCCTGCAGCGCGCAGATCGGGTCGATCTCGGTCACCCACACCTGCGCCGACAGCGCGCGCAGCGCCTGTGCGCTGCCTTTGCCCACGTCGCCGTAGCCGGCCACGATGGCCACCTTGCCGGCGATCATCACGTCGGTGGCGCGCTTGATGCCGTCCACCAGCGACTCACGGCAGCCGTACAGGTTGTCGAACTTGCTCTTGGTCACCGAGTCGTTGACGTTGATGGCCGGGAAGCGCAGTTCGCCCTTCTGGGCCATCTGGTACAGGCGGTGCACGCCGGTGGTGGTTTCCTCGGTCACGCCGCGGATGGCCTCCAGGTTGCGGCTGTACCAGCTCGGATCCTTGGCCAGCTTTTCCTTGATGGCGGCGAACAGGTAGGTTTCTTCCTCGCTGCCCGGCTTGGCGATGAGCGACGCGTCCTTCTCGGCGCGCGCACCCAGGTGCAGCAGCAGCGTGGCGTCGCCGCCGTCGTCCAGGATCATGTTGGGGGTGCCGCCGTCCGACCAGTCGAAGATGCGGTGCGTGAAGTCCCAGTATTCCTTCAGCGATTCGCCCTTGAAGGCGAACACGGGCGTGCCGCCGGCGGCAATCGCGGCAGCGGCGTGGTCCTGGGTCGAGTAGATGTTGCACGAGGCCCAGCGCACGTCGGCGCCCAGTGCCTTGAGCGTCTCGATCAGCACGGCGGTCTGGATCGTCATGTGCAGCGAGCCGGCGATGCGCGCGCCCTTGAGCGGCTGCGCGGCGGCAAATTCGTCGCGGATCGCCATCAGGCCGGGCATTTCGGTCTCGGCAATGGCGATTTCCTTGCGGCCCCAGCCGGCGAGGTTGATGTCGGCGACGAGGTAGTCTTGCTTCAGGTCGGTCACAGCGTTCATGTTTCACTCCCGGTGAAGAGTGGCGCGCAGGTGACGAGTACGGGGAATCTGGCAGCTATGGCATGGCGCAAGGGCACATGCGAAGCTCGCGGATAGGTCGACTCGCCTCCGTGCGGACCACGGATCAGCGAGCGCCGTTGAAGACAGTCCGAGCCTGGCGGATGACATGGGGCGGCTGTGCCGCCGGCCGTGCGATGTGCTTCGCAGGCCTCCATCCGTTGCAACGCTCCTCGGAGTGGCGGTATTGTAGCGTGCCCGGGCGCCTTGCGCACCGGCTCCCTCCGATTCCTGCACAGATGATCCCAACGCCACCCCGCACCCTGACCATCGCCGGTTCCGACTCCGGCGGCGGCGCCGGCATCCAGGCCGACCTGAAGACCTTTTCCGCGCTGGGCTGCTTCGGCATGAGCGCCATCACCGCGATCACCGCGCAGAACACGCTGGGCGTGACCGGCGTGCACGCCATTCCCGCCGACATGGTGGCCGCGCAGATCGATGCCGTGGCCAGCGATATCGGCGTGGACGCGGCCAAGACCGGCATGCTGGGCACCGCCGCCATCGTCGAGGCCGTTGCCGCGGCAGCGGACCGGCACGGCATCCGTAAGCTGGTGGTGGACCCGGTGATGATCTCGACCTCGGGCGCGACGCTGTCCGATGACGCCACCACGCAGGCCATGGTGCGGCTACTGTTCCCGCGCGCGCTGCTGGTCACGCCCAACCTGCCCGAGGCTTCGTACCTGCTGGGCCGCAGGATCGCGCGCCGCGCCGAGATGGAACAGGCTGCCGCCGACCTGATCGCGATGGGCTGCCCTGCCGTGCTGCTCAAGGGCGGCCACCTCGAAGACGGCGCCGCCGCCGGCGGCCTGGATGACCTGCTGATGCTGGCCGACGGCAGCGTGCGCGTGTTCACGCATCCGCGTGTCGATACCCGCAACCTGCACGGCACCGGCTGCACGCTGGCTGCCGCGATTGCCGCGCAGCTGGCGCGCGGCGATGCGCTGGAGGCGGCAGTGGGCACGGCGCTGGACTATGTGGCGCAGGCCATCGCCGCGGGCGCGGGGCTGCGGCTGGGCGCCGGCAACGGGCCGCTGAACCATTTGTTCGCGCCGCGCGCGCTGGGTTGACAGACATGACGATGCTGGCCGATATCGACCTGCGCAGCGACCCCGAAGCCGCGTTCTACCTCAAGCATGAAATCGTCGACGTGCTGTTCGCCACCGAACCCGGCGAGCTGATCAGCCGCGAGGGACCCAACCGCTACCAACCCGGCGATGCGCTGATCACCAGCCGCGGCGGCGACCGCTGGTGCGTCTCCCGCGACCGCTTCGACCCCAAGTACGAGGCCGTGCCGCCGCTCGCGCACGGCCAGGACGGCGCCTACCGCAACAAGCCGATCCCGGTACTGGCGCGCGAGATGCACGAGGCCTTCAGCATCGCGCGCAGCGCCGGCGGCGACGTGCTGCACGGCAAGCCGGGCGACTGGCTGATGCAATACGCGCCCGGCGACTATGGCATCACCGAGCGCGCACGTTTCGAACAGGTGTACCGGCCGCTGCAGGACTGAGCGGCCAGGCCGACGCCGGGGTCAGTTGCCGCCGGCGGACAGCGGCACCAGCTTGAATGCGGCCCGCGCCACGCACACCACGGTGCCGGCAGCATCCTTGACCTCGCCCTCGCAGAATGCAATGCGCGCGCCGCGGCGCAGGCAGCGCGCCTCCAGCGTCAGCTCGCCGCGCGCTGCCGCCAGGAAATGCGTGGACATATCGATCGTGATCACGCCGGTTTCCAGCGGCGCATGCGAGCGCGCGGCGCCGCTCAGGGTGAAGTCCAGCGTCGCCATCAGCGTGCCGCCATGCACATCGCCGCGGCTGTTGACCAGCGACGGGTGCGCCGGCAACCGCGTGCGGCACAGGCCCTCCTCGATCTGCACCGGCTGCAGGCCGAAATAGCGCATCAGCGGCACGTCGATGCCGAAGTAGGGCTTTTCGGGCGTGCCGGGGGCGACGGGGACGATTTCGGGGGCGGTCTGGGAGGACATGGTAGGGATGGCGGGGGATGGTTGGCGGGGAATGCTGCCCGCCATCATAGCGGCGGGCTGCCGCTCGGTTTTGGCGGCTGGGCGAATGTCGCACAAATCTTGGCGCTAGCGATACACGTCCCTGCGGTTCCCAAGACGCAGCACCACAACAGTGATGCGCGCGTCCTCGATCTGGCAAATCAAACGCCAGTCGCCGACCCGGTATTTCCAGTATTCGCCAAGCTCACTCCCCTTCAGGGCTTCGCCAAGCGAGCGGGGGTCGTCGGATGCCGCGACTTGCTCGCGCAAGAACGTGACAATACGCCTGGCGACCGGCCGATCCAGCTTGGCAAGTTGTTTCTCTGCCGTTTGCGTGACTTCAATCCGCCAGGCCAAGCCGCGCCTCCAGCTCATCCAGCGTTACCGTGGATTCTTCGCCGGCGCGAACACGTGCGGCAATCTTGTCTGCCAGATACAGGTCCTCAAGATCATCAAGGTGCTGCATGATGGCCTCACGCGCATAAAACGTCTTGGTGCGGCCGGTGCGTTTGGCAAGGGCTTCCAGGCGGTCTTCGATGTCCTCTGGTAGTCGGATGGCGAGCATGGCAGCCTCCAAAGTGATTGCTATACAAGTATAGCAACGATGGGTCCTGGCGTCAGAATATCTGCCGCATCGCCACGCGTTGCCGCAATCCCGCCGCCTGTTGCGCCGCCAGTGCATCCGCCAGGAGGGGACAAAGCTCGTCATCGCGCAACTGGCGAAACCCCAGGGATGCATAGAACGGCGCATTCCACGGCAAATGCGCAAACGTGGTCAGGTTCAGCGACCGCAATCCGTCCGCCCGCGCCCAGCCCTGCACCGCCCCAACCAGCGAGCGCCCGATGCCGCGACGCCCGTGGTCCGGGTGTACATCCATTTCATCGAGGTAACCGCATTCGCCTTTGCGGCTGGCCAGCGCAAAGCCGGCCAGTTCGCCGCCGCGCTCGGCCACCCACAGGCGCCGCTCGCGCTGCGCGGCGGCCAGTGCCGATTCCGGCGTACTGACCAGGCGCAGTAGCGCGGGCAGGTCGGCGTCAGGAAACAGCGCCGCCGCTGCCAGCTCAATTTCGGGCAGGCGCGCCAGGTCGTCCGCCACCGCCAGGCGGACGCGGTGCGCGGCGGCGGTTGGCGCCATGGCGAGAGCCGCGTTCAGGCGGCCGGGAACAGGCTGACCAGGTGGGCCACCGCGGCCGGCACGTCATCAGCCTCGGTCACCGCGCGCACCACGGCGGCACTGCCGGCGCCGACGGCCAGCACCTCGCGCATATTGGCCACGTTGACGCCGCCGATGCCCACCAGCGACGGGATCACCGGCTGCATCAGCTTCACATAGGCGCGGAAGCGGCCCATGCCCTGCGGCTGGGTCGGCATCACCTTGGTCGTGGTGGGGAAGATCGCGCCGAGCGCCAGGTAGCTGGGGCGGATCGCGGCCACGCGCAGCATCTCGGCATAGCCATGGGTGGAGACACCCAGGCGCAGACCCGAAGCGCGGATCGCATCGAGGTCGGCATCGTCCAGGTCTTCCTGGCCCAGGTGGATGCCGTAGATGCCGCTGTGCTCGCCACCGTTGGCGGCGCGGTAGTCGATCGCGGCCTGCCAGTGGTCGTTGACGAACAGGCGCGAAGACGAGCCCTGCATGGCCTTCGCCGCGCGTGCGATCTCGGCGCGCACCGCGGCCGGGTCGTCGGACTTGAAGCGCAGCTGCACCGTCGGCACGTTCAGCGGCGCCAGGCGCTCGATCCATTCGGCGCTTGGCACCACCACGTACAGGCCCAGCGCGGGGCACGGCGCGAACGGCGCCGCGGCCTGCTCGGGGGCCGCCAGGGCGGCGTGCCGCACGTGCGGGAAGCGGGCAAAGTCAGACGGCCAGTCGGCCGAGCCCGGCTCCCAGGCACGTGCCAGGCACAGCGCGTCGTGCGCGGGGAAATGCAGCGACAGACTGGCCAGCAGCACCGCAACGAAGGCGGGCGAATGCGGCTGGTCGGTGTCGGCGGCAACGGAGAAGACCCACGTGCCAATCGGCGAGCGCACGGTGTCGATCCACTGGCCACCCTCGCGGTCGGTCTCGATCAGCGTGGCGCCCGCGGCGGCGAGGCGCGCGATCGTGCCTGCGTCGGCTTCGCCGTCGAACAGCAGCACGTCGTGGGCGCCGGGTTGCGCGGGTGCGTCGGCCAGGCGCCAGGCCTGCCACGGCTTGTCATCGACGCCGAAGGTCTCGCCATAGTGTTCCAGCACCGCCTGGCGCAGCGGGCCGTCGCTGGCGGCATGCACGGCGCGGCGGGTCATGCGCGCTGCTCCGTGCTGTCGGCGTGCCAAAACGGCATGCCGACGACAGGGGTGCTGGCCTGCGCCACCTCGCGCTCGGGCATCGGCCCGGCCAGGTAGGCGGTGCGGCCGGCCTCAACGGCCTGCGCAAAGGCGCGCGCCATATTGACCGGGTAGGCAGCCTGCGCCACCGCGGTATTGAGCAGCACGCCGTCGTAGCCCCACTCCAGCACCTGCGCCGCGTGCGACGGCAGGCCCAGGCCGGCATCGACGATCAGCGGCGTGTCGGGCAGGCGCTCGCGCAGCACGCGCATCGCGTGCGGGTTGACCGCGCCGCGGCCGGTGCCGATCGGCGCGGCCCATGGCATCAGCGCCTGGCAGCCCACGTCGAGCAAGCGGCGGCACAGCACCAGGTCCTCGGTGCAGTACGGCAGCACCTTGAAGCCTTCCTTGATCAGGGTCTCGGCCACGGCCGGCAGGTTCAGCGTATCGGGCTGCAGCGTGTAGTCGTCGCCGATCAGCTCCAGCTTGATCCACGGCGTTTCGAAAACCTCGCGCGCCATCATCGCGGTGGTGATCACTTCCTGCGCGGTGAAGCAGCCGGCGGTATTGGGCAGCACCGGCACGTCCAGCGCCTTGAGCATCTGCCAGAAGGCCTGGCCGCCCTCGCCGGCGCCGACCGCGCCCTGGCGGCGCAGGGCAACGGTGATCATGGCGGGCCTGGAGGCCTGCACGGCGGCCTCCAGCGTGGCCGGCGACGGGTAGCGCGCGGTGCCCAGCAGCAGGCGCGAGCCAAACGACTCGCCATACAGCACGAACGGGTCGCGCAAGGTTTCGGAAGGTTCGAAAGTCATGGGTCAGCCTCCCGTCACGGGTTGCACGAGGTCGATGCGGTCGCCGGCCGCGAGAAGGGTGTTGGCGTGGGCGCCGCGCGGCACGAACTGGCCGTTGACCGCCGCGGCAAAGGGGGGCGCGATCTGCGCCGCGCTCACCGCGTCCGCCAGCGTGGCGGAATCGGCAAGGGCGAGCGGTCGGCCGTTGAGCAGGATTTCCATGTCAGTCATGCGTTAGTGCAGCAGTCCGCCAGGTGCGGCCATGGTAGTGGCGGCGGGCGCTTCGGTCACGGCTTCGATCATGCCAGGCCAGCGCAGCGCGGCCGGCACCGCATGGGCCGCGGGATCGCCCTTGAGCAGCGCGCCCACCACCGCGCACGCAGCCTCGGTCACCGCCGGCGCAATCAGAAAGCCATGCCGGTACAACCCGTTGACGCGCACCACGCGCGCGCGCTGGTCCACGCGGATCGCCGGCAGGTGGTCGGGCCGCGTCGGGCGCCGCTGCACGTTCAGCTCCAGCACGCGCGCTTCGCCGAAGGCGGGGTGCAGCGAATGCGCCGCCGACAGCAGCTCCAGCGCGGAACGCACGCTCATGGGCGAATCATCCTCGCTTTCCAGCTCGGTGGCACCGATCACGTACAGGTCGTTGGGCTTGGGCGCGATATAGATCGGGTAGCGCGGATGCAGCAGCCGTACCGGCCGGTGCAGCCTGACGTCGGGCGCATGCACGCGCACCACTTCGCCGCGCAGGCCGCGCAGCCCCGGCTGGGTACCGCCGGGTTGCGCCGGCCACGACGCGCGCGCGCCCAGGCCGCGGCAATCCAGCACCACGTCGGCACGGATACCAAGTTTGGGCAGCGATTCGGCATCGACCTCGCCGGCCTCCCAGAGGCAATGCACGCCTTCGCTGACCGCGCACGACAACAGCGCGCGCAGCGCGCCACGGTTGTCGAGCTGGCCTTCGCCGGCCAGCAGCAGGCCCTGCGGGAAGCGGCCCGCCAGCGCGGGCTCGACTTCGCCCACGCCCTTGCCATCCAGCGCGCGCAGCCGCTGCGACACCAGTTCGGGCGGCGCCACCGCGCGCACGCGGCTGGTGAACAGCGACATCTCGGCGCGGTCGCGCGCATGCCAGACCACCAGCGTGCCGTCCTCCTGGAAAAAGACCGGCTCAGGCAATTCGGCCAGCCACGCGCGCCACAGGTCGACGCTGGCGATGCCCAGGTCGACGATGCGGCGCTCGGCAATGGCAGATTCCGCCAGCGGCGCCAGCATGGCCGCGGCCACATAGGCGGCCGAGCCCGCGCCGTCCGGACCGGCCCGCTCCACCAGCGCCACGCGGGCGCCGCTGCGTACCAGTTGCCAGGCGGCCAGGCGGCCGGCAAGACCGGCCCCGAGGATGGCGACGTCAAACGACTGCACTGCTGTCATGAGGGGTGTAGTGCCGGACGCGCCATGCGGCCGCGTCCGGCCTCCTTGTTGTCGGTGCCGCCGCGCGGGGCGCTGCGCGGCGGCGGATCATGCGCGGGCATGGGTTGCGACGCCATGCCCGTACTACCTGTCACGGCATCACGAGTAAATCTTGCTGCCCTTCTTCAGGAACTCGATCGACTTTTCTTCCATGCCCTGCTTCGCTTCCTTGGGCAGCGACGCCGCGTAATCGCGCACTTCCTGCGTGATCTTCATCGAGCAGAACTTCGGCCCGCACATCGAGCAGAAGTGGGCGATCTTGGCGCCTTCGGCCGGCAGCGTGGCGTCGTGGTACGAACGCGCGCGTTCCGGATCCAGGCCCAGGTTGAACTGGTCTTCCCAGCGGAATTCGAAGCGTGCCTTGGACAGCGCGTTGTCGCGCAGCTGCGCGCCGGGCCAGCCCTTGGCAAGGTCCGCGGCGTGCGCGGCGATCTTGTAGGTGATGATGCCTTCGCGCACATCTTCCTTGTCCGGCAGGCCCAGGTGCTCCTTGGGCGTGACGTAGCACAGCATGGCGGTGCCCATCCAGCCGATGTTGGCCGCGCCGATGCCGCTGGTGATGTGGTCGTAGCCGGGGGCGATGTCCGTCACCAGCGGTCCGAGCGTGTAGAACGGCGCTTCATAGCAGTGCTTCAGCTCTTCATCCATATTGGCCTGGATGCGCTGCAGCGGCACGTGGCCCGGGCCTTCGATCATCACCTGCACATCGTGCTCCCACGCCTTGGCGGTGAGCTCGCCCAGCGTGCGCAGCTCGCCGAACTGGGCGTCGTCGTTGGAGTCAGCGATACAGCCCGGACGCAGGCCGTCGCCGAGGCTGAACGACACGTCATAGGCCTTCATGATTTCGCAGATCTCGTCGAAGTGCGTGTACAGGAAGTTTTCCTTGTGGTGCGCCAGGCACCACTTGGCCATAATCGAACCACCGCGCGAGACGATGCCCGTGACGCGGTCGGCGGTCAGCGGCACATAGCGCAGCAGCACGCCGGCGTGGATGGTGAAGTAGTCCACGCCCTGCTCGGCCTGCTCGATCAGCGTGTCGCGGAACATCTCCCAGGTCAGGTCCTCGGCGATGCCGCCGGTCTTGTCCAGCGCCTGGTAGATCGGCACCGTGCCGATGGGTACCGGCGAGTTGCGCAGGATCCATTCGCGGGTTTCATGGATGTGCTTGCCGGTGGACAGGTCCATGATGGTGTCGGCGCCCCAGCGGATCGACCACACCATCTTTTCCACTTCCTCGGCCAGCGACGAGGTCACCGCCGAGTTGCCCAGGTTGCCGTTGATCTTGACGCGGAAATTGCGCCCGATCGCCATCGGCTCCAGCTCGGTGTGATTGATGTTGGCGGGAATGATGGCGCGGCCCGAGGCGATTTCCTGGCGCACGAATTCCGGCGTGATGTCTTCCGGACGCAGCGGCAGGCCGGCGCCCAGCGCGTTGCCGGGGTGCTGGCGCAGCAGCGCCTTGTATTCGGGCTTGTCGTACAGCGCCTGCAGGTTCAGCGACTCGCGCAGCGCCACGTATTCCATTTCCGGCGTGATGATGCCCTTGCGCGCATAGTGCATCTGCGACACGTTGGCACCGGCCTTGGCGCGGCGCGGGTTGGTCAGCTGGGCAAAACGCAGGTGCGCGGTGGCGGGGTCGTTGGCGCGGTCGCGGCCGTATTCCGACGACAGGCCCTTGAGCACTTCGGTATCGCCGCGCTCATCGATCCACTTGGCGCGCAGCGCCGGCAGGCCGGCCTTCAGGTCGATATGCACGTCCGGGTCGCTGTACGGGCCCGAGGTGTCGTACACCGGGATCGGCGGATTGGACATCTCGCCCTTGTCGGTGCGCGTCGACGTTTGCAGGATGGTGCGCAGCGGTACGCGGATATCCGGGCGGCTGCCGGTCAGGTAGGTCTTGCTGGAAGCCGGATAGGCGAATTTCTGGTCGAGGTCGCTTTCGAGCGATTCGAAGGATGCAGCGGGGGCAGTACGGGCCATGGGTGTCGTCCTCTCTCTTGCGGGGGTGGACGAAACCAGGAGCCTTGTGAGCGCTGCCTGGGGCCTGAGGCCTGGGGCGGCGAGTCCCGGAGGGACTGGAGACTTGGTCTTGTGAAACTTCCCACGCCGGTACTAGCCGGATCGGGTTCGAAGGGACTCTCTCAGCCGCACGGCCCATCCGTACGGCACCCCTGTTTCATCCAACGGGGTGAATTTAAGCACAAGCCCCCGGCGGGCGCTAGTGCCAATTGACCTCCATTTGTGGTGCCACAGCTGTGCGCACAGGTATCAAATAACGCATGCTGCAGCGCACGAATCGCACGCAAGGGCATGGCAATGCACTCAAACGCGCGTCACGTGCTCTACCATGCAAGCAGGACGCGTCCACCTTCCATGCCGCCATGACTGAAGCTGCCACCCACCGCGTATTCAACCAGGTGCCCGATCTCGCGCACTACAACCTGTTTTCCACCGACCCGTCGCTGCGCGGCGCACTGGATCGGCTGGGAGGCGGCTGGCATGCCGCGGCGCTGGGCCAGTTCGGCGCGCGCCTGGGCGAGCCGGAAGTCCAGCAATGGGCAGCCGATGCCAACCGGCACACGCCCGAGCTGCACACGCACAGCCGCACCGGCGAGCGCATCGATGCCGTGGATTTCCACCCGAGCTGGCATGCGCTGCTGGGCTTGCTGCGCAGCCAGCAGCTGCAGGCCCTGCCCTTCGCCCAGCCGCGCGCGGGCGCATGGGTGGCGCGCACCGCCGGCTACTTCCTGCAGGCGCAGGTGGAATCCGGCTCACTGTGCCCGCCCACCATGACCTTCGCCAGCATCCCGGTGCTGCGCAAGGAAACCGCACTGTTTGCCGAACTGGAGCCGCGGCTATATGCGACCGAACACGATGCGCGCGACCTGCCGTGGCGCAGCAAGAGCGCAATCATGATCGGCATGGGCATGACCGAGAAGCAGGGCGGCTCGGACGTGCGCGCCAACACCACCGTGGCGCGCGCGGTGCGCGGCGAGGGCCGCGGCGCGGAATACGCGCTGACCGGGCACAAGTGGTTCTTCTCCGCGCCGATGTGCGATGCGCACCTGGTGGTCGCGCGCATGGGCGCCGAAGACGGCCCGTTGTCGTGCTTCTTCGTGCCGCGCTTTCGCGACGACGGCAGCAAGAACGCGGTGCTGATCCAGCGGCTCAAGGACAAGCTCGGCAACCGCTCCAATTCCAGCAGCGAGGTGGAATTCTGCGACGCCACCGGCATCCTGATCGGCGAGGAAGGCCGCGGCATCCCGACCATCATCGAGATGGCCACCAGCACGCGGCTCGACTGCGTGATCGGCAGCGCCGCGATCCTGCGCGCCGCCTTTGTGCAGGCGCTGCACCATGCGCGCCACCGCAGCGCCTTCGGGCGCCTGCTGGCCGACCAGCCGCTGATGCGCAATGTGCTGGCCGACCTGGCGCTGGAATCCGAAGCGGCCACCCTGCTGATGATGGAGCTGGGCCACGCCTTCGAGCACGCTGACGATGATCCGCTCGCGGCGGCATGGAAGCGCGTGGTCACCCCCGCGGCCAAGTTCTGGGTCTGCAAGCGCACGCTGGAAGCCACCGGCGAAGCCATGGAAGTCTGGGGCGGCAACGGCTACGTGGAAGAAGGCCCGATGGCGCGGCTGTACCGCGAGGCGCCGGTCAACTCGATCTGGGAAGGCTCGGGCAATATCATGTGCCTGGACGTGCTGCGCGCCATCCAGCGCAATCCCGACGATGCCGCACGCTTGCTGCAAGACCTGTCGCGCCGCGCCGGCGGCCATCCGGCGGTACGCGCAGAACTGGCATCGCTGCAGGCCATGCTGCACGAGAACCCCGAACTGCTGGAAGCCAATGCACGCCGCTTTGCGCAGGGGCTGGTGCTGACCGCACAGGCCGCGCTGATGCTGGCGCATGCCGATACCGAGAATGCGGAGCTGTTCGTCGCCAGCCGGCTGGGACGGCAGCACGGGCGCGTGTTCGGCACGCTGGATGCGGATGCCGACGTGCTCAAGCGGGTGTTCTCGCGCGGCTTCGAAGGCTGACGATTCAAGCCTCCATTGATTCCAGCACCCGCAGCATCACCCGCGGCGCATAGCGGATCAGGTCATGCGCGCGCTCGCCGATCATGATGGCTGGCGCATTGATGTTGCCGCCGACCAGGGTCGGCATCACCGACGCATCGACCACGCGCAAGCCCTCGACGCCGCGCACGCGCAATTGCGGGTCCACCACCGCCATCGCATCCATGCCCATGCGGCAGGTGCCGACGGGGTGATAGATGGTGTCGGCATGCTCGCGGATCATCTCGCGCACGGCAGCGTCGTCGCTGCCATCGGCTCGCAGGCCGGCGGAATAGAGTTCGCGTCCGCCAAAGCTGGCCAGCTGCGGCTGCGCAAAGATGCTGCGCACGATGCGCACGCCAGCCACCATGTCGTCCAGGTCGCGCGCATCGCTCAGGTATTGCGGGTCGATCAGCGGCGCGCGCCGGATATCGTGCGAGGCCAGCCGCACCTCGCCGCGGCTGCGCGGGCGCAGCACGCAGACATGGCAGGAATAGCCGTGGCCGAAGTTCAGCCGGCGCATGTGGTCATCCGCCATGCCGACCACGAAATGCAGCTGCAGGTCGGGCTCGGGCAGATCCGGGCGGCTGCGCAGGAAGCCGCCTGCCTCGGCGAAGTTGCTTGACATCATGCCGGTGCGCTCGCGCCGGTAGCGCAGCATTTCAGACACGAGCCGCGCCAGGCCGCCGAACGACACGCCGAACAATTCAGGCACGGCCACGCGCTTGTGCAGCACGATGTCGAGATGGTCCTGCAGGTTGGCGCCCACGCCAGGCAGGTCATGCACGACGGCGATGCCGTGCTCGCGCAAGTGCGCGGCGGGGCCGACGCCCGACACCATCAGCAGCTGCGGCGAGCCGAATGTGCCCGCGCACACGATCACGTCGCGGCGCGCGCGCAGCAGTTGCCGGCGGCCCTCGCGCACCACCTGCACCCCGGCCGCATGGCGGCCTTCGAAAACGATGCGCAGCGCCTGCGTATCGGTCAGCACCTGCAGGTGCGCGCGGCCGCCGTTGCAGGCCCGGTCGCGCTTGTTGCCACCGTGCAGGTAGGCACGCGCCGCGTTCCAGCGCTCGCCCGCGTGCTGCGTGACCTGGTACCAGCCCACGCCCTCCTGCTCTTCGCCGTTGAAATCGTCGTTGCGCGGGAAGCCCGCCTGCTGCGCGGCCTCGATGAAGCGTTCGGCAAAGGGGTTGGGAGTGCGCAGGTCGCTCACGTGCAACGGGCCGTTGCCGCCGTGCAGCGGGTCGTCGTCGCTGCCGGCCAGGCGTTCATTGCACTCGGCGCGACGGAAGTACGGCAGCACGTCGTCCCACGACCAGCCGTCGCAGCCGGCGGCGGCCCACGCGTCGTAGTCGGCGGCACGGCCACGCGTGTAGATCATGGCGTTGATCGAAGAACTGCCGCCCAGCCCGCGCCCGCGCGGCTGGTAGCCGCGGCGGCCGTTCAGGCCCGGCTGCGGCACGGTTTCATAGCCGTAGTTGCGTGCCCCCGCGCGCGGCAGCAGCGCGGCAAGCGCCGCGGGTGTGCGTATCAGCACATGGTGATCGTGGTGCCCGGCCTCGACCAGGGCAATGGTGTCGTCGCCGCTGTCGGCAAGCCGCCCCGCCAGCGCACAGCCCGCCGAGCCCGCGCCGACGATGACGTAGTCAAAGGTGGTTTCCATCTGTCTCCCCGCGAGTCCGCAGGCGGCGCGCGTGCGTGAGCCGGGCCGCGCCAGTGCGTGCGCGCCCTGTCCGTCCAGCGGATGGCAAGCTGTGAGATTCAGTGTAGGCGCTAGCCCGGACGGTGGAGAAGCCCGGTGGCGCGGGCCGCCGCGCTGCGCAGACGGGCGTTTGAATTGCCCTTCTGGTAGGAAACTTCCATTGCCATGGCTGGCACGCTACCTTATCGTGCGCGGGAACACGCGGACCGTTGCACCGCCACCCGCCGCGATCCGCTTCCACTGTCCCCGCACGTCACTTGCCCAGGAGCGCAGCAATGCGAGAAGTCCCCGACCTGTCGTCCGTCTTTGGCGCCATGCACGCTGCGTCACGGCGCGACCAGCTGCCCGCCTGGGCCGTGCGCGCCGACCGCCTGCAGCGCCTGCGCCGGCTGGTGACAGAGAACGAGGCTGCCATTGCCGCCGCCATCCACGCGGACTTCACCAACCGGCCGCGGCAGGAAACCGCGCTGCTGGAGGTATTCCCGAGCCTGGGCGGCATCGACGACGCGCTGCGCCACGGCAAGCGCTGGATGCGCGTGCGCCGCGCCGCCACCGGCTTCTGGTTCCGCCCGGGCCGCTCGCGGCTGGTGCCGCAGCCGCTGGGCGTGGTGGGCATCGTGGTGCCCTGGAACTATCCGCTGTACCTGACGGTGGGGCCGCTGGCCGGCGCACTGGCGGCGGGCAACCGCGCCATGGTGAAGCTGTCGGAATACACGCCGCGCTTTGCGGCCTTGTTCGCGCAACTGGTGCCGCAGCACTTTGCGCCGGACGAGATCGTGGTGGTCAACGGCGATGCCGAGGTGGCGAGCGCCTTTACCGCGCTGCCCTTCGACCACCTGCTGTTCACCGGCTCGACCGCGGTCGGCCACCATGTGATGCGCGCGGCGGCCGCCAACCTGACCCCGGTGACGCTGGAACTCGGCGGCAAATCGCCGGCGATTATCGGCGCCGGCGCCGACCTGCCACGTGCGGTGGAGCGCATCCTGGTGGGCAAGCTGATGAACGCGGGCCAGACCTGCATCGCGCCAGACTACGTGCTGGTGCCGGAAGACCTGCGCGGGCAGCTGGTAGAAGCGGCACGCCAGTGCGTGGGCCGGCTCTATCCGGACCTGGCGCGCAACGGGGACTACACCAGCATCATCAGCCCGCGCCACTTCGCGCGCCTGGCGGCGCTGGTGGATGAAGCCTCGGCGCAAGGCGCGACCGTGGTGCCGCTGTCCGATGCGCAGCCGGACGCGCAGGCGCGGCGCCTGCCGCCGGTGCTGCTGCTGGATGTGCCCGAAGGCATCACGGCGATGCGCGAGGAGATCTTCGGGCCGGTGCTGCCCGTGGTGACGTACCGCACCCTGGACGAGGCGGTGGACTACATCAATGCGCGCCCGCGACCGCTGGCGTTGTACCTGTTCGAGCGCGACCGCGGCGCCATCGGCCATGTGATGAAGCAGACCGTTGCCGGCGGCGTCACGGTCAACGACACGCTGTTCCATATCGCCCAGGACGGCCTGCCCTTCGGCGGGGTCGGCGCCAGCGGCATGGGCGCCTATCACGGCCAGGCGGGCTTCGACACCTTCTCCAAGGTGAAGCCGGTGTTCCACCAGGCCGGCCTGAACGGCGCCGGCCTGCTCAAGCCGCCTTACGGCAAGACCTTCGAAACCATGTTGCGCCTGCTTTTGCGTTGATCAGGACACCAGCATCGGCCGCCCGAGCATGCGCGACAGCACCGCCTCGGGCGAGTGGGTGTGGTCGGAAATCGCCTGCGGCGCCAGGTAGATGGTCTGCTCCATCATCGCCCGTCCGCGCATGGCCGCATGCAGCAGCTGGTCGCTGAAGACGATCCAGGTGGAACCCGGCGGGAAGTGGAATTCCTGCTGCGGCACCTTGGCCTGGTAATCCAGATCGGCCTTGGCCAGGTCATGCAGCTGCAGCATGCGGTGGTCGTATTCCGAGCGCTTGCGCTTGGTGATATGCAGCAGCTTCATCAGCGCCGCCTGCCCGGGCCACATGCCATGGGTCTTGGGCACGAACTTCTGCGCAAAATCGCCGAACGGCTCGCCCACGCGCCACACGCGCGCCGCAGCCGGGTCGATATTGTGGAACACTCGCAACAGGCGCTTGCCCAGCATCGGGTTGGACGGGAACGAGTCCACGTGCAGGCGGGTGTCGTCCTTGCGCCAGCTGACCGGGCGCCCGGCGATCTCGCTGGGCCGCAGCGAGGTGCCGGCGCGCGTCATGTGCGGGATGTATTCCGGGAACAGCGTGCGCACCAGCAATTCGCTGTTGTCGGCGTAGCGGCGGATCAGCGTGTACAGGTCCGCCAGGTCCTGCGGGCTGCCCTGGGCACCGCGCACTGCGGTGTCGTCGGCGCGCAGGTTGATGTTCTTGGACTTGCCGTCGGAATAGCGGCTGTCCAGGAAGCGCTCTTCGCCCGGCTGAAAACGGAAATTCAGGTTCGGGAAGTACAGCACGGCGCCCTGCTCCAGCTCGCGGCGCAGCGTGGCGCGTTCTTCGGCCGTGACCTGCGGCGCCCAGTCGGTATATGGCTGCGGGCGGATCAGGTTGAGCTGGCCGGCGGCGGCGGGCGGCGGGGTTGAAGTCGAGGGGGCAAGGATAGGCGCTTCGGACATGGCATCCTCTGGAAACGGTCACCAGTGTTTGGGGTCGGCCGCCGGCGTGGCGGCTTGGGATGGCGGGATTTTACTCCCTGCTGCTTGCGGTGGCGCCGGCGTCACGCGGCGACTGGACCAGGATCAAGTCCGCGTAAAAAAACCCCGCGGGCCCTTGCGGGCCGGCGGGGCTTGCCGTCAGTGCTGCTGACGCGGGTGGCGCTTACAGGCCAGCCGCGGCGCGCAGCGCAGCCGCCTTGTCGGTGGCTTCCCACGAGAATTCCGGCTCTTCACGGCCGAAGTGGCCGTAGGCGGCGGTCTTCTCGTAGATGGGGCGCAGCAGGTCCAGCATCTGCACGATGCCCTTCGGGCGCAGGTCAAAATGCTCCTGCACCAGTTCGGCGATCTTAGCGTCGGGGATCTTGCCGGTGCCTTCGGTGTAGACCGTCACGTTGATCGGGCGGGCCACGCCGATGGCATAGCTGACCTGCACCTGGCACTGGCGCGCCAGGCCCGAGGCCACCACGTTCTTGGCCACGTAGCGCGCGGCGTAGGCGGCCGAGCGGTCGACCTTGGACGGGTCCTTGCCCGAGAACGCGCCACCGCCGTGGGGCGAGGCGCCGCCGTAGGTATCGACGATGATCTTGCGCCCGGTCAGGCCGCAGTCGCCCTGCGGGCCGCCGATCACGAAGCGCCCGGTCGGGTTCACCAGGTACTTGGTTTCCTTGAGCATCTCGGCCGGCAGCACCGGCTTGATGATTTCCTCGATCACCGCTTCGCGGATCTGGGCCTGGGTGATGTCCGGCGAATGCTGGGTCGACAGCACCACGGTATCCACGCTGTGCGGCTTGCCGTCGACATAACGCACCGTCACCTGCGACTTGGCGTCCGGGCGCAGCCAGGGCAGGCGGCCGTCGCGGCGCAGCAGCGACTGGCGCTCGACCAGGCGGTGGGCGTAGTAGATCGGGAACGGCATCAGTTCCGGGGTCTCGTCGCAGGCGTAGCCGAACATCAGGCCCTGGTCGCCGGCACCCTGGTTCAGGTAGTCGTCGGAAGCGCGGTCAACGCCCTGGGCGATGTCGGGCGATTGCTTGTCATAGGCGACCAGCACCGCGCAGCCCTTGTAGTCGATCCCGTACTCGGTATTGTCGTAGCCGATGCGCTTGATGGTGTCGCGCGCGATCTGGATATAGTCGACGTTGGCGGTCGTGGTGATTTCCCCAGCCAGCACCACCAGACCGGTGTTGCAAAGCGTCTCAGCTGCCACACGCGCGTACTTGTCCTGGGCCAGGATGGCGTCCAGGACGGCGTCGGAAATCTGGTCGGCGACCTTGTCGGGATGGCCTTCGGAGACGGATTCCGAAGTAAAAAGGAAGTCGTTTGCCACGAACTTATTCTCCAGGTTGGCTATTGCGTGCCAGCCCGTGCGGTTCATGGCGGCGACGCTTTAGCGGTATTTCAAGCAGCCCGGTCAGAGCCGCATCGCCCCGCAAGTTGTCAGTTAACTCGGCGATACACGCTATTATACGCGCCTGCCGGGCTCGTTGCAGCGCGCCAACGGTACAGCACGGCACCCGGCCAACCTGCCGGGGCACCGTGCCCATATGAATCCCGATGACGGCACGCTGCGCGCGGAACTGAATACCGCCATAGAAAAAACGCTGCCTGTTCGCCTGTTCCCCGGCACAGACCCGCAGCAGACCTGCTTTTCGCGCCTGATGACCTTTTTATTCTGGCTGATCTCCCGTTTTCCCCTGCGGCTGCTGCAAGCCGCGGGCGGCGCGCTCGGACTACTGAGCGCGCGCCTGCCCGGCCGCTACGGCCAGCGCCTGCGGGAGAACTTCCGCCAGGCGTTTCCCGACGCCACCGAGGCGATGATCGACGAAGCGGCCCGTTCGGCCGGGCGCATGATCATCGAGATGCCCTACTTCTGGAGCCGCAGCAAGATCGGCGCGAAGCTGTATGGCTTTGACGACTACCTGTGGCCCGAGCTGGGCAAGCTGCAGGCGCGCGGCAAGGGCATCATCATCCTGACCCCGCACCTGGGCTGCTTTGAAGTGCTGCCGCAGTCCCACGCGCTGCAGCGCCCGGTCACCGCGCTATTCAAGCCGCCGCACCAGCCCTGGCTGCGCGACTGGATCGAAAAAATGCGCACCCGCCCCGACATGCACATGGCGCCGGCCACGCCGCGCGGGGTGCGCATGCTGGTCAAGGCACTCAAGCGCGGCCAGGCGGTGGGCATCCTGCCCGACCAGGTGCCCAGTGGCGGCGAGGGCAACTGGGCGCCGTTCTTCGGCAAGCCCGCCTATACGATGGCGCTGGTGCACCGGCTGCAGCAGCTGACCGGCGCGTCGGTAGTGGCGGTCTTTGCCGAGCGCCTGCCGCGCGGCGCCGGCTATCGCGGCCACCTGCGCGTGATCAACGACGGCGGCATGTTGCCGGACGATCCTGCCGCAGCAGCAGCGGTCATCAACCGGACCATCGAGGAACTGGTACGCCTGTGCCCCACGCAGTACCTGTGGGCTTACAACCGCTACAAGCAACCCGCCGGAGCGGGCACCCCGGACGCGCCGGGCACCCCGGGCAACGACACCGAGCCGGCCGCTGATCAATCGATTTCATGAGCCGTGTGTTCACGTGGCTTGGCATCGGCTTGCTGACGGTGCTGGGCAAGCTGCCATATCCGTTCGTCGCGCGCTTCGGCGAGGCGCTGGGAAGCCTGCTCTACCTGGTGCCGAGCGAGCGGCGCCGTGTGGTACAGGCCAACCTGCGCCTGTGTTTCCCGGACCGGACCGAGGCCGAAATCGACGAGCTGTCGCGCCAGAGCTTCCGCATCCTGTTCCGCAGCTTTGCCGAGCGCGGCATCTTCTGGACCGGCAGCGAAGCGCAGATGCGCCGCTGGGTGCAGATCGACGACCAGGCCGACCTGGTGGCGCTGGATGGCACCCCGCATATCCTGGTCACGCTGCACCTGTCAGGCGTGGAAGCCGGCGCGATCCGGCTCACCATCAACCTGCGCGAGCATCTCGGCCGCTCCGGCGCGTCGCTCTATACCAGGCAGAAGAACGACCTGTTCGACCACTTCCTGAAGCACGCGCGCGGGCGCTTCGGCGCCAACATGATCTCGCGCAACGACAGCGCGCGCGACATCCTGCGCTGTCTGAAGAAAGGCGAGGCGCTGCAGCTGATCGCCGACATGGATTTCGGCGAGCGCGACTCGGAGTTCGTGCCGTTCTTCGGCGTGCAGGCGCTGACACTGACCTCGGTGTCGCGGCTGGCACGCCTGACCGGGGCCAAGGTGGTGCCGATCTACACCGAGATGCTGCCTGACTACCAGGGCTATGTGCTGCGCATCCTGCCGCCCTGGGAAGACTACCCCGGCGCAAGCGTCACCGACGACACGCGCCGCATGAATGCCTTCTTCGAGGACTGCATCCGCCCGCGCGTGCCGGAGTACTACTGGGTGCACAAGCGCTTCAAGCATCGCCTGCCGGGCGAGCCCGAGATTTACTGAGCGCGCCGGCACGTCCGGCGCCGCGCAGCTACAATCCCCACCATGAAACTCCAGTTCACCAAGATGCACGGCGCGGGCAACGACTTTGTCGTGCTCGACGGCATCCACCAGCAGATCGACCTGACTCCGGCGCAATGGCGTGCGCTGGCCAGCCGGCATTTCGGCGTGGGCGCGGACCAGATCCTGATCGTTGAAAAGCCGTCCCGCCCCGATGTCGACTTCCGCTACCGCATCGTCAATGCCGATGGCAGCGAGGTGGAGCACTGCGGCAACGGCGCGCGCTGCTTTGTGCGCTTTGTCACCGACAAGGGCATGACCGACAAGCGCTCGGTGCGCGTCGAAGTGATGAACGGCGTCATTACCCTGACGCTGCAGGACGACGGCCAGGTCACGGTGGATATGGGTGCGCCCGAACTGGAACCGGCGCGCGTGCCGTTCCGTGCCGAAGGCCTGCCCACCCGCGCGGAAGGCGCGGACACGCTGTACGGACTGGAGGTCAACGGCCGCACCGAATGGATCTCGGCGGTATCGATGGGCAATCCGCACGCGGTGCAGGTGGTGGACAACGTGGAGAACTTCCCGGTGCTGCAGGACGGCCCGGTGGTGGAGCACCATGCCGCCTTCCCCAACCGCGTCAATGCCGGCTTCATGCAGGTGCAGGACCGCCACACCATCCGGCTGCGTGTCTACGAGCGCGGTGCCGGCGAGACCCTGGCCTGCGGCACCGGCGCCTGCGCGGCCGTGGTGGCCGGCATCCGGCGCGGCCTGCTGGACTCGCCGGTTCGGGTGCATACCCATGGCGGCGAACTGACCATTGCCTGGGAAGGCGGTGCGGAACCGGTGCGCATGACCGGCCCGGCCACCACCGTGTTTGAAGGCAGCATTGACCTGGCAGCCCTGCCGACCTGACCATAGGGGCTGTGCGCCCCTTTCCACACGCCCCGCATTCCTTGTCGCGGAGCCCCGGCGGGGGCGCCCATTCCCTTGATCTTGCTGGTCAGACCGATGGAGCGCCCATGCCGCTGGACGATTTCCGCATCACCTCGGGCAAGCGTTTTCGCCTTGCCGACTTCGACCCGGGCAGCAAGCCGCTGTCGTGCGGCAAGAAAGAGGAAGACCTTGCCCGCATCATCGAGTTGAGCAACGCCCTCGACGCGCAGCAGGACATCTTCTACGCCGAGCACCGGCGCAAGCTGCTGGTGGTGCTGCAGGGCATGGATACCAGCGGCAAGGACGGCACCGTGCGCGGCGTGTTCCGCAGCTTCGATCCGCTGGGCATCCGCGTGGTGGGCTTCAAGGCCCCGTCGCCCGAGGAACTGGCGCGCGACTACCTGTGGCGCATCCACCTGCAGGTACCGAAGACCGGCGAGATCGTGGTCTTCAACCGCAGCCACTATGAAGACGTGCTGATCACGCGCGTGCACGACTGGATCGACGCCGCCGAGTGCGAGCGGCGCTTCCGCCAGATCCGGGACTTCGAGTCGATGCTAACCGAGACCGGCACCACCATCGTCAAGTGCTTCCTGCATATATCCCGCGACGAGCAGAAGGCACGGCTCGAAGCGCGCCTGGCGGACCCGGAGAAACACTGGAAGTTCGACACCACCGACCTTGCCGAGCGCAAGCACTGGAAGGCCTACATGGACGCCTACGAGGCTGCCATCATGGCGACCAGCACGCCCGAATGCCCGTGGTACGTGGTGCCGGCCGACTCCAAGACACACCGCAACCTGATGGTGGCGGAGATCCTGACCAAGGTCTTCGAGGACCTGAAGCCGGCCTACCCGCCGGCCCGGCCGGAACTGGCCACGATCAAGGTCGACTGAGCCGCCCGGCCGCCTCAGCCGCCGTTGCCGCGGTGCACGTCGTGCGTGACGAAGGGGTGCTCGCGGCTGGGCATCGCCAGCCATTGCGGGTGGCGCAGGGTCTGGCGGATATCGTCCAGCCCGCTGGTCCAGTGCTCATGCATGGTGAGCGCGCCGAACTGGTAGTCCTTGGCCAGGTTCTCGAACGACTTGTCGCGGTAGATCAGCTGGATCACATTGCGGCGCGCGTCGCAGGCCTGCTCCGCCGCGCGGCGGTACCAGGCGTTGTCGCGCTTTGACGGCGGTACCAGCGCCATCACCTCGTTGAGCATGCGGCGCAGGTTCTGCTGCTCGCGCATGTAATCGGTAATGGCCCGCGTGCGGCTGGAATACTGGATGTCCTTCTGGCGCTCGGCCACGTCGACCAGGTCGTGCGGCAGCTTGCCGCGCGCGCTCCACAGGTCGACCTGGAAGATCAGCGCGTCGCGCCGCGGCTGCGCGGTCAGCACCTCGGCCAGCGGTGTGTTCGACACCAGCCCGCCATCCCAGTAGTACTCGCCACCGATCTCCACCGCCGGAAAGCCCGGCGGCAGCGCGCCCGAGGCCATGAAGTGCTCGGGGCAGAGCTTGTCGCGGGTATTGTCGAAGTAGGCGAAATTGCCGGTGCGCACATTGACCGCCCCCACCGAGACGCGCATCAGGTCGGGGCGGTGGTTGATCAGGTCGAAGTCGGCAAAGCGCTCCAGCGTCGCCTTCAGCGGCGTGGTGTCGTAGAAGCTGGCATGGCTCGGATCCGAGTAGCGCGACATCAGCTCCGGCCAGCTGCGCGGCTGGAAGAAGCCACGCTGGCCTTCCAGCATGGCACGCGCCGCATGCAGGCCATCGAACCAGATCCGCATCGGCTCGGGCCAGCCTTCGGCATGGTCGGCGAACCAGGTGTGCGACAGACTGGGCATCCACGGCTGCGCGCAGATGTACTCCCAGAAGGCGCACAGCTGTTCCACGCGGCGCTGGGGCGGATTGCCGGCGATGATGGCGGCGTTGAGCGCACCGATGGAGATGCCGGCAACCCAGTTCGGGTAGATCCCGCCCTCGGCAAGGCCCTGATACACGCCGGCCTGGTAGGCCCCGAGCGCGCCGCCACCCTGCAACACCAGCGCGCGCACGGCATAGGCCTCATGCGCCGCCCGGTCCGGGGCCTTGGCAGCCTGGCGCACCGGCTTGCGCGGCAGCACCTGCGCGCCGCGCTCGGCCAGGGACTCGCCGTTGCCGGCTGATTCCGCCGTTGTGGATGGCGTTGCCGCCTGCCGCCCTGCCCGTTCCTGCCGCTCTTTTGCCGCCACGCCGCGCTCCCTCCCAGTCTGAAAGTCAGCCGTCCGTCCGCTGTCCGCCGAACGTGCGGAATGAGGGCGCAGGCTGGCAGCGCCCCGTTGTCATCAACGGCTTCAGACGCCGTAGCGCTGACGATAGGCCGCCACGGCCTCGCGCGAAGCCCCCAGCGCCGGGTCCTGCGACGCATCCAGGTAAGCCAGCAGGTCCTTCAGGCTGGCGATCGCGATCACCGGGATGCCGAATTCGCGCTGCACGTCCTGCACGGCGGAATGGGTGCCGACCTGCTCGGCGGTACCGCTCTTTTCCATGCGGTCCAGTGCGATCAGGACCGCGGCCGGCTCGGCGCCGGCGGCGCGGATCATGTTCACCGATTCGCGCACCGAGGTGCCGGCGGAAATCACGTCGTCGATGATGACCACCTTGCCCTGCAGCTTGGCCCCGACCAGCGTGCCGCCTTCGCCGTGGTCCTTGGCTTCCTTGCGGTTGTAGGCGAAGCCGACGTCACGTCCCATGCCCGCCAGCGCCACCGCCGTGGCCGACGCCAGCGTGATGCCCTTGTAGGCCGGCCCGAACAGCACGTCGAACTGCACGCCCGAGGCCAGCAGCGTTTTGGCATAGAATTGCGCCACCTGGCCCAGCATCGCGCCCTGGTTGAACAGGCCGGCGTTGAAGAAGTAAGGCGACTTGCGGCCGGCCTTGGTGACGAACTCACCAAACGACAGCACGCCCGCATCGAGCGCAAAGCGGATAAAGGTCTGGCTGAGATCGGCACCCGCGGGCGGTTTCTGCTGCGTCATCATTTCTCTCTGAATTCAAAATTTCCCCGAATGTTACGGATTATCAGCGCCAACCTCAACGGCATCCGCTCCGCGTCGAAGAAGGGCTTTTTCGACTGGATGGGCAAGCAGGACGCAGACATGGTCTGCGTGCAGGAATTGAAGGCGCAGGCCGCCGACATGACGGAAGCGTTCCTTGCGCCACATGGCTACCATGGCTATTTCCACTATGCCGAGAAGAAGGGCTACAGCGGCGTGGGCCTCTACACGCGCCATCAGCCCGAGCGCGTGGTCACCGGCTTCGGCATTCCCGAGTTCGACAACGAAGGCCGCTATGTGGAAGTGCAGTACCCGCACCTGGCAGTAATCTCCGTGTACGTGCCGTCCGGCTCCAGCGGCGAGGAGCGCCAGCAGGCCAAGTTCCGCTTCATGGAGGCCTTCCTGCCGCATCTTCTGCAACTGAAGGCAAGCGGGCGCGAGATCGTGCTGTGCGGTGACGTCAACATTGCGCACAAGGAAATCGACATCAAGAACTGGAAGGGCAACCTGAAGAACTCAGGCTTCCTGCCGGAAGAACGCGCCTGGATCGGTGAACTGTTCGACAGCCACGGCTATGTCGATGTGTTCCGCAAGCTGGATCCGCGCCCCGACCAGTACACCTGGTGGAGCAACCGCGGCCAGGCCTATGCCAAGAACGTCGGCTGGCGCATCGACTACCACCTGGCCACGCCCAAGATCGCAGACACGGCGCACCTGTGCTCGATCTACAAGGACGAGAAGTTCAGCGACCACGCGCCGCTGTCGATCGACTACGACTTTCCGCTCTGAGCACGGCATTTACGCCGCCCGGATCTCTTCGAGCAGTTCCGGGTGGCGATCAAGCAGCTTGAGCAGCTTGACCAGCGCCAGCGGCGGCTTGGTCCGGCCGGTCTCGTAGCGCGAGAACGCGTTGACCCCGCCGCCGAAGATCTCGGCGCCATCGCGCTGGTCGAGGCGGAGCTTCTTGCGAACGCCGGTGATATAGGCCGGATCGACAAGCGTAATCCCATCGGTACAAACCCCTGCGACCAGCCCCCATCCCCGCTACAATGCAGGTTCCCTATCGCATGCGGCAGGGGACGTTTCGCATTTCCCGCACCTCATTGAGTGAGTCAGCCATGGTTTTCAAAGTGTTCGTCGATGGTCAGGAAGGCACCACCGGTCTCCGGCTGCTTGACTATCTATCCGGCCGTTCCGACGTGGAACTGCTGCGCATTGCCGATGACAAGCGCAAGGACCCGGCCGAACGAGCACGATTCCTGAACGCCGCCGACGTCGCCTTCCTGTGCCTGCCCGATGCGGCCTCGCGCGAGGCGGTGTCGCTGGTGACCAACCCGAACACCTGCGTGATCGACGCCAGCACGGCGTTCCGCACCTCCGACAGCTGGGCCTACGGCCTGCCCGAGCTGGCGCGCGGCCAGCGCGAGAAGATCCGCGACAGCAAGCGCATTGCGGTGCCGGGCTGCCACGCCAGCGCCTTCGTGCTGGCAGTGCGTCCGCTGGTGGACGCCGGTGTGCTGCCGTCCGACTACCCGGTTTCGGCGTTCTCGCTGACCGGCTACAGCGGCGGCGGCAAGTCGATGATTGCCGAGTTCGAAGCCGGCGGTAACCCGAAACTGGACAGCCCGCGTCCGTACGCGCTGGGCCTGGAACACAAGCACCTGCCCGAGATGCGCGTGCAGGCCGGCCTGGCGCAGGCGCCGATCTTCAACCCGATCGTCGGCAACTTCCTGAAGGGCCTGGCGGTGACGGTGCCGGTGTTCACGGACCGGCTGGCGCGCAAGGTCAGCCCCGAGCAGATCGTCGAGATCTACCGCAAGCATTATGAAGGCGAGCAGTTCGTGCGCGTGATGCCGTACAACAGCGCCGACAACCTCGACGGCGGCTTCTTCGACGTTCAGGCCAACAACGACACCAACCGTGTCGACCTGTTCGTGTTCGGCAATGCCGAGCGCCTGAACCTGGTGGCCCGCCTGGACAACCTGGGCAAGGGCGCGGCCGGCGCGGCGGTGCAATGCATGAACGTGCATGTGGGCGCTGACGAGGCCACGGGGCTGCGCGCCTGACGCGGCAGCAGGCCCCGAATGAGGAAAAAGCCGGCATTGCCGGCTTTTTTCATTGGCGTCAGCAGACTGCTCAGCGTTGCAGCGGCTTCTGCCGGTCGTCGTCGCCGCTGTCCACCGGCGCGCCGCCCAGGTTCGCCATATTGGCGCGGTATGGCGGCAGCCTGTCCACCGTGGTATTGCTCGCGCGCGCATAGAGCGGCAGCACTTCCGGCAGGTGCTTCTCCAGGTCGGCGATGCGGCTGCGCCCGGACGGATGCGTGGACAGGAACTCTGTGCCGGACTGGCTCACCTTGCCCATCTTCTGCCACAGCGACACTGCGGCGCGCGGGTCGTAGCCGGCGCGCGCGGCGATATCCATGCCGATCAGGTCCGCCTCGGACTCATCCGCGCGCGAGAAACGCAGCGTCAGCAGGTGGGCGCCGGTGCCCAGCGCCATATTGCCAAGGTTGCCGAAGCCGAACAGCTGCGAGATCACGTTGGCACCGAGGTTGGTGATCTCTGACTTGGCGGCGCGCTCGCGCGCATGCTCCTGCAGCGCGTGGGCGATCTCGTGGCCCATCGCCATGGCGATCTCGTCGTCGGTCAGCTTGAGCTGGTCGAGCAACCCGGTATAGAAGGCGATCTTGCCGCCCGGCATACAGAACGCATTGACCTGCCTGGAGCCGATCAGGTTGATCTCCCACTGCCACTGCCGCGCGCGCTCGTTCCAGCGTGCGGTCTGCGGCAGCAGCCGCTTGCCGATCGTGCGCAGGCGCACCAGCTGCGGGTTGTCGGCGGCGGCCAGTGCATGCTTGGCGATGGCTTCCTGCTTGAGCTGCTCGTATTCCTGCGCGGCCTGCTGCTCGATGGCCTCGACCGGCACGATCTTGCGCACGGCCGAGCCGCTGCGGTCCAGCCGGATGCCGCCAGCCTCGCTGTCCTGCGCCTGGGCGGGCATGCACCAAGCCATGGGCGCCGCCACCGCGGCCAGCGCCAGCGCGCGGACCAGACGGTCACGGGTAGGACGCTGAACACCTTGCAGGCGGCGGAGCATTTGCGGTTCCTCGGACGCAGTGGAAGACCAGGCAGGCGGATCGGTGATCCGCGGCAACGATGCCCTGCCGTGCCACATGTGGCGGGCAGGCAAACAGGTGATGCAATAATACACGGCGCCCGCGCAGCCGCGCGGCGCTTCACGCCGGCCCGTTCATGACCTTCCAGACCTATCTCGATATCTTCCGCAACCGCCGCATCGGCGCCATGCTGGCGCTGGGCTTCGCCTCCGGGCTGCCGCTGGCGCTGACCTCCGGCACCTTGCAGGCATGGATGACGGTCGAGGGGCTGGATATCAAGACCATCGGCTTCTTCTCGCTGGTGGGCCAGGCCTATATCTTCAAGTTCCTGTGGGCGCCGCTGATGGACCGCTACACGCCGCCGCTGCTGGGGCGCCGGCGCGGCTGGCTGCTGGTGACGCAGCTGGGGCTGGTGCTGGGCATTGCCGGCATGGCCTTCTGCCCGCCGCGCGAGGCGCTGTGGATGCTGGCGGCGCTGGCCACGCTGGTGGCCTTCCTGTCGGCGTCGCAGGACATCGTCTTCGACGCCTACAGCACCGACGTGCTGCGCCCGGCCGAGCGCGGCGCCGGCGCAGCGGTCAAAGTGCTGGGCTACCGGCTGGCGATGCTGGTCTCGGGCGGCCTGGCGCTGTGGCTGGCCGACCGCGTGCTCGGATGGCAGCAGACCTACCTGCTGATGGCGGCGCTGATGGGCGTGGGCATCGTCACGCTGCTGTGGGCCCCGGAGCCCGACGTGCCCGCGCGCACGCCGCATTCGCTGGAAGAGGCGGTGGTCGGCCCGCTGCGCGACTTCTTTGGCCGCCAGGGCGCGTGGTGGCTGCTGCTGCTGATCGTGCTGTACAAGCTCGGCGACGCCTTTGCCGGCAGCCTGTCGACCACCTTCCTGATCCGCGGCGTGGGCTTCTCGGCGGGCGAGGTGGGCATCGTCAACAAGACCCTGGGGCTGGCCGCCACCATCATCGGCGCGCTGTTCGGCGGCACGCTGATGGTGCGCCTGGGCCTGTACCGTTCGCTGATGCTTTTCGGCGTGCTGCAGGCGGTGTCGAACCTGGGCTACTGGATCCTGGCGGTGACGCCGCCGCACCTGTGGACCATGGGGACGGCCATTGCGGTCGAGAACCTGTGCGGGGGCATGGGCACGGCGGCCTTCGTCGCGCTACTGATGACGCTGTGCAACCGCTCGTTCTCGGCCACGCAGTACGCGCTGCTGTCGGCGCTGGCGTCGGTGGGCCGGGTCTATGTGGGGCCCTCCTCGGGCTATATGGTCGAGGCCTGGGGCTGGGCGCCGTTCTACCTGGGCACGGTGGTGGTGGCGCTGCCTGGCGTGATGCTGCTCTGGGCCATGCGCCACACCGTGCATCGCTACGAGGCCCAGGCGCGCGAAGCGATCGCCTGAGCCCGCGCCTGCCTCACTCCTTGTAGTAGACGATCTGGTGCGAGCTGGCGATCAGCTCGCCGCCGGCGCTCCATAGCTGCGCGCGCTGGTCGAAGAAGCCCTGCCTGAACACCTGCGCCTGCGCGCTGGCCAGCACGTGGCTGTCGCCCAGCGCGGCCAGCGTGTCGGCATCGGCATGGAAATAGGTGGTCATCGACACCGTGCCGGCCGGCACGAAGCCCGCGCGCTTGAGGAAGATGCGCGGATAGAAGCTGTCGGCCCAGGCCGCCAGCGCGGCGAAGTCCGGCGTGCGCGCCGGCGCGTCGCGCAGCCAGAACTGCGTCAGGCTGTCCGGATGCTCGGTGCCGGGCTCGGTGGCCGGCTTGGCGCCGCGCACCGGGCGCATGTCGTAGGACTTGAGCCAGCGCACCGGCGCAAACCCGCTCATGGCCGGGAGGGTGTCGGCCGCTGGCACCTCCGGCATCAGCGCCTCGCCGCAGACCCAGGTCTCGCGGCGCACCGCAAACATGGCGGTGGCGGTGGTGGCCACGGCATCGCCCTGGCGCAACTCCAGCGTCCAGTGCTGGGTCGAGCGGTTGGTGCGCACCGGGCGCGCCTCGATCTCGAACGGCCCCTCGGCGATCGGCCCGGCAAAGTTGACCGTCAGCGAGACCGGGTCGCCCAGGCGCTGCGGATGGTCCAGCGCCGCCTGCAGCAGCGTGGCGGCGGTGATACCGCCGAACGGGCCGATCATGTTCCAGTACTCGGGCGTGGTGCGGCCCAGGAAGCGGTGGCCGCCGGCCGGCTCCAGCGCCAGCGCGTCGTCAAAGGGATGGAGCGGGCTGGCGGCAGTGGCCGCCTGGGTCTGGGGCGCAGTGGACATGGCTGGTATGGGTTGGTGACTCGCAGGGAATAGCACGATCGTTCGATCCACTGCCTACACTAACCGTAGTCAGCGTTCGGGTCAAGACGGCAGTCCTCCAGCCGCTGGCACCGTCGCACCCGCATCAGCCTTGCGCCCGCCGCCGCAGCGGCAGGCTCCAGCCCAGTTGGTTGGCGACCACGCCCAGCAGCACCAGCGCCATGCCGGCGATCTGCAGCGGCCCCAGCACCACGCCGAACACCATCACGTCGATCACGATCGCCACCAGCGGATAGATGAAGGACAGCGTGGCGATCGACACCACGGTAAGGCGCTGGAAGGCGCCATACAGTAGCGTGTACATCACGCCCGTATGCACCAGCCCCAGCGCCAGCAGCGCGGCCCAGGTGCCGGTGCCATAGCTGCCCGCAGCAGGATGCGCCAGTGGTGCCAGCATCAACACGCCCAGCACCATCTGCAGCCCGGCAATCTGGCCTGGCGGGATGGCCTGCAGCCGGCGCGTGGCCAGGGTCGTCACCGCATACAGCAGTGCGGCCAGCAGGCCCAGACCGATGCCGGCCAGCATCGCAGTGCCAGTGGCGCCATGCTCCAGCCCGGTGATCAGCATCACCCCGGCAAAGGCCAGCACCAGCCATGGCAGCCGCGCGAACGGGAACGGCTCGCGCTGGATCACCGAGGTCAGCATCAGCAGGAAGAACGGCTGGGTGTGGTAGACCACCGTGGCAATGGCGATGCCGCTGTACGCATACGCCGAGAACAGCGCCAGCCAGTTGAGCACCAGCGTGACGCCGCCCAGCACCAGCCAGCCAAGCTGCGCACGGGTCATCCGCACCCAGCCGCGCTGCAGCGTCAGCACGCCCAGCAGCGCAGCGCCGCCGAACAGGCAGCGGAAGAAAACCACATCGAGCGGCGGTTGGCCGCTGGTGACCACGAACCAGCCGATGGTGCCAGACAGCAGCATGGCCGCTACCATGCGCCAGGCGCCACCTGGCAAGGGTTGTTGCGAGGGCATGACGGACTCCGGTCAGACAATGGCTGCATTGTTCCATCATGCAATCTGCTCAACAATCCCGTCGTCGTTCAATTAGTATTTGACCTGAAGTCAAAGGATGGGGACGCGCAATGCCGGATATGCCACTTAATGCGATGGCCGTGTTTGCACGCGTGGTCGAGTGCGGCAGCTTCTCGGCCGCCGCGCTCGACCTGGGCATGACCCCATCGGCGGTCAGCCGGCACGTCTCCCGTCTGGAAGCCACGCTCGGTGCCAGCCTGCTGCAGCGGACCACGCGCGCCTTTGCGCTGACTGAGCTGGGCCAGTCGGTCTACGCCGCCTGCGCCCGCATGACCGCCGCCGCGCGCGAGGTCACCGCGCTCGCCGGCGAGCACGGGGGCACGCCGCACGGCGTGCTGCGCGTGAGCGCTCCGGTCTCGTTCGGGCAGGCCTGGCTGGCGCCGCGGCTGCCGGCGCTGCTGGCCAAATACCCGGGGCTGGACCTGCAGCTGACGCTGGCCGACCGCATGGTCGACCTGGTCGAGGAAGGGATGGACGTGGCCGTACGCATCGCGCGCGAACTGGCGCCCGGGCTGGCCGCGCGCCCGCTGCGCGAGGTGCGCTACCGGCTGGTGGCCTCGCCCGGCTACCTGGCCCGCCACGGCACGCCGGCCACGCCCGCCGACCTGCCCGCCGCACGCTGCCTGTACCTGGGCTACGGCAACTTCGGCGAGCGCTGGACCATGCGCCACCACGCCGGCGGCGAGAAAGTGGAGGTGCGCATCCCGCCGCGCCTGACGCTGAACAACAGCCTGGCGATCATGAGCATGGTGGAACGCGATGCCGGCATCGGGCTGGTGCCGGACTTCTCATTGGGCAATGCATTGGACCAGGGCCGGGTCGTCACCGTGCTGGCCGACTGGGACATCCTCGAGCCCTACATCGGCACGGCCTACGCGGTCTACACGCCCACACGGCATGTACCGCCCAAGGTGCGCGCCTTTGTCGATCACCTTGCAGCCACGGCCGCCGACGCGCCAGCCTGATCAGGCCGCGCAGACCCGGTACACCGCCAGGCTGCCGCGCCAGTTGCCGCCCCAGTTGACGGTCACGCCCTCGTGCATCACCACGCGGTCGATCACGCGCAGGCCGACCTTGGGCGCCAGCGCCTCGAAGTCGCTGATGGTCAGCACGCGCACGTTGGGCGTGTTGTACCACTGGTAGGGCAACGATTCCGACACCGGCATGCGGCCGCGGAACACCGACAGCCGGTGCGGCCAGTAGCCGAAGTTCGGGAACGACACGATGCACTCGCGCCCCACCCGCAGCGTGTCGCGCAGCACCTGCGCGGTGTTGTGGATGGTCTGCAGCGTCTGCGACAGGATCACCGTGTCGAAGCTCTTGTCCTCGAACAGCGCCAGGCCGCCTTCCAGGTTCTGCTGGATGACATGCACGCCCTTCTGCGCGCAGGCCAGCACGCCTTCGTCGCGGATCTCGATGCCGTAGGCCTGCACGTCGAGCTCGTCCTGCAGCACGCGCAGCAGGCTGCCGTCGCCGCAGCCCAGGTCGAGCACGGTGGAGTTGGGTTCGATCCAGCGCGCGATTGCGCGGAAGTCGGGGCGCAGCGCCAGGATATTGGGATTGGCCAGGGCGTTCATGCGCCGATCTCCTCTGCGATGCGGTCGTAGTAGGCGCGCATCAGGTTGTGATAGCGCGGGTCGTCGAGCAGGAAGGCATCGTGGCCGTGCGGCGCGTCGATCTCGGCGTACGAGACCGGGCGCTTGTTGTCCAGCAGCGCCTTCACCAGCTCGCGGCTGCGGCTGGGCGCAAAGCGCCAGTCGGTGCCGAAGCTCGCCACCAGGAAGCTCGCCTGGGTCTGCGCCATCGCGCGCGTCAGGTCGCCGCCGAAGGCCAGCGCCGGGTCGAAGTAGTCGAGCGCGCGCGTGATCAGCAGGTAGGTGTTGGCGTCGAAGTACTCGGCGAACTTGTCGCCCTGGTAGCGCAGATAGCTCTCCACCTGGAACTCGACATCGAACGAGAAGCGGATGTCGTCGGTCTTCAGCTCGCGGCCGAATTTCTCGGCCATGTCCTCGTCCGACAGATAGGTGATATGGCCGATCATGCGCGCCACGCGCAGGCCGCGCTTGGGCTTGACGCCATGCGCGTAGTAGTTGCCGCCGTGGAAGTCGGGGTCGGACAGGATGGCGCTGCGCGCGACCTCGTTGAAGGCGATGTTCTGCGCCGACAGCTTGGGCGTGGACGCGACCACGATGCAGTGGCGCAGGCGGTCCGGGTACAACAGGCTCCAGGCCACCGCCTGCATGCCGCCCAGGCTGCCGCCCATCACCGCGGCGAATTGCGTGATGCCGAACGCATCGGCCACGCGCGCCTGCGCATTGACCCAGTCTTCCACCGTCACCACCGGAAACGCCGCGCCGTAGGGCGCACCGGTGGCCGGGTTCAGGCTCATCGGCCCGGTCGAGCCGAAGCACGAGCCTAGGTTATTGACGCCGATGACGAAGAAGCGATTGGTATCGAGCGGCTTGCCGGGCCCGACCATGTTGTCCCACCAGCCCACGTCGCGCGGGTCTTCGGCATAGACGCCGGCCACATGGTGCGAGGCATTGAGCGCGTGGCACACCAGCACCGCGTTGGAGCGGGCCGCATTGAGCGTGCCATAGGTCTCGACCATCAGGTCGTAGCCGGCAATGGACGAGCCGTTGCGCAGCTTCAGCGGCTCGGCAAAGTGCATGCGCTGCGGCGTGACCACGCCGACCGAATCGGGCGGCAGGTCGAACGCGGCAGGCGCGGCGGTCGGCAGGGCGACATCAGTCATGGAATCCGGCCCGTGGCGAACGGGCATAAAAAAACCCGACCGGCATTTGCGTATGAAGCGTCGCAGCCAAGTCGGGATTCACTGGATTCCTTGCGGGATTCCGCGTGCCGGCGCCATCCACTACCGTGGTGGCATGGGGCGCCGACCCAACCTCTTTAGCCGCATTTATAGTGGCAACCCGGAACTTGGTCCCTTGGCTGCCGCGCGCCCGCAAGCCAGTCATCAAATCGGCGCGACCGGGCAATTATAGAGCAATCGGCCCGGCGTGTTGTTTTCAGCTCAGCAAGACCCGCAGGTGCGCCTCGGCATGGTCCGACGGCGACTTGCGGAAGCCGCTCTTGGCATAGCGGTGCCACTGTCCCTGCACCGCCGCCATGATCAGCGCCGCGCGCGCCGGGATGTCGGCATCCGCGGGGAACGCGGCCTGCGTCACCGCCATCTTCAGGCACTGGCGCAGCGAGGCCTCGATGCGGTCCACCAGCTGGTTGATGCGTTCCTGCAGGCGCTCGTGCTCGCCCACCAGCGCCTCGCCGGTCAGCACGCGCGTCATGCCCGGGTTCTTCTCGGCAAACGACAGCAGCATGCGCACGATGGCGTGGGCCTGGCGCAGGCCGTGCTCTTCCTTGTCGGTGATCTGGTTGATCAGGCCAAACACGGTCTGCTCGATAAAGCCGATCAGGCCCTCGTACATCTGCGCCTTGCTGGCGAAATGGCGGTACAGCGCCGCCTCGGACACGCTCAGGCGCGCAGCCAGCGCGGCCGTTGTGATCTTCTCCCCGCGCGGGTGCTCCAGCATGGTGGCCAGCGTCTGCAGGATCTGCACGCGGCGCTCGCCCGGGCGCGGGCGCTTGCGCGCCGGCGTGGCGGGCGGCTGGCCTCCGTCCTGCGCATCCTGCGCACTGCCTGAAATGACCGCCTCCGGCTCGCGCCCGTTGCTTTGCGTCATGACCCGATTCTCCGCATTCGTCGTTGGAGTTGATGCATCGATTGTACTTTTATGTTCACATAGGCCGGCCGGTTCGGCACGCGGGCGCGCACGCGCGGCACGTTGTCGGGCTGCGCCTGCGGTGCCTGGGTCTCCGCGGCCACCAGCGTCACCGACTGCTCCTGCGCGGCATGGCCGACATGGCGCCGGTCCTCTGCCTCCAGTGTCGAGCGTACCGCGGCATCGCGCCGGCTGCCGTCGTCGCGCACCGCGGGCACCTCATGCGGGCGCGATGGCGCGATCGTGCGCAGGTAGCCCGTCACCCAGGCGGTGCGGATGCCAGTGCCGGCATAGCGCTTCAGGTGCGACACGGTGTCTTCCACCAGCACCGCGCGATGCGGGGCAATGCGGGTCTGCACCAGCAGCCGGCGCAGCATGCGGCGGTCCGGCTTGGGCCGCAGGTGGCCATGCACCCACATCTGCTCGATTGCCACCACGCGCTCGAAGCAGTGCCGTATGCCCGCTATCTCCAGCACCGCCCGCGCGTAGTCCTGTGGCGCATTGGTGACCAGGATCTTGCGCCCCGGCAGGCGCCGCAGGTGCGCGGCCAGCCCGCGCCGCACCCGCACCATGTCGGCCAGCTCCGGGAATTCATGCGCGGCGCGCAGGAAGTCAGCCGGATCCACGCCGTGGTGCCGGATCATGCCGAGCAGCGTGGCGCCGTAGCGCTGCCAGTAGTCCACGCGCACGCGGTTGGCGGTGGCCTCGTCGCAGCCGAGCACGCGCGCCACGTAGTCGGTCATCAGCCGGTTGATGGCCGGGAAGATCGCGTGTGAGGCGTCGTGCAGGGTGTTGTCGAGATCGAACAGCCAGACCGTATCGCCCGAGGTATTGCCCGCGGGGCGGCGGCAGAGGCGAGCGCGGACACGGCGCGGAGAAGGAAGACTGGAAGGCACGCCGGGCAATTCGGAGGGTGATGGGATGATCGGGGCGGCCGGCCGCTGCCGGCACCGCCCCGAGGCTCCGCTCAGTGCGAGCGGATCATGGTGCCGAAGGCCTGCTCGGTCAGGATTTCCAGCAGCAGCGAATGCTCGATGCGACCGTCTATGATGTGCACCGAATGCACGCCGCTCTTGGCCGCATCCAGCGCCGATGAGATCTTCGGCAGCATGCCGCCCGAGATGGTGCCGTCGGCGAACAGCTCTTCGATCTCGCGTGCGGACAGGTCGGTCAGCAGGTTGCCCTTCTTGTCCATCACGCCCGGGATGTTGGTCATCATCACCAGCTTCTCGGCCTTCAGGATCTCGGCCATCTTGCCGGCAACCACGTCGGCGTTGATGTTGTAGGCCTGGCCGTCGTCGGAGAAGCCGATCGGCGAGATCACCGGGATAAAGGCGTCGTCCTGCAGCGCCTTGACCACCGCGGGGTTGATCGCCTCGATGTCGCCCACATAGCCGATATCGATGAAGGCGCCCGGGTTCTCGCGGTCAGGCATCTGCAGGCGCTTGGCGCGGATCAGGCCGCCGTCCTTGCCGGTCAGGCCCACGGCCTGGCCGCCGTACTGGTTGATCAGCATCACGATGTCCTGCTGGACTTCACCGCCCAGCACCCACTCGACCACTTCCATGGTCTCTTCGTCGGTGACGCGCATGCCCTGCACAAAGGTGCCGACCTTGCCGACCTTCTTCAGTGCCTCATCGATCTGCGGGCCGCCGCCGTGCACCACCACCGGGTTCATGCCGACCAGCTTGAGCAGGATCACGTCGCGCGCGAAGCCGTGCTTGAGCTTCTCTTCGGTCATGGCATTGCCGCCGTACTTGACCACGATGGTCTTGCCGTGGAACTTGCGGATATACGGCAGGGCCTCGGCGAGAATCTCGGCTTTCAGCGCGGGAGCAATGGCGGCCACCGTGGTTGCGGCAGGCCCGGGGTTGTCGGCGTTCATGGGGGACATCCGTGAGAATCAACAGGTATGATGGCTAATCGGCCACGTAGCCAGGGATAACCAACGGGGATCGCCCGAAAGTGCGCCATCCGGCCATGGCAGGCGCCGATTTTACAAGAAACCGCGCGGGGCGCGAGTCAACCGGCCGAACGTGGTCCCGCGAATTGCCTGCAAGCGGCCTGCAAGCGCCCCACGGGGCACCAACGCGTTCCGTCCGCGCAACAACGTGCCGCCACCTCAGCCGTTTGGCTTGCGCCGCGGCTCAGCGTTCCCCAGCCTTGACCATCATGCCCGCCGCCAGCCGCCTCTTGCCAGCCCGGATCCCCAGCTTCCTGCCAGCGCCGGGAGGCCAGCCATGAGCGACGCCTCGGCCGTGCTGACCGGCCAGCTGCGCCCGGTCGAACATTGCAGCCACTGCGGCGCGGGCTTTGTCTGCGGCTACGTGGCGGGGCTGCCCGAGTGCTGGTGCGCCAGCCAGCCGCTGCTGCCGGCGCGGCGCATCGTGCCGGGCCAGCACTGCCTGTGTCCGGCCTGCCTGGCGGAGCGCCGGCAAGCCGCTCGGGAGCCCGCTCAGGAACCCGCTCAGGAACCCGATTCCGCCGCCGGCTGAGACGCCGGCCCGGATGCCGTCGCGCTGCCCCACTGCATCACCAGCATTCCCGCAACGATCAGCGCCGCACCCGCCAGCCGCGCCGGCGTCAGCGCGCGCACCGCAAAGCCGGCCAGCCCGAACTGGTCCACCAGCAGCGCGGCCAGCACCTGGCCCGCCACCACCGCGGCGATAAAGCCGGCGGCGCCCAGCCTGGGCGCCATCATCAGCGCGGCCGAGATATAGAACACCCCCAGCACCCCGCCGATCCAGAGCCAGCCCGGCGCGCGCGCCAGTGCCGACGGCGCCGGCAGCGGCACGCGCATCAGCCACAGCACGGGCAGCAGCGCCGCCAGACTGACCAGCAGCGACACCAGCGTGGCCGACAGCGGATGCCCGAGCGTGCGCCCGAGGGTGGCATTGGCGCCTGCCTGGAAAGGGATCGCCGCGCCGGCCAGCACGGCCGTACCAAGCGGCAGCCAGAGTGAAACCGGGAGGGAAAACGGCAACTGGG
Organism: Cupriavidus sp. GW823-FHT06D04; assembly: GCF_058795055.1. Taxonomy (NCBI): domain Bacteria; kingdom Pseudomonadati; phylum Pseudomonadota; class Betaproteobacteria; order Burkholderiales; family Burkholderiaceae; genus Cupriavidus; species Cupriavidus sp. GW823-FHT06D04. The sequence continues at coordinate 21,082 of NZ_JBXAHL010000030.1, read as the reverse complement.
TGCCTGACATGACGCGCTCCATAGGGCAAGATGCGATGCCGGCAGTTTGAAATATCGCAATGCGAATTTCCAATTCTGCTTTCGTACGTTTAATATTCGCCGAATGAATAGCCTACGCGGAATCGACCTCAACCTGCTGGTGGTGCTCGAAGCACTGCTGGCCGAGCGCCATATCTCCCGCGCCGCGCTGCGGCTGCACCTGAGCCAGCCGGCGGTCAGCCACGCGCTCGGGCGGCTGCGGCAGCTGCTCGACGATCCCATCCTGGTGCGCGGCAAGGGCGGCCTGGTGCTGAGCGCGCGCGCCCATGAGCTGTCCGGCCCGCTGGCCGAGGCTCTGGCGCAGGTGCGCATCCTGCTGGGGCCCAGCGGCTTCCAGCCGGCTACCGCGCGGCGCAGCTTCCGGCTGGCCATGTCCGACTACGGCGCGCTGGTGGTGCTGCCGCGGCTGCTGCGCGCGGTGCGCAAGGCCGCGCCCAATATCGACCTGGTGGTGTCGCAAGCCAGCCGCGAAGGCATGACCGCCCAGGTGGCCGATGGCGAAATCGACATGGCGCTGGGCGTGTTCACCCACCAGCCGGAAGGCGTGAAATCCGCGGAGCTGTTCTGCGAGAGCTATGCCTGCGCGGTGGATGCCGCCACCGTGCGCGATACTGGCCGGCTCGACCAGGTGGCCTACCTGGCGCGCTCGCACGTGCTGGTGGCCACGCACAGCGAACGCATGGACGCGATCGACACCGCGGTGGCCAAGCTGGGGGGACGGCGCAAGATCGCCTGCGTGGTGCCGCACTGGAGCGTGGCGCCGGCGCTGATCGCCGGGACCAACCTGGTGCTGACCACGGCGCGGCGCAGCCTGGCCGCGCTGGAGGAAGACCCGCGCTACGCCGTGTTCGCGCCGCCGTTTGCGCTGGACGACTTCACCTTCAGCATGATCTGGCACGAGCGCACCGAAGCCGATCCCGCCCACACCTGGCTGCGCGAGCGCGTACTGGCCGCGGCGGCCAGTCAGGAATCGGAAGAGCCGATCAGCTTGCGCGGCTGACGGCGCACCCCCGGCTTGGCTGGCGCCGGGGGCTGGGCATCACGGCGCTGCGCGGGAACAGCAGGTGGCCTGGCGGGGCGCGTATCCCCACGAAAGACCAGCTTCTGCCGGGTACCGTGCTGCTTGTTGGCCATGATGACTGGGTGGGTGGATGGACGAGGCCGGGCCCCGTCAGGCGCTCAGTGCTTGTGTTCGCCGTGGCCGCCGCTCGCGCCGGCGATAGCGGGCACCATGTCGCGCACTTCGGCCGTGACCTTCTGCTCGGTCACCTTGCCGCCCTGCTCGATCTTCAGCGTGATGGGCACGGTGTCACCCTTCTTCAGCTGCGACTTCAGGTCCATCAGCATCACATGGTAGCCGCCCGGCTTCAGCTCGACGTCCTTCATCTTGGGCAGGTCCAGCGACTTGACCTGGCGCATGCGCATCACGTTGCCTTCCATCTTCATTTCGTGCAGCTCGGCCGCGCCCACCGGCGACGATACGCCGACCAGCTTCGCGTCGTCGTGCGCGTGCAGCACCATGAAGGCGCCGGAGGCAGTCTGGGTCGGCACCGTGCCGCGCACCCAGGCGTTGCTGACATCGACCTGGGCCAGCGCGGCGCCGGACGCCAGCGCCGCTGCGAGGGCGACCGATGCGGCCAGCGTGGCCGAGCGGAATTTGGCTTGCATGAAAGGCTCTCCTGAAAGCAGACATTAGACCATGGCGATGCCCGCCCGTGCATGCCCCAGGCAACCCCGCCATGCGACGCACAGCCGGCTAGTCTGGCAGCCCGCCCGGCGCGGCGCCAATGCGGCAAGGTGTCGCACGCACCGGTGCCCCGCGGCCGCATTGATACACTCGCGCCATGACCACCGCCGCAGCCGTGACCCGCTTGCCCGACCTCCCCTTCCTGTCGCCACTGCCGGCGGGCACCTCCGCCCGCCATGGCCAGGTGACGCTGCGCCGGCTGTTCTGGCTGCGCTGGGCACTACTAGCGGGACAGGCGCTGACCGTGCTGAGCTGCGAGCCCATCGCCGGCATCCGCCTGCCCTACGGGCCGCTGCTGGTGGTGTTCGGCCTGCAGGCGCTGTTCAACCTGCTGACCGGCCTGCGCCTGCGCCAGCACACGCGGCGCAACAGCGCCCCCGGCGAGGCCGAGCTGATGGGCCAGCTGCTGGTGGACCTGACCGCGCTGTCGGCCATCCTGTTCTACACCGGCGGCGCGACCAACCCCTTTGTCTCGTTCTACCTGCCGGGGCTGGCCATTGCCGCCGCCATCCTGCCGTGGCGCCAGGTGATCGCGCTGGCGCTGTACGCGCTCGCCTGCTACACGCTGCTGCTGTTCGAATATGTGCCGCTGGACCTGCACAACCCGGACAACGCGGTGAACTACCACCTGGCCGGCATGTGGCTGAACTTCGTCGCCAGCGCGGTGATGATCGCGCTGTTCGTGGCGCGCCTGTCCGGCGTGCTGCGCCAGCGTGAGGCGCAGCTGAACCTGGCGCGCGAGCAGCTGCTACGCGAGGCGCGCGTGGAAGACCTGAACGGCCAGGCCGCCGCGGTCGCGCATGAGATCGGCACGCCGCTGGCCACGCTGGCGGTCATCGCCGGCGAGCTGCGTGCCGATGCCTCCGACGCGGGCCGCGGCACCTCCGCAATCAACGGTTACCTGCCCGACCTGCAGACCATGGAACAGCAGCTGGCGCTGTGCCGCACAACGCTCGCGCGCCTGCGCGAAGACCCGGCCACGCTCGCGCCGCAGCGAATCGACGGCTGGCTGCCGGCCTTTGCCGAGCGCTGGCAGCTGCGCCACCCCAACGCCAGCCTGCAGGCCAGTGCCACGCCGGGCGCCGGCGCGCAGGCGGTGGAAACCGCGCGCGTGGGCCAGATCCTGACCATCCTGCTGGACAACGCCGCGCGCAGCCAGCAAGCCGCGAGCCGCGGCCAGGAGCCGCTGCAGCTGCAGATCGCCATGGCGCCCGGCAATACCGCGCCGTGGCTGTCGTTCCGCATCGCCGACCACGGCGACGGCATTCCCGAGATGCTGCGCGGCCAACTGGGCGAAACCCCGGTGGCCAGCCAGCACGGCGGCCAGGGCATCGGCCTGTACCTGGCGCAAAGCGCCGCCCGGCAGATGGGCGGCGAACTGGCCTGGCACGACCGCGCCGGCGGCGGCACCGTTGCCGAGCTGCGCCTGCCCGCGCTGTCCACCCTTTCCGCATCCGCCGCCACCGCCGCCATGGCACCACGAATCCCATGACCGACACCCTCCCCCCGGTACCCGAAGCCATCGCACCGGCTGGCACGCCCTTCCTGGTCATCGACGACGACGAAGTCTTTGCCGGCACCCTGGCACGCGCGCTCACGCGACGCGGCTATGCCGTGCAGGTGGCGCACGACAGCCGTACCGCACTGGCGCTGGCATCACGCATCGAGTTTGCCTATGTGACGCTGGACCTGCACCTGGAGCCGCCGCCGGATGCCGGCAGCACCGTGCCTGCCGAATCGGGGCTGCAGTTGGTGTCGCCGCTGCGCCAGGCGTTGCCGGACGCACGCATCCTGATCCTGACCGGCTACGCCAGCATCGCCACCGCGGTGGCGGCGGTCAAGCAAGGCGCGGACGAATACCTGGCCAAGCCGGCCAATGTCGATTCGATCCTGACCGCGCTGATGGCGGGCGTGTCCGAAGACGCGGCGCAGGCCGCGCTGGAAGAACCGGTGCCGCTGTCGGTGGCGCGGCTGGAATGGGAGCATATCCAGCGCGTGCTGGCCGAGCATGACGGCAATATCTCCGCCACGGCACGGGCGCTGAACATGCACCGGCGCACCTTGCAGCGCAAGCTGGGCAAGCGGCCGGTGTCGCGGTAATTGTTACGGCAACAAGCGAAAAGGCCGCGCCTTGCGCGGCCTTTCACATGCCCGATGGCAAGCGCCATCCGGGTTACAGGCGCAGCTGGACATAGTCCCAGTCCAGGCCCTCGGCACGGTCCTGTGGCGTGCTGCCTTGTGCGATGCGCATGGCATCGCCGGCATGGCGGTCCGCCAGCGTGAACAGCGCGCCCGAGTCCAGCGCCAGCGTCGCCGCCGCGGCAGCGGCCGCACCGACCGTGCCCGATTGCGCCGCTTCGGCAGCCGGAATGGCCGGACGCACACACAGGAACGCGGTCGCCGCGGCCAGCGCGGCCAGCAGGCCACCCGTGGTGAGCACAACTCGGCGGGTCTTGTAGTTGACCATCTGATTTCTCCTGCCAGTGAGTTGATGGGGATGCGGTGGCTCCCGCACCGGTCAATCGACCGTCAAGGTGCGCAAGGGTCGCATCGGCCGGCAGGGGTGCGCCAGCGGGCTTACCAATGCTTACGATGGTTACCGGGGTGTGGCAGGTGGAAACGCCTGGACATGAAATACGTCCCGTGCGGGTGACGGGCAGGTGAGGCCTTCGCGCATGGTGGTTTTTGGCTTGGTGTCATTACGGTCGGGTGTCTCGCTTGGCACCAAGCCAAAAATCACGAGCCCCGAATACCCACAAAAAAAGGCGCACCATGGTGCGCCCTGCATCGTGTCCCAGCCGCCGGCTTTACAACACGTAACGCGACAGATCCTCGTTGCCAGCCAGATCCCCAAGCCGCTCATCCACATACGCCGCATCGATCGTCACAGTCTCGCCCGACGACCTGGTGGCGTGGAAAGACAGGTCCTCCAGCAGCCGCTCCATCACCGTGTACAGGCGCCGCGCGCCGATGTTCTCGACCTTCTCGTTGACCGAGAAGGCGATCTCGGCCAGCCGGCGGATGCCGTCCGGCGCGAACACCAGGCTGACCACTTCGGTGCTCAGCAGCGCCTGGTACTGCTTGGTCAGGCTGGCATCGGTCTGCGTCAGGATGGCCTCGAAGTCCTGCACGGACAGAGAATCCAGCTCGACCCGGATCGGGAAGCGGCCCTGCAGCTCGGGAATCAGGTCGCTCGGCTTGGACAGGTGGAATGCACCCGAGGCAATGAACAGGATGTGGTCCGTCTTGATCATGCCGTACTTGGTGCTCACCGTAGTGCCCTCGACCAGCGGCAGCAGGTCGCGCTGCACGCCCTGGCGCGACACCTCGCCGCCGCCGATCTCGCTGCGGCTGGCGATCTTGTCGATCTCGTCCAGGAACACGATGCCGTTCTGCTCGACATTGGCGATGGCCTTGTGCTTGAGCTCCTCGTCATTGACCAGCTTGGCGGCCTCTTCGTCGATCAGCAGCTTGAAAGCCTCCTTGACCTTCATCTTGCGGCGCGTCTTCTTGCCCTGGCCCAGCCCGGCAAACATGGTGCGGATCTGCTCGGTCATGTCTTCCATGCCCGGCGGGCCCATGATGTCCATGCTCGGCATGCCGGCGGAGAGTTCCAGCTCGATTTCCTTGTCGTCGAGCGAGCCTTCGCGCAGCTTCTTGCGGAACACCTGGCGCGTGTTGGAGTCCTTCTCCTCCGGCTGTGAGAAGCCGATATCGCGCGCCGGCGGCAGCAGTACGTCGAGCAGGCGGTCCTCGGCCGCGTCCTCGGCCTTGGTGCGCACCTTCTTCATCTCGGACTCGCGCGTCTGCTTGATCGCCATCTCGGCCAGGTCGCGCACGATGGTGTCGACATCGCGGCCGACGTAGCCCACCTCGGTGAACTTGGTGGCCTCGATCTTGATGAAGGGCGCGTCGGCCAGCTTGGCCAGGCGGCGCGCGATCTCGGTCTTGCCGACGCCGGTCGGGCCGATCATCAGGATGTTCTTGGGCGTGATTTCCTGGCGCAGGGGCTCGGCCACCTGCTGGCGGCGCCAGCGGTTGCGCAGCGCCACCGCCACGGCCTTCTTGGCCTTGTTCTGGCCGATGATGTGCTTGTCGAGTTCGGAAACGATTTCCGACGGGGTCATGGTGTGCGACATGGTATCCGTTCAGTGGGGGCGCGCCGGCCTGCGCGGTGGCCGGCCTGCGCTTATTCCAGCGTCTCGATGACGAAGTTGGTGTTGGTGTAGATGCAGAGCTCGCCGGCAATGGTCAGCGCTTTCTCGACCACGTCCTTGGGCGCCATTTCGGTGTTCTCGACTAGCGCCTTGGCGGCCGACTGCGCATACGCGCCACCCGAGCCGATCGCGGCGATGCCGCCCTCGGGGTCGAGCACGTCGCCGTTGCCGGTAATGACCAGCGTGGTGTCGCGGTCGGCGGTGATCAGCATGGCTTCCAGCCGGCGCAGGGCGCGGTCCGAACGCCAGTCCTTGGCCAGGTCGACCGCGGCGCGGGTCAGGTTGCCCTGGTACTTTTCCAACTTGGCCTCGAAGCGGTCCAGCAGCGAGAAGGCGTCGGCGGTGCTGCCGGCAAACCCGACCAGGACCTTGCCGTTGTAGATGCGGCGCACCTTGCGCGCGGTGCCCTTCATCACGATATTGCCGAGCGTGACCTGACCATCACCGCCAAGTGCGACCTGATTGCCGCGGCGGACGCTGACGATGGTAGTGCCGTGATACTGTTCCATGGTGGCTTCCGTGAATATGTCAGGACCGTAGTTGGCGACGCCCCTGGCCGGTTTCAAGGCCTGTCGCGTGCTCTGGGAAGCGCCGCCCGGTCTGACCCAATATAGGATGCCTGCTGGCAGGCTGCCGGAGGTCCCGCCAGAAAACAAAAAGGGCCATGCGCTGCCGCATGGCCCTTGTCCGGCGACGCGCGGGCCAGGGCCCGCGCGCCTTATGCATCACGCCACCTGATCAGTCGGCATATACGCCGGCCTTCTTGATCACCGGCGTCCACTTGTTGATTTCGGCGGTCAGGTAATTGCGCAGCGAATCCGGCGTGGCGCGCTGCGCCGGCACCGCTTCGGCACCCAGCTCGGCCATCTTGGCGCGGAAGGCCGGGTCGGCCACGGACTTCTGCAGCGCCGCCGACAGCTTGTCGATCACCGGCTTGGGCGTGCCCTTGGGCGCGTACATCGCGTGCCAGACCTTCACTTCCACGCCCGGCATGCCCTGCTCGGCCGCGGTCGGGACATCCTTGAACGCTTCCACGCGGCGTGCCTGCATGGCCGCGTACGGCTTGACCGAGTGGGCCTTGAGATGGCCGGCAAGATTGGTGGTCTGGTCGCACAGCAGGTTGACCTGGCCGCCCAGGATATCGGTCAGTGCCGGCGCAGCGCCCTTGTACGGCACGGTGGTCAGCTCGGTCTGGATCGCGCTCTGGAACAGCAGGCCGCACAGGTGTGAGGCCGAGCCGATGCCGGCATTGGCCAGCGACAGCTTGCCGGCGTTGGCCTTGATGTACGGCAGCAGGTCCTTGAAGGTGTTCGGCGGCAGCGACTTGTTGCCGACCAGGATCATCGGCACGTCGGCGATTTCGCCGATCATCTCGAAGTCCTTGAGCGGATCAAAGCCCAGGTTGCGGTACAGCGCCGGGGCCGTGGCCATGCCGATATGGTGGATCAGCACGGTGTGGCCGTCGTTCTTGGCCTGGGCGACCTTCTTGGCGCCGATGGTGCCGCCGGCGCCGCCCAGGTTCTCGATCACGATGGTCGAGCCCAGGTGCTTGGACATGATCGCGGTCAGTTCACGCGAGACCTTGTCGGTCGGGCCGCCCGCGGAGAACGGCACCACGGCCGAAATCGGCTTGCCGCCCGGGAATTCCTGCGCATACGCGCCCGCCGCCACACCCATCGCGCTGACTGCCAGCGCACCCGCGACCATCTTTACCACTCGTTTCATGCTTTCTTCTCCTGGTTCCCTTTAATACCCGTCTTGCAATGCGTTGCCGCCGGCCCGGCCCCTGCTCTTGTGGGGGGCGCATCTGGCGCGGTTTCTGTGACCGCGCCCTTGGACCATGCCGGCTGGCTCCGCTGCCCTGCCGTAAACGGCAAGGGCGGGCCTTGATGTTAGCAACACCAGACAATACGCAGGTATAGGGGCTAACCCGCCTGCAATCAGCCGCATATGGCGGAAAACGAGGAAGATATGGCAGAGATCGGCTACAAAGGCGTGCGTTTGTGATACTCGGTGCGGCCTAACGGAAGAAACCGAGCATTTCCTCAAGCAGCGGCTCGGCGGCCTCTTCCGGGATGTAGTGCCCGCACGGCAGCGCCTGGCCGCTGATGTCGGTGGCCACCTCCTGCCACAGCGCCAGCGGCTCGAAGCAGCGCGCCACCACGCCGTGCTCGCCCCACAGCACGCGCAGCGGCAGCGCCAGTCGGCGCCCGGCCTCGCGGTCGGCGCGGTCGTGCTCCAGGTCGATGGTGGCGGCGGCGCGGTAGTCCTCGCACATGGCATGCACGCGCGCCGGGTCGCGCATCGCCGCGGTGTAGGCCGCCATGGCGTCGGGGGCGAAGGGCGTCAGGCCCGCGTGGCGCAGGCCCATCAGCTTCTCGATGTAGAAATCGGGCTCGGCGTTGATCAGCGTCTCGGGGAACGGCGCCGGCTGGATCAGGAAGAACCAGTGCCAGTAGGCGGCGGCAAAGGCCATGCTGGTGCGCTCGTACATCGCCAGCGTGGGCGCGATGTCCAGCAGCATGGCGCGGCTGACCGCCTCCGGATGGTCCATGCACAGCCGGTGCGCGACGCGGGCACCGCGGTCGTGGCCGCACAGCGCAAAGTGCTCGAAGCCAAATGCCGCCATCAGCGAGACCTGGTCCTGCGCCATGGTGCGCTTGCTGTAGTGCTCGTGGCCGGCATTGCCGGGCGGGGCCGAACTGCTGCCGTAGCCGCGCAGGTCGGTGGCGATCACCGTGAAGTGATCGGCCAGCGCCGGCGCCACCCGGTGCCAGATCAGGTGGCTCTGCGGGTGCCCGTGCAACAGCAGCAGCGGCGGCCCCGAACCGCCGCGCACGCCGGCGATCTCGACCTCCCCGACACGCTGCCGGAAAGTTTCGAAGTTCGGGAACAGCAGCGCGCTGGCGTCATTCAGCATGGGTCGTCTCCGCTCTGGGGCTTATAGGTCGTCCTGTGCCGATCATAGGCGCAAACCGCCCCATCGGCGTGGCTGCGCCGGCTTCGCCATTCGGCCTGCTGACGCAACTGAATTGCATCAACCGGGGGCCTATGGTTAAATCTGCCCATGACCCGTCCCAGTCCGGACCGGCCGGCCGCTGTGCCGGAACCGGCGATCCCCACCCCTGCGTCCCTGGAAGCCGCCCACGAGCGCCTGCGCCAGCTGGGCGCGCGCGTGACCCAGCCGCGGCTGTGCATCCTGGCCTGCCTGATCGGCAGCGATGAGGCGCTGACGCACCAGGCCGTGATCGACCGCCTGCCCGAACCGGGCGAGACCATCGACCGCGTCACCGTCTACCGCGTGCTGGACTGGCTGGTGGAACAGGGCGTGGCGCAGAAGCGTGCCGGCAACGACCGGGTGTTCCGCTTCAGCCTGGTCGAGCACGAGGCCGCGCGCGCGCAGGAGCACCGCCAGCACAGCCATTTCCACTGCACCCGCTGCGACCGCACCTTCTGCCTGGACGATGCCAGCGCACCGGTGCAGCCGGCCGCGCCGCGCGTGCCCAGCGGCTTTGCCATCGAACATGTCGAACTGACCGTGAACGGCGTCTGCGCCGAGTGCGGCAAGCGTGCGCCCGCCTCGCCCGGCGGCGCTTCGCACTGAACGGCAATCTCTCATACCCGGAGAACAACAATGTCCAAACTGACCCCGGTCACGATCCTGACCGGCTTTCTCGGCAGCGGCAAGACCACCCTGCTCAAGCGCATCCTGAACGAGCAGCACGGCATGAAGATTGCCGTCATCGAGAACGAGTTCGGCGAAGAGAACATCGACAACGAGATCCTGGTGCAGGACGGCCGCGAGCAGATCGTGCAGATGAGCAACGGCTGCATCTGCTGCACCATCCGCGGCGACCTGGTGCAGGCGCTGTCGACGCTGCTGACGCGCCGCGACGCCGGCGAGATCGGCTTTGACCGCGTGGTAATCGAGACCACCGGCGTGGCCAACCCGGGCCCGGTGGCGCAGACCTTCTTCATGGACGAGGAAATTGCCTCGCGCTACCTGCTCGACGCGGTGATCACGCTGGTCGACGCCAAGCACGCCCACCTGCAACTGGACAAGCAGGAAGAGGCGCAGCGCCAGGTTGGCTTTGCCGACGCCATCTTCATCACCAAGTCCGACCTGGTGACCGAAGCCGACGTGGCCGACCTGCGCCACCGCCTGCTGCACATGAACCCGCGCGCGCCGATCCGCCTGGTCAACTTCGGCGAGGCGCCGATCGACACCATCTTCGACCTGCGCGGCTTCAACCTGAACGCCAAGCTGGAGATCGACCCGGAATTCCTGCGCGCCGACGACCATGACCACGATCATGACCATGAGCACGGCGAGCATTGCGGCGACGACTGCGGCCATGATCACGGGCACGACCATGCGCACGGCCATGGCCACGCGCACGACCACCATCACCACCACCACCATACCGACCGCATTGCGTCGTTCGTCTTCCGCAGCGACAAGCCCTTCCACTACGGCAAGCTGGAGGAATTCCTGTCCGGCATCCTGGCCGTGTACGGGGAAAAACTGCTGCGCTACAAGGGCGTACTATATATGGACGGTGTGGACCGCAAAGTGGTGTTCCAGGGGGTCCACCAGCTGATGGGCAGCGACATCGGCGCCAAGTGGGAGGAAGAGACCCCGGGCACGCGCATGGTGTTCATCGGCGTGGACCTGCCCCGCGACGCCATCCTCAAGGGCCTGGAGAACTGCCTGGCCTGAGTGCCCCAGTCGCCCCATCGGCGACGCCCCCCTCCGGACACCGCTGCGCGGCCGCCCCCCGTTCGGGGTACCGGGGAAATACCGAAGCGCCAGCCGGTTTTCCCGGTATCTCGGAGAAATTTGTTCAAGTACAATAGGCCGGATTTGATACCGGTGGCGCACCTTTTTCCCGCTGCCGGCATTTGGTCCATCGGATCTGGTGGACTTGCAGGGCGGCGGTTGTCGTCAGCATGAGGCAGGCCGCCGGCAGGTGCGGTCGCAGTGCTTCGTGCGGAGACCGCCTTTTTTCCGCCTGGGGTGCCCCGACGCGCGCCGTCACTGACTGACGCGAGAGAGAGGTGTCCCCATGACAGCCGCAACGAAGACGAAAGAAAGCCGCAGCAAGACAGGTAGTGCGGCGGCAGAGACGCTCAAGGCGCAGCCTGTGAAGGCCGCGCCCGCTCCCCGCGGCAGTACGGCGAACGCCGAAGCGGGCGCAACGAAGGGAGGCCCGCGAAGCAGCAAGACTGCAGCCAGCCAGAGTGAAACAGCCGTGGCGCGCAAGCGCGCGGACAGCGCACCCGAGCGGACCCAGACGCCGCCGGCCGCATCAACAAGAGAATCAGCAGCAACCATGAGCAGCAACAAACTTCTGACTGAAGCTGAAATCCTGAAGATGAGCGACAAGGATTACATGAACGAAGCGCAGCTCGCCTTCTTCAAGCACCGTCTTGAGCAGCTGCGCGACGAAATCCTGAAGAACGCTGACCAGACCACGGAACACCTGCGCGAAACGGTCATCGTGCCGGATCCGGCCGACCGTGCCACCATCGAGGAAGAGCATGCGCTGGAACTGCGCACGCGCGACCGCGAGCGCAAGCTGCTGAAGAAGGTGGAGCAGTCGCTGCAGCGCATCGAGTCCGGCGACTACGGCTGGTGCGAGGAAACCGGCGAGCCGATCGGCGTGCCGCGCCTCCTGGCCCGTCCCACGGCCACGCTGTCGCTCGAAGCGCAGCAACGCCGCGAACTGCGCCAGAAGCTGTTCGGCGACTGAAGCGCCGCGCACCGGCACGGCCGGTGCGGCAGGCGTAACGTGACGGCCCGGTTACCCGGGCCGTTTGCTTTGGCGGGGCCGCGTCTGCCTTGTCGTGCCGTCGCCACGGCCTACCATTGAGAATCGTCCGGCTGTTGCCGCCCCGGCCTTTCTGGTAAATTCGCAACCTTGTTGCAACAACGCAGCCAGCATCTGGGCTGCGTAGCCCGTCGTCACTTCCACCACTCCTGCCATGGCTGATCGCCTGCCCGTCACCGTGCTGTCCGGCTTCCCCGGCGCCGGCAAGACCACGCTGCTGAACCACCTGCTCGCGCACAGCGCGGGCCGGCGCATGGCCGTGCTGGTCTGCGGGCCGCAGCACGGGCAGGCGCTGGCGCCGCTGCCGCCCGGCTGCGAGGCCGCGGTGCTGCCCGCGGGCGACGCCCTGCTCGGCGAAGTCGCCCGGCTTGCCGCCGAGGGCCGCTTTGACGCACTGCTGATGGAAGCCGACGGCCTGGACGAGCCGCTCGCGATTGCCGAAGGCTTCCTGTTCGAGGCCGAGCATGGCGCCGGGCCCGACGCGGCGGTGCAACCCGACACGCTGGTGACGGTGATCGATGCCACCACCTTCCTGCGCGACCTCAACGAGGCCGAGTTCCTGGCCGACCGCGGGCTGGCGCAGGCCACGGACGATGACCGGACCGTGGCCGAAGTGCTGGTGGCGCAGGTCGAATGCTGCGACGTGATCGTGCTGAACAAGGCCGACCTCGCCAGCGCGGCTGAACTGGCGCGGCTGCACGCAGTGCTGCAGGCGCTGAACCCGCGTGCCGACATCGTCGAAGCCAGCTTCGGCAAGGTGCCGCCGGAGCGCGTGCAAGGCACCGGCCGCTTCGACTTTGAAGCCGCAGCGGACGCCCCGGGCTGGCTTGCCGCGCTGCGCGGCGAGGCGCCGGCTGCCAACGCCAGCGGCGTCTCCACGCTGGTCTACCGCCGCCGCCGCCCGTTCCACCCGCAACGCTTCGCTGACCTGATCCATACCGAATGGCTGCGCGAGCACGGCAGCGTGCTGCGCTCCAGGGGCCTGTTCTGGCTGGCCAGCCGCATGGATACCGCGGGCGACTGGAACCAGTCCGGCGGCGTCTGCCGCCATGGCGGCGCCGGCGCCTGGTGGGCCGCGCTGGATCCGGCCGAATGGCCGGCCGACAGCGCCGAACGCGCAGAAGTCGAAGCCGACATGCAGGTCGACGGTGCTCCGGCAGCCTTCGGCGACCGCCGCCAGGAACTGGTGCTGACCGGCCTGGACCTGGACCATGCGGCGCTGCAGGCCCGGCTCGACGCCTGCCTGCTGACCGATGCCGAGATGGCCGCGGGCGCACAAGCCTGGGCGGCCTACGAGGATCCGTTCCCCGGCTGGGTCGACGACTTCGACGACGACCACGAGCATGACCATGGCCACGACCATGGCGATAGCCATGGCAACGACTGCGGCTGCGGCGATCCCGACCACCACCACGGCAACCACGCCGGCCATCCGCATGCGCACTGACTGGTTCGCCCGCCTGCGCACGCACGGCCCGGGCCTCCGGTCCGCGCTGTGGCTGGCGCTATGCCTGCTGCTGGCGCAGTACGCCGGGCTGACCCACCGCATCGTGCACGGCGGGCTGCTCGCGCCGTCGGCCACCGTGACAACGGCCGACGCCGCCTCGGCCAACGACCCCGAGCCGCACCCGCTGGAGCAGAAATTCAGCGGCCACTCGTGCGTGCTGTTCGATGGCGCCACGGTTGCCGACACCCTGTGCGGCAAGCTGCCGCTGCCGCAGCTTGCCTTTGGCAAACCGGTCAAGCCGGCCAACCTGGCTTGGCGCTGGCCCGACCTGCCCGCCACCCACCCCTTCCAACCGCGCGCGCCGCCGGCGCCGGCCATCGCCCTCGCCTGATCCGGGACGCGGCCCTCGCCGCGCACCCGCCTGACCAATTCCGAGCTGAACGCCTGCCCATTGCGGCTGCGCGGCCACGCCCATCGCGGGTGGCCGGCGCCGTGCCGGGCAGTTGCCGTGCCAGCCGGGCCGATTGCCATTGCCTCACTCCGCGCGCCATGTCGAAGAATCGTTACACCGCACCAACCAGCGCACCGCGCCTGACCCCGCTGGCGGCCCTTGCCGCTTCCCTCACCGCCACCATGGCCACCGCTTTCGTCGCGCCCGCCGCGCTGGCACAGGCCGCCACGGCACCTGCCGCCGACAGCGCACCCGCCACAACCACTGCCACCGCGCCGGCCGGCGCCACGCTGCGCGAAGTCGTCGTCACCGCCAACCCGCTCGGCAGCGACCTCAATGACATGGTCGCGCCGGTATCGACGCTCGGCGGCGACGCCCTGGCCGTGCGCCAGGGCAGCACGCTGGGCGATACGCTCGACAAGCTGCCCGGGGTCTCGTCCAGCTACTTCGGCCCCAATGCCAGCCGGCCGGTGATCCGCGGCCTGGACGGCGACCGCATCAAGGTGCTGCAGAACGGCGGCACCACGGTCGACGCGTCTACGCTGTCCTACGACCACGCAGTGCCGGTGGACCCGCTCGTGGCCGAGCGCATCGAGGTCGTGCGCGGCCCGGCGGCGCTGATGTACGGCGGCAACGCCATCGGCGGCGTGGTCAACGTGATCGACAACCGGATTCCGAAGGAGCCGATCGAAGGCATCGGCGGCGCGGTCGATGCCAGCGCCACCGCGGGCGGCGACCAGGCGCGCAACGCCAGCGCGCTGATCGAGGCCGGCAACGGCAAGTTCGCCGTCCACGCCGACGCCTTCGCGCGCAAGACCAGCGACCTGCACATCCCCGGCTACGCCCGCAGCGACCGCCTGCGCACCACCGATCCGCTGCCCGCAGGCGAGACCGAAGCCTATGGCCGCCTGCCCAACACCAGCGCACAGCAGGAAGGCGGCGCGATGGGCGGCTCCTACACCTGGGCCGACGGCTTCGTCGGCGCCAACTACAGCGCCTACCGCAATGAGTACGGCACGCCCGCCGAGGACGACGTGCGGCTGAAGATGCGGCAGGACCGCTTTGCGCTCGAAGGCGAGGCGCGCAACCTGGCCGGCAACACCGCCGGCTGGCTCGAATCGGTCAAGGGCAAGTTCAGCTATACCGACTATGAGCACAAGGAAATCGAGGGCGGCGAGACCGGCACCATCTTCAAGAACCGGGGCTGGGATGCGCGCCTGGAGGCCAGGCACGCGAAGATCGGCAACATGACGGGCGTGATCGGCACGCAGTTCGGCCATACCGACTTCTCGGCGCTGGGCGAAGAGGCATTCGTGCCGAGCACCAATACGGATAACGCGGCGCTGTTCGTGTTCGAGGAACTGCCGCTGACCGCTTCCGGCGACCTCAAGCTGAACCTGGGCGGGCGCCTGGACCACAGCAGCATCAAGGCCAGCGCCAACGGCAACGACCGCTTTACCGATGCCAACCGCAGCTTCAACGCCACCAGCGCCTCGGCCGGGCTGCTCTACAAGGTCAACCCGCTGTGGTCGCTGACCAGCAACCTGTCGTACACCGAGCGCGCGCCGACCTTCTACGAGCTGTATGCCAACGGCCCCCACGTGGCCACCGGCGCCTGGGAGCTGGGCGACCCCAATGCCAACAAGGAACGGGCCACGTCGATCGACCTGGGCGTGCGCTTCAAGTCCGGGGCGCACAGCGCCGGCGTGTCAGGCTACTACAGCCGCTTTGCCAACTACCTGGCGCTGAACGCCACCGGCCGCACGCGTGACGAGGCGGGCGACGTGATCGCCGCCGGCAGCCCGGGTGCGCTGCCGGAGTTCCAGTACCTGGGTGTGCCGGCCACACTGTACGGCTTCGAGGCCGAAGGCAAGACGCGGCTGCTGCAGAAGATGCTGACCACCAGCGACACGCTGGACTTCGAGGCGCGCGCCGACTATGTGCGCGGCGAGAACCGCGATACCGGCGAACCGCTGCCGCGCCTGGCACCGCTGCGCCTGGGTGGCGCGCTGGTGTATGGCGCGGGCCCGTGGGGCGCGCGCGTGGATGTGACCTACGCCGCAAAGCAGACCCGCGTGCCAACCAACGACACGCCGACCGATGCCTATACGCTGCTGAGCCTGGCGCTGACCTATAAGTTCAAGGTGTCGGGCACGCAGACGCTGGTGTACCTGCGCGGCGACAACCTGACCAACCAGGATGCGCGCAACTCGGCGTCGATCCTGCGTGATATCGCGCCGCTGGCCGGGCGCAGTGTCAAGGTGGGGTTCAGGACGTCGTTCTGAGGACGCGGGCAGGCGTGGTGAATCAATCCCAGTTCACCACCCACTCCCCCTCCACCGCCAGCGCCTTCACCCCCGCCAGCGCGCGCACCGTCTGCGCGCAGATCTCGGCTATCGCCAGCCCCGGCATGAAGCGCTGGCGGATGCGCACCATCAGCGGCGCGGCTTCCATCCATGCCACCAGCGCGTCCTGGGTCATGCGCTGCTGCTCCAGCAGCTTGAACTTCACCAGCACCTTGACCGCATGGCTGGCATTGCGCGCCGGATCGGCGCCCAGGTAGGCCAGGCGCCCCTGGGCGCGTTCGACCGCCGCCGCCACATCGGTGAACATCCGGCCATGGCCCGGGATCACCAGCCGCGCGTCGAGCTGGGCGATGCGTTCCAGCACCGCCGCCTGCTCGGCAAAGCCGCTCTCGCCATCCAGCTCGGGGAAGATCACGCCGAAGCCGTTCTCCCACAGCGCATCGCCGGAAACCAGGATGCGCTCGGCCGGCGCGAACAGCATCACCGCGTGCGGGTCATGGCCGGGGGCGGCCACGACTTGCCAGTCGATGCCGCCCAGGCGCAACCTGTCGCCGTCGCTCAGCACGCTGTCGAAGGTGAAGCGGTCGCACTGCTGGCCGGTGGCGTTGTAGCTGAGCGCTTCCGTATCCCACGCGGCAACGGCTGCGGCCTCGGCCGCGGGGATCGCGGTGCGCGGCTGCCAGCGCGCCTGCAGCGCGGCATTGCCGCCGCAGTGGTCGGAGTGGAGATGGGTATTGATCACGCGTGCAAGCCGCCGGCCCTGCAAGGCAGCCGCCACCAGCGCCACCGTCTGCGGCGCGTGGGTGACGTAGCCGGTATCGACCAGCACCGTATCGTCGCCCTCCACGAACAGGATATTGTTGGCCGACAGCCAGCCGCGCTCGAACACGCGCATGGTGGCCGGCAACTGCGGGACCGGGCTTTCGTTCAAGGGGATGTCTCCTCGCCTGCCAGCCATGCGGCGCGCTGCGGCAGCTGCGCCCAGATGCGGCGCTTGTCTTCGTCGCCGGCGGACGACCAGCCGGCAATCTCTTCGATGGTGCGCAGGCAGCCCTCGCAGTAGCCGCTGGCAGGGTCCATGCGGCAGACGTTGCGGCATGGCGACGGCACCGGCGAGGCTTGCCGCGCGGCGTCGGCCTGCGCGGCCAGTTCCGCGGCCAGCAAGGCAGGCGTGATGGGTGTGGGGGGCGTAGAGGCCATGGCGTTGCGCTCGCTCGGCACTCAGCCCGCCGCGCGCGCGGCCTTGGCCGCCACTTTCTCGTTGAAGCGGCCGGCGTCGATCAGGTGGCGCTCATGCACGCCCTCGGAGATCTTGTCCTCGCCGTCCCAGGCGCTCAGCTGGAAGCGCAGGCGGCGCCCGTCCACCGCCACCAGTTCGCCCTTGACCGTCACCGTCATGCCCGGCGGCGTCGGCGCCAGGTGCGAGAAGCTGACCAGCGTGCCGAGCGACTGCTCGCGCGGCCAGTCCAGGTGCTCGCGCAGCATCTGCAGGCAGGCACATTCCATGATGCCGACCATATAGCCGGTGGCCAGCACGTCGGGCATCTCGGGGCAGCCCGGGATATCGTCGTACAGGCGCGGCACAGTGGCCTTGGGCGGCACCGTGTATTGCCAGCTGAAGGTCAGGCCAGGGCGCAGATCGGGACTCATGCCACCGAGCCTGCCGCGACGTCGGCCACTTCAGCGCCCGTCATCTGCTGCAACTGCTGCGGCGTCAGGTTGAAGACCGCATGGGGATGCCCCGCCGCGGCCCACAAGCTGTCGTAGCGGAACAGGTCCTGGTCCAGCAGCATCACCGGCGCCACCGCATGGCCGATCGGGCAGACGCCGCCGATGGCATAGCCGGTCTTCTCGCGCACGAAGCGCGCGTCGGCCTTTCCGAGCGCGCCCACGCGCGCGGCCACCTTGGCCTCGTCGACGCGGTTGCTGCCGCTGGCGATCACCAGCACCGGCGCATCGTCGGCCACGCGCCGGAAGATGATGGACTTGGCGATCTCCGCCACGCTGCAGCCCAGGCCCGCCGCGGCCTCGGCCGAGGTCTTGCCGGTGGCCGGCAGCATCACCACGGGCCGGTCATGGCCAAGCCCGGCCAGCAGGTCCGCGACGCGCTGCGCGGACTCGGGCAGCGCTTCGTCATTCACCGTCATGCGTTCTTCTCCTTGTTCTGTGGCCCGCGCCTGATCCGCACTTACGCGCAGGCGGGCGCAGCATCGCTGGCGGCGGCCCACCTGGTCAGCAAGGCACGGCCCACGCGCGAGCTGTTGGCGCGGCCGATTGCCTGCGAGATATAGTCGCCGGTGCGCACCACCGCTTCCAGGTCGATGCCGGTGTGGATGCCCATGCCGTGCAGCATGTACAGCACGTCCTCGGTCGCCACGTTGCCGGTCGCGCCCTTGGCGTACGGGCAGCCGCCCAGCCCCGCCACCGACGCATGGAAGATCGAGATGCCCACTTCCAGGCTGGCCAGGATATTGGACAGCGCCTGCCCGTAGGTATCGTGGAAGTGGCCCGACAGGCGGTCCAGCGCAAACTCCGCGGCCGCGGCGCGCATCACCTCCTGCACGCGCACGGGGGTGCCCACGCCGATGGTGTCGGCGATATCGATCTCGTCGCAGCCCAGCTCGCGCATGCGCCGCACCACGTCGACCACCGCGTGCACCGGCACCTCGCCCTGGTACGGGCAGCCCAGCGCGCACGAGATGCTGCCGCGCAGGCGCACGCCCTTCTCCTTCGCTGCGGCGGCCACCGGCGCAAAGCGCGCGATCGACTCGGCAATCGAGCAATTGATGTTCTTCTGCGAGAACGCCTCGCTGGCGGCGCCGAAGATCACCACCTCGTCGGCACCGGCCTCGATCGCGCCTTCAAACCCCTTCATATTCGGCGTCAGCGCCGAATACAGCGTGCCGGGCCGGCGCTGGATGCGCGCCATCACGTCGGCACCGTCGGCCATCTGCGGCACCCACTTGGGCGACACGAACGACGCCGCCTCGATATTGACGAAGCCGGCATCGGTCAGCTGGTTGATCAGCGCGACCTTGACCTCGGTCGGCACCATCGCCTTCTCGTTCTGCAGGCCGTCGCGCGGGCCGACTTCAACGATCTTCACGTAGTTCGGCATGGTCATGGCTGTCTCCTGTCTCTAGTTCGTCTTGGTCGGGGCGCTCAGTAGCCCCGCTGCACGTCGACCACGCCCGCGATCGGCTGGCCCGCGCGCAGCGCGCGGATCTTGCCGGCGATCTGCGCGATGCTGTCCTCGCGCAGCGTGAGCGCAGAGATATGCGGCGTGAGGGTGATGCGCGGCTCCTGCCAGAACGGGTGTTCCGCCGGCAACGGCTCGGTGCGGAACACGTCGAGCGTGGCACCGGCAACCTGCCCCGACTGCACCGCGGCAAGCAGGTCTTCCTCGGCCAGGTGCTGCCCGCGCGCGACGTTGATCACATATGCGCCCTGCGCCAGGCGCGCGAACAGCCCGGCGTTGAGGATGTTCTCGGTCTGGGGCGTCAGCGGGAGCACATTGACCAGCACGCGCAGGCCATCGAGGAACGGCGCCTGCCCGGCATCGCCATAGAAGCCGCTCACGCCTTCGATGGCGCGCGCGGTGCGGCTCCAGCCACGCACCGGGAAGCCGAAGCCCGCCAGCGTGCGCGCGATATGCGTGCCGAGCGTGCCCACCCCCATCACGCCGATGGTGAAATCCTCGCGGCGATGCGGCTTCAGGAACTTCCAGTTGCCGGCGCGCTGCTGAGCCTCGTAGGCGTCCATCTTGCGGAAATAGCGCAGCACCGCGTGGGTGACGTACTCGGCCATCTGCGCGGCCATGCCGGCATCGTCGAGCCGAACGATCGGCACGCCGGCGGGCAAGGCGTCAGGGGCTTCATCGCGCAGGCGCAGGATGCCGTCGACGCCGGCGCCCAGGTTGAACACCGCCTTCAGGTCGGTACGGCCACGCAGCATCTCCACCGGCGGGCGCCAGACCACGGCGTAGTCGGCCGGTTCGCCACGGCTGTCCTCCCACGTCACACATTGCGCTTCGGGCAGTGCCTCGGCGAAGCCTGCGATCCAGGGGTCGTAGCGGCCGTCGGGGACGTACAACTGCAACTTCATTTTGTCTCCAGGGGATTCTGGTGGGGGTAAAGGCGTATTTTGGCAGAGGAACCCGGCGTGGGGTTGGTTGGGGCAACGGTGACCGCGCCCCTGCCACCCCTAGCGCGCATCAAGTCCCCGACTTCCCCTCGAACGCCAGAAGCTGCGCCCCCTCCACAACCTGCTCCCCCACCCCGTAAAGCACCTCACTCACCACCCCATCCACCGGTGCGCTGATGGTGTGCTCCATCTTCATGGCCTCCATCACCAGCAACGGCGTGCCGCGCGTGACGGTGCTGCCAGCCTCGACCATCACGGCAATGACCTTCCCGGGCATCGGCGCAGTGAGCTTGCCGCCCTCGCTTTCGGTCTCGCCGGCATGGGCCAGCGGATCGAGCCAGGCCAGGCTCACATGCCGCCCGGCATAGAAGACGTGGAAGGTCTCGCCATCGGCATGCACCTGCCCGTGCGCGCGCCGGGTGCCGAGGTTGATGCGGATATCGTCGGCCTGGCAAGTGCAGGCAAAGGGCGCCGCCTGGTCCGCATAGATCAGCGTGCTGCCGCGCTCATTGGTGCTCAGCGTCACCTCCAGCACCTGCTCGCCATAGCCGAAGCGCAGCGCGCGCGACACGCCGCCGTTCAGCCGCCACGTGCCGCCATGGGTCCACGGCGAATGCTGGTCGGCGGCGTCGATGCGGCGCTCGCGGGCCTCGCGGTCGAACAGCGCCGCCACCGCCAGCGCGATGACTTCCAGGCCGACCGGCGCCGGCGGCGGGAACAACACCTTCTCGTTGCGCTCGATCAGGCCGGTGTCGAGATCGGCGGTGCGGAACGCCTGGGACGACACCAGCCGCTGCAGGAAAGCCACGTTGGTCGACAGCCCAACCACGTGGTAGGCCGCCAGCGCCTGGCGCATGCGCGCCAGCGCCTCGTCGCGGTCCTTGCCCCAGACGATCAGCTT